>NZ_QTPY01000004.1:0-365062 GCF_003857765.1 Burkholderia sp. Bp9016
GCCGCGATCGCGACCACCTACGCGATGCTGCGCGAACTCGATCTCGAACCGGTCGTGCCGGGCGCCGGCGCGCTGCTATCCGGCGCGTACTGATTGCCGCCCTTTCGACGGAGTTTCCCCATGTCTTCGACTTTCCTGTACGGCGCGAACGTCCACGCCAACGGCATCCGCCAGCACTACCTGCGCTACGGCGGCGCGTCCGGCGCGCGCGCATCGCGCCCGGCGATCGTGCTGATCCCAGGCATCACGAGCCCCGCGATCACGTGGGGCTTCGTCGGCGAAGTGTTCGGCGCGGCGTTCGACACCTATGTGCTCGACGTGCGCGGCCGCGGGCTGTCCGAAGCGTCGGCGACGCTCGACTACGGTCTCGATGCGCAGGCCGACGACATCGCTGCGCTGATTGCCGCGCTCGGCCTGCCGCGCACGAGCCTCGTCGGCCATTCGATGGGCGCACGGATCGCCGCGCGCGCGGCGCGGCGCGCCATCCGCGGGCTCGAATCGGTCGTGCTCGTCGATCCGCCCGTGTCGGGCCCGAACCGCCGCGACTATCCCGGCAAGCTGCCGTGGTACATCGACTCGATGGCGCTCGCGCGCGCCGGCACCGACGCCGAAGGGATGCGCGCGTTCTGCCCGACCTGGACCGACGCCGAGCTGCAACTGCGCGCCGAATGGCTGCACACCTGCGACGAGCGCGCGGTGCGCGCGACGTACGAGAGCTTCCATACCGACGATTTCCACGCGGACGCCGCGCGGCTGACCGTGCCGTCGCTGCTGATCACGGCCGGGCGCGGCGACGTGGTGCGCGACGACGACGTCGCTGAACTGCAGCGCGCCACGCCGGCGATGCGGCACGTCCGCGTGCCCGACGCGGGCCACATGATTCCGTGGGACAACGCGGCGGGTTTCTACGCTGCGTTCGGCGACTTCCTCGGCGCGCCGCTCGCGGCCTGAGCGCGTCGCCCACTCTTTCCTTCACGCCCTTACCGGAGCCGACGATGCCAGTCAGCGACACCCAACTGATCGACGCGTGGAAGCAGGTGCTCACGCTGTCGCGCCTCGAACCCGGCCAGACCGTCACGATCCTGACGAGCGCGGCCACCCATCCGCAAACGCTGACGTGCGCGCTGATCGCAACGCAATCGATGGGCGCGATCGTCAACCGCCTCGACCTGCCGCCGGTGAACGGCGAGAAGGCGTTCAGCCGCGACCCGCTCGCGTATCTCGGCACGACGCCGCTGACCGGCAACCGCGCCGCGATCGCAGCGCTGCGCGAAAGCGACCTCGTGCTCGACCTGATGACGCTGCTGTTCTCGCCCGAGCAGCACGACATCCTGAAGTCCGGCACGAAGATCCTGCTCGCGGTCGAGCCGCCCGAAGTGCTGGTGCGGATGGTGCCGACGCTGGCCGACCGCACGCGCGTGCTCGGCGCCGCCAGAAAGATCGCCGCCGCGCGCGAGATGCGCGTGACCTCCGCGGCCGGCACCGCGCTCGCGTGCCCGCTCGGCGACTTTCCGCCGACCGCCGAATACGGCTTCGTCGACGCGCCGGGCCGCTGGGATCACTGGCCGAGCGGCTTCGCGCTGACCTACCCGAACGACCGCACCGCGCGCGGCACGATCGTGATCGATCGCGGCGACATCCTGCTGCCGCAGAAGCACTACGTGAGCGAGCCGATCGCGCTGACCGTCGAAGGCGGCTATGCGACGCGCATCGAAGGCGGCGTCGACGCCGACCTGCTGCGCGACTACATGGAAACCTTCGCCGATCCGGAAGGCTATGCGATCTCACACATCGGCTGGGGGCTGCAGCCGCGCGCGCGCTGGTCGACGCTCGGCCTGTACGACCGCGAAGCGACGATCGGCATGGATGCGCGCGCATTCGAAGGCAACTTCCTGTTCTCGCTCGGGCCGAACAACGAAGGCGGCGGCAACCGCACCACCACCTGCCATATCGACATTCCGTTGCGCCGCTGCACGGTCGAACTCGACGGCGAGACCGTCGTGCGCGACGGCCGCGTGATCGATCAACCCGCCTGACCGACGAGTACCCGACATCATGACCGATCTTTCCCACCACGCCGAAGCGGGCGTCTATCGCCAGCAGGGTTTCGGCACGCCGCTGCCGCCGCACGGCAACATCGGACTGCTGATCGTCGATTTCGTGGTCGGTTTCGCCGATCCCGCGACGTTCGGCGGCGGCAACATCGCGCCGGCGATCGCGCGCACGACGCAGGCGCTCGCACGTGCGCGAGAACGCGGCTGGCCCGTCGCGCACAGCCGCATCGTGTACGCGGACGACGGCAGCGACGACAATGTGTTTTCGCTGAAGGTGCCCGGCATGGCAACGCTGACCGAGCATCATCCGAACAGCGCGATCGTGCCCGAGCTCACGCCCGCTGCCGGCGAACTCGTCGTGCGCAAGACCGTGCCGTCCGCGTTCTTCGGCACGCAACTGGCGCCGTGGCTTGCGCAGCGCGCAGTGCAGACGCTGCTCGTCGCGGGTGCGGTGACGAGCGGCTGCGTGCGTGCAAGCGTGGTCGATGCGATGTCGCACGGATTCCGCCCGCTGGTGCTCGCCGATTGCGTCGGCGATCGCGCGATCGCGCCGCACGAAGCAAACCTGTTCGACATGCAGCAAAAATATGCGGCCGTGATGCCGCTCGACGATGCGATCGCGGCGATCGATGCCGTGCACGCGCGCTGAGCCGCCGCCTCGAGCCGTCATGCAGCGCGGGCGCCGGCCGCGCCGGTGCGCCCGCGCGCGATTGACGCTGCGGTTTTGGCGGCCTAGATTGAACGCGTGCCCGGCCGGCGGCGCACGCGCGCCGCACCCGCCACGACCGGCCGCCGACCGCGCCTTCCCCGACAGGACTCTTCATCCGTGAATCGCTCCGAACTGCTAGCGCGCGACGGCTGCCTGACCGTGATCCGCCCGCCCGCGCCGCCCGTGAAGCCGGCGCCCGGCCAGCCGGGCAGCCTGTCGTCGTATGTACCGGCGCTGCCCGAAGTGTTCGTCGCGATCCTCGACGACGGACGCATCCTCGCATTCAACGGGCACGTCGACCTCGGCACCGGCATCCGTACGTCGCTCGCCCAGATCGTCGCCGAGGAACTCGACGTGCCGGCCGCGCGCGTCACGATGGTGCTCGGCGACACGGCCGCGACGCCAAACCAGGGCCCGACCATCGCGAGCGCGACGATCCAGATTTCCGCCACACCGCTGCGTTGTGCGGCCGCACAGGCGCGGCACGCGCTGCTGGCGCTGGCCGCCGAGCGCTTCGGCGTCGACGCCGCGCAACTCGCCGCCGAAGGCGGGACGATCTCGGTTCCCACCGACAGCCGCACCGCGACATTCGCCGCGCTCGTTAGCGCGCGCCGCATCGCGTTGACGCTCGACCTGAATGCGCGGACGAAGGATCCCGCGCACTACTGGATCGTCGGCACGTCGTCGCCGCGCGTCGACGTGCCCGCGAAGGCCACCGGCCAGCTCACGTTCGTGCACGACATGCGCGTGCCGGGCATGCTGCACGGCCGCGTCGTACGGCCGCCGTATGCGGGCCACGACAGCGGCGCGTTCGTCGGCACGTCGCTCGTCGACGTCGATCGCGCGTCGGTCGCCGACATTCCGGGGCTCGCGGCCGTCGTCGCGATCGGGGACTTTGTCGGCGTCGTTGCCGAACGCGAGGAACATGCGATTCGCGCGGCGCGTCAGTTGCGCGTCACGTGGCGACCGCACCCCGCGCTGCCGTCGCTCGATGCGCCGGCCGCCGCGATCGCCGCCGCGCCCGTGCAACGACGCGTCTTGCTCGACGAAGGCAGCGTCGATGCGGCACGCACGCAACCCAACACGATCACGCTGTCGCGCACCTACGCGTGGCCGTTCCAGATGCACGGCTCGATCGGCCCATCGTGCGCGCTCGCCGACTACCGCGAGCCGGGCGACGGCCGGATCACCGTGTGGTCCGGCACGCAGAACCCGGTGTCGCTGCGCTACGACCTCGCAACGCTCGTGGCCCGCGACGAAGCGGATTTCGACATCGTGCGGATGGAAGCGGCCGGCTGCTACGGCCGCAACGGCGCGGACGACGTATGCGGCGACGCGCTGCTGCTGTCGCGTGCGGTCGGCCGGCCGGTGCGCGTGCAACTGTCGCGTGCGGACGAACATCTGTGGGAACCGAAGGGCGCCGGCCAGTTGATGCAGGTGACGGGCACCGTGACGCGCGACGGCCGCCTGCTCGGCTACGACTTCACGACGCGCTATCCGTCGAACGACGCACCGCTGCTCGCGACGCTGCTGACCGGCGCGATCGCACCCGAGCCGCGCGTGTTCGAGATGGGCGACCGGACGGCCGTGTCGCCTTATGCAAGCCCGAATCGCCGTTTCGTCTGCGAGGATCTCGCGCCGCTGGTGCGCGCGTCGTGGCTGCGCGGCGTATCGGCACTGCCGAACTCGTTCGCGCACGACGCATTCGTCGACGAATGCGCGGCGCTGGCCGGCATCGATCCGCTCGCGTTCCGCATTCGCCATCTGCAGGACACGCGTGCGATCGAACTGCTGCGGGCCGTGGCCGATCGCGCGGGCTGGACGCCGCGCGCAGGTCGCGACAAAGAACGGGATGGCCGCGATGGCGCGCGGGTCGTGCGCGGCCGCGGTATCGCATATGCACGCTACGTGCACAGCCGCTTCCCCGGCTTTGGCGCGGCGTGGTCCGCGTGGATCGTCGACCTGAGCGTCGATCGCGTGTCGGGCGAGATCCGGATCGAGCGCGTGACGGTCGGCCAGGACACGGGCACGATGATCAATCCGGACGGCGTACGCCACCAGATCCACGGCAACGTGATCCAGGTATTGAGCCGCACGCTGAAGGAGCGCGTACGGTTCGCCGACGGCAAGGTCGCGTCGCGCGAATGGGCGAGTTATCCGATCCTGACGTTCGACGAAGTGCCGGACGTCGATGTCCTGCTGATGCCCAGACAAGGCGAGCCGCCGCTCGGCGCGGGCGAATCGGCATCGGTGCCGGGGCCAGCCGCGGTCGCGAATGCGCTGTTCGATGCGACCGGCGTGCGCGTCTACGCGCCGCCGTTCACGCCCGAAACGGTGCGAGCCGCGCTACGCGAGGCCGGCCGGCTTGCGAGTGACGAAGCGCCGGCTGCCGCAGGCGTCATATAACGCCGGGTTGCGTCGATGGCCGGACGGCGCCGCGCATCACGCATCGCCGTCGGCCTCCATCATCTTGCGCAGCAGATACTGCAGCGCGACGCGCTCGCCCGGATTGAGCGGACCGTACGTACGCTCCGTCACCTGCCGCGCGAACGGCACCGTGCGATCGATCAGCGCGAGCCCCGCCGCGGTCGCGCGCACGATCAGCTTGCGGCCGTCGCTCGGGTCGGGCAGCACTTCGATCAGCGCGCGCGCCTTCAATCGGTCGACCACGCCGCGGATCGTCGCCTGATCGATCGCGGTCGCCTTGACGATGTCGTTCAGCGAACACGCCTGCTTTTCCTTGACCGCGCACAGCGCGACGAACTGGGCGGCCGTCAGATCCGAATCGGGGATCGCTTCCTGAAAGATCGCTACGTGGCGCTGATATGCGCGGCGCAGCAAGTGGCCGACCTGGTCGTGAAAGTCGTAGGAATCCCTGGAAGACGCCATGAAAGTAAAGGCCCGCGCGGCACGAATAGGAAAGGTAAGGAGTGTACACCCTCAAATCGCCGCAATCGACGGTGCGCGCGCCGCTTCGTTGCGGTGCATCAGGGTTCGTCGCACCGCTCCCGCACCCTGCGCGAAGATCCCTCGGCGTTGTCGTTCATGCCCGGACAACGCACATCCGGCACCGCCCGGCGCATGCCGGATGGCAGGTTTCCGGGCTGTCGAATCGCTTGCGCGCACACGCTGCAATTTTGAGCGCATACGCACTAATTCGGCGCATGCATCGATGCTTTGTCCAGCTGCCAGGATGCACATGAAGATTCGCTTTAATCCTGCAAAAATACGCAATATTCCTCATCGATAGGTCGATCACGATGCATTCATTTTCATGCCTGTGCGATTCCGTATTTTCTAGTGTGTACGCTACGTAATTGGCGTGCTATACAGACTCCAGCGCGCGGCGAGATGCTCGCTCGCGTCGATCGGCCACTCACTCATCCGTCACACTTGAACAGGGGCAATCCCATGTCTACCGCACACCCGAGCGCCGCCGTCTCCGCCGACGACGCGCAGCACGGCACGCTCTACCGCAAAGTCACGCTACGCCTGATCACCCTCTTCTGCCTGTGCTATTTCGCGGCCTATCTCGACCGCATCAACATCGGCCTCGCGAAGCTGCAGATGCTCGATGCGCTGAAGTTCAGCGATACCGTGTACGGGCTCGGCGCCGGCCTGTTCTTCGGCGGCTACATCCTGTTCGAAGTCCCGAGCAACCTGGTGCTTCAGCGCGTCGGCGCGAAGCTGTGGATCGCGCGGATCATGATCACGTGGGGCCTGCTGTCCGGCGCGACGATGTTCGTGCAGACGCCGATGCAGTTCTACATCGTGCGCTTCCTGCTCGGCGCGGCCGAAGCCGGCTTCCTGCCCGGCGTGCTGCTGTACCTGACGCAGTGGTATCCCGACGCGCGCCGCGCGCGGATCGTCGCGCTGTTCATGGTCGGCCTGCCGTTGTCGAGCATGATCGGCAGCCCGATCTCCGGCTGGATAATGCGGGCGTTCGACGGCACGCACGGGCTCGGCGGCTGGCAGTGGCTGTTCCTGCTCGAGGCGTTGCCGTCGATCCTGCTCGGCTTCGCGGTGCTGCGCTGGCTGCCCAACAGCATCGAGACCGCGCGCTGGCTGGACGACGACGAAAAGCGCGCACTGCGCGAAAACCTCGACGCCGATCCGGCCGGCAACAAGAGTCACGCACTCGGCCGCGCGTTCTCCGATCCGAAGGTCTGGGCGCTCGGCCTCATCGATCTGTGCGTGCTGCTGGGGCTGTATGCGGTGAGCTTCTGGCTGCCGACGATCCTGCGCGATACCGGCGTGAAGGACGCATATCACATCGGCTGGCTGATGGCGATCCCGAACGCCGCGGCCGTGCTCGCGACGCTGTATTGCGGCGCGAGCTCCGACCGCGCGCGCGAGCGCCGCTGGCATATCGTCGTGCCGTTCGTGGTGTCGGCCATCGCGCTCGCGCTTGCGGCCGCGTCGTCGCACGGCACGCTCACGACCGTGCTGCTGTTCTCGCTGATCAATGCGGGCGCCGCGGCAGCGATGCCGGTCGTCTGGGCCCTGCCGTCCACGTTCCTGAAGGGCTCGGCCGCAGCCGGCGGGATCGCGTTCGCATGCTCGATCGCGAACCTCGGCGGATTCGGCAGCACCTATTTCATCGGCTGGCTGCGCGACACCTTCCATTCGCAAAGCGCCGGGCTGTACGGCTTCGCTGCCTGCATGCTGGTCGGTTGCGCACTCGCGCTCGCGTATCCGGCGAAGCTCGTGAATCGCTGATGCCCCGACGCGCGCGGCGACGCCACGTCGTCGCGCGCGGTTCTGCGGTTCTGCGCAGGTGCGTGCCGTATCGATGCGCACGCAACGACTTACGAACGCGCACCGCCGCCTCCATCCTCTCTCGGCCGCCGCGCAGGTTTGCGCAATGCACACCGAACGGCGTTTGAAACGCCGTTGCCGCGAAGATCGCGCGCGAACGCGCCACCACGCCGCTTTTTTACAAGCGCGTTACCCGATACGCACGATCACGCGCGGCATTTGACAGCCCGCCGCGCCGCACACGCCACCACACGGCTACCCGCGCGCTTCGCGCCATGCAGGCACATCGCTTGCGACACCCTCGCGCCCGTCATCCGGCGGACAGCATTGATCCTTCAACCGGCGCTGCGCACCGCGCGATCCTTCGCGCGGCGACCCGCATCGCAAGCAGGTTCCCCTGAACGAGAGGACGACATGAAATCCATACGAACGATCGCGGCGCTGTGCTCGGTCATTTCCGTGCTCACGGCATGCGGCGGCGACGGCAACGACGTCGGCACCGAGCTCGGGATCTCGAAGCCGCAGGCACGCTTCATCAACGCGGTGCCGGCCGGCCCGAACCTCGACTACTACCTGAATGCGAAGGTCGACGCATCCGGCGTCGCGTACAAGGGCGTCACGCGCTATCACGACGTCGATTCAGGCACGCAGAACGCCAGCTACGACGTATCGGGAACGACGACGACGATCGCATCTCAATCGTTCAGCGCGGCGAACGGCCACCACTACACCACGATCGCGCTGCCGAGCACCTCGTCGCCGATCTCGGTGATCGACGATCCGTACGACAAGGGCCTGCTGTCCGACAAGGCGCGCGTGCGCACCTTCAACGCATCGCCGAACGCACAGAACGTCGACGTGTACGTCGTGCCGCCGGGCACCGACATCACGACGCAAAGCCCGACGCTGTCCGGCGCCGCCTATCAGGACGCCTCGCCCGCATCGGGCCAGGACTCCGTCTACCTGAACGGCGGCAACTACCAGGTGATCGTCACGACCGCCGGCAGCAAATCGCCGATCCTGACGACCGCACCGGTGGCGATCAACAACAATGCCGACTGGTTGCTGGTGACGATTCCGGCCGGCGGCATCGGCGACGTCACGCCGAACGACGTCCACGTGCTGGTTGCGCAAGGCAACGATGCCGACACCTCCGCGCAGGAGCTCGGCCCGCAATAAGCGGCACCGCGCGCCCGGCGCCACGCCGCCCGGCGGGGCGTCGGGCCATCCGTCCGTCAGTCGCCGCGCTCGAGGCGGATCACATGCTCGGCACGCGTCCCGCCGCCGTGCGCGATATCGACGTCGCCGACATGACTCACGCGCCAGCCGGGCCGCGTCGCGATCCGCGGCAGATTGCCGGACGGACGGCTCTCGATACCGCCGAGCCCTTCGTCCGGCGTGCGGACCGCATCGTCAATGCGACGCGTTCGAATAGATCACGTTGTCGTGCCATTCGGTCGCGCCGGTGCCCGCTTCCATGCCCTTGCCGTCGACGTCGACCGTGTTGTCCGTCATCGCCATGTTCGCGTTGTCGAGCGTCACGATCCGGCCAGCGGCACGGCGCACCGGATCGCCGCTGTCGACCGCATGCGCACCGACGTCGATCGGCGGCAGTCCGGTCGGCGCTTTCGCCGCGATCGTCTCGGGCGTCTGTGGCCGCTTCGCGACTTCGGCGGCCTGGGTCGCGGCATCCGGCATGTCGCCGGCCGCCGGCGTCTTCACGGGGCTCCGCTCGATCGGTTCCTGCTGCTGTTTCGGGGTTGGGTTCAATTCCGCGTTCCGCATCGCACCTCCAGTTCCGGACGGCGTGCGCCGGCGGGATGCACGGCGCCGGTCCGGGAATCGCTACAACGATCCTTGCAAATCTTTCACGCGCGGCGCGTCACCCGACGCGCCCGCACAACATCATGACGCCCGGCAGGCGGCGGCCGCGCACATGGCGCACGCCGCCTGCGCTCGCCGGTCAGCCGCCGCTCGCGCCGGCCGGTGCGGAAGCCGCACCCGGCGAGCTCGCGCCGCTGTCGCCGCCGGTCGTCCCGGTGTCGGCGCCGGCCGCACCGCTGGCCGGCGTGCCAGACGGCGCGGTGGACGGCGCAGCCGACATGCCGCCTGTGGCGCTCGTATCGGAGCTCGCACCGGTGCCGGTGTCGTTGTCGCCCTTCTTCTGACAGCCCGCCCCCGCCGCCAGGCCGGCGATCACGATGCCGGCGAAGACGGCTCGCGATACGTGACGAAAGGAATATCGCTGCATGACACCTCCGCTGATGTCGATGTGGATGGAGCCCGTTGAGCCGCAATTCGCATGCCGCCGGATCTGCTCGACGATGATCGAACCCCATTCATTTTCCAACTGACGCTTAGCAAAATATTTAATTTCCCATCGTTGCAGCCGCCGCCCATACTCGCCGACAAATCCGAGACATAACGTCCACGGTGGCCGGGCCCGCGCTGCGTGCACACGCTGCCGGTTCGCGCCCCGCACATGGAAGGAGACAAGGCGTGCAACTGGAAGCCATTCACCGCGCGGGCATCGTGCTCGGCGCGGACGACGCATCGCATCGAACCGATACGGCCATGCGCGACCCCGCGCTGAGCCCGCGGCTGCACAACCCCGACCTCGCGCCGACCCAGGCCGAAGGCCGCACCTGGGGCCGCTACAGCATCTTTGCGCTGTGGACCAACGACGTGCACAACATCGCGAACTATTCGTTCGCCATCGGCCTGTTCGCGCTCGGCCTGTCGGGCTGGCAGATGCTCGCCGCGCTCGGGATCGGCGCGGTGCTCGTCTACAGCTTCATGAATCTCACCGGTTACATGGGCCAGAAGACCGGCGTGCCGTTCCCGGTGATCAGCCGGATGAGCTTCGGCATCTACGGCGCGATGCTGCCCGCGATGATCCGCGCGGTGATCGCGATCGCATGGTTCGGAATCCAGACCTATCTCGCGTCGGTCGTGCTGCGCGTGCTGCTCACCGCGATCTGGCCGGGCCTCGCCGCCTTCGACCGGAACGCGATCTTCGGGCTGTCGTCGCTCGGCTGGATCACGTTCGTCGCGATCTGGCTCGTGCAGATCGGCATCCTCACGTACGGAATGGAAATGGTCCGCAAGTACGAAGGGCTCGCCGGCCCTGTGATCCTCGTCACGACGCTGTCGCTCGCCGCATGGATGTACGGCCGCACGGGCGGCCATCTCGCGCTGTCGATCGGCAAGCCGATGACCGGCCTGAAGATGTGGACCGAGGTGTTCGCGGGCGGCTCGCTATGGCTCGCGATCTACGGCACGCTGGTGCTCAACTTCTGCGATTTCGCGCGCTCGTCGCCGAGCGCGAAGACGGTGCGGGTCGGCAACTTCTGGGGCCTGCCGGTCAACATCCTCGTGTTCGCAACGATCAGCTTCGTGCTCGCGGGCGCGCAGTTCAAGCTGAACGGCCACATCATCCACAGCCCGACGGAAATCATCGCGACGGTGCCGAACAAGCTGTTCCTCGTGCTCGGCTGCCTCGCCTTCCTGATCGTGACGGTCGCAGTGAACATCATGGCGAACTTCGTCGCGCCGGCCTTCGTGCTGACGAGCCTCGCGCCGCACCGCCTGTCGTTCCGCCGCGCAGGCCTGATCAGCGCGACGATCGCGGTGCTGATCCTGCCGTGGAACCTGTACAACAGCCCGATCGTGATCGTCTACTTCCTGTCCGGCCTGGGCGCGCTGCTCGGCCCGCTGTACGGGATCATCACGGTCGACTACTGGCTCGTGCGCAAGCAGCGCGTGAACGTGCCGGATCTCTACACCGAAGCGCCGACCGGCGCGTATTTCTACAAGGGCGGCGTGAACCGCAAGGCGCTCGCGGCGCTCGTGCCATCCGCGCTGATCTCCATCACGCTCGCCGTCGTGCCGGCCTTCAGCGCGATGACGCCGTTCTCGTGGCTGCTCGGCGCAGCCATCGCGGGCAGCGTGTACTGGCTGACGGCCGACCGCAAACGGCAATACGAGGCGCGCTCGGGCGAACACATCGCGGTCGCCTGCGCCCGACACTGATGCACGCACACGGAGTTCACCAATGAGAATCCTGGTAGTCAACGTCAACACCACCGAGTCGATCACCGACGCCATCGCCGCACAAGCGCAGGCCGCGGCCTCCCCCGGCACGGAGATCGTCGGGCTGACGCCGCGCTTCGGCGCGGAGTCGGTCGAAGGCAACTTCGAGAGCTACCTCGCGGCGATCGCCGTGATGGAGCGCGTGTTGAGCTACGACGAACCGTATGACGCGGTGATCCAGGCCGGCTACGGCGAGCACGGCCGCGAAGGCTTGCAGGAACTGCTGACGGTGCCCGTCGTCGATATCACCGAAGCAGCCGCGAGCGTCGCGATGCTGCTTGGCCACCGCTACTCCGTCGTCACGACGCTCGACCGCACGGTGCCGCTGATCGAGGATCGCCTGAAGCTCGCCGGGCTCGATGCGCGCTGCGCGTCGGTGCGCGCGAGCGGTCTCGCGGTGCTCGAACTCGAGGAGAATCCGGCGCGTGCGATCGAGTCGATCGTCAGCGAGGCGCAGCGCGCGGTGAAGGACGATCACGCCGAAGTGATCTGCCTCGGCTGCGGCGGAATGGCCGGCCTCGACCGGCAGATCGAGGAATGCACTGGCGTGCCCGTGGTCGACGGCGTGTCGGCCGCGGTTGCGCTCGCCGAATCGCTGGTGCGCCTGAAGCTGAAGACGTCGAAGGTCCGCACGTACGCGCCGCCGCGTCCGAAGCGGATCGTCGGCTGGCCCGGCACCTTCGTCAAATGACGAGCCGCGCGGACGCGTAGCGACATGCGGGACGCATCGGCACCGACCGGCCCTCCCTCCGGCACATGCAACGCCGCGGGCGCGCTCGACGTGCTGGACGCGCGGCTGATGCGCATCCTGCTCGTGCTGCTCACCGAGCGCACCGTGTCGCGCGCCGCCGTGCGGTTGAACATGTCGCAGCCCGCGACAAGCGCGGCGCTCAAGCGCCTGCGCACGCTGCTCGGCGATCCGCTGCTGGTGCGCAGCCGCTACGGAATGGTGCCGACCGAGTTCGGCGCGCGTTTGATCGAGCCGCTGCGCAACGCGCTGCGTGTGATCGACTTCATCCGCATCCAGCAGCCGACGTTCGATGCGCGCACGTCGGTGCGCACCTACCGGATCGGCTGCCCCGACTACCTGAACGTGCTGTTCGTGCCGAAGCTCGTCGCGCTGTTCCGCGAGCGCGCGCCGAACGCGCAGCTCGTGTTCCACCCGCTCGGCGACGGCTTCGACGACGAACGCGCGCTCGCCGACGGCGAACTCGACGTCGTGATCGACAATCGCGCGGCGCGTCTGTCGCGATTCCGCCAGGACGACCTGTTCGACGATCGCGTCGTATGCCTGATGCGCGCGACGCATCCGCTCGCACGGCGCGGTGCGATGACGGCGGACGAGTTCGCGCAGGCCGCGCAGCTGTGTCCGACGCCATCGTGGCTCGAAGCATCCGGCGCGATCGACCGGCAGCTCGAACGCGTCGGCCTGCTGCGGCGGATCGTCGTCACGCTGCCGCATTTCGAACTTGCCGCGCACGCACTCGTGCGCTCCGACCTGATCCTGACCACCACGTACCGGCTCGCGCGTCACTACGCAAAGCTGCTGCCGCTCGGCGCGGTCGCGCTGCCGGCCGAGCCGCCGGACATCGTCTATCGGATGACGTGGAACGAATCGGGATCGTGCGTCGAGGGCGTGCGCTGGTTGCGCGGGCTAATCGCCGAAGCGACGCACAGCTGGCTCGAAGCCGAAGCCGCGCAACCTGCCGTTGCGGCGGTTGCCGCGCATGCGGATGATGCGGGCACGAGCGCGTCAGCCGCGCCCGCCTCCGGCTCTGCCGCGACCTCCGCGCGGCGCACGCGCCGCCAGCAGGCGACGCATTGCGGCGCGGCACAGCGGCCGCGCGTCGCGCGGGCGGCACGCATTCACCGGATCGCGACGAAGTCGCACTGAGCGCGAGAAGCACGCGTCGCACCGGCCGCACGGCCTCACGCGTGCCGCGCGATCGCGAGCAGCACCGATAGCGAGAGGATCGATCCGAGCGTCGACAGCAGGATCGTGCGCGACGTCACATGCGCTTCGCGTCCGTAGAATTCGGCCAGCATGTACGGCCCGGTGCCGGTCGGCAGCGCCGCCAGCACGACGGCGATCTGCGCGAGCACGGGCGGCATCGCGAACACGCGCACGCCGAGCCACCACGCCAGCGCCGGCTGCACGAACAGCTTGACCGCCGTCAGCGCGATGCTGCCGCGCGGAGCGGCGCCGGTCGCGTCGCGCTTTTCCGCGAGAAACAGCCCAAGACTGACGAGCGCGCACGGGCTCGCGGCCGCGCCGAGCAGCTTGAGGAAGGTCTCGACCGGCGCATCGAGCGGCACCTGCGCCGCCGACACGCAGACGCCGGCCAGCGGCGCGACGATCAGCGGATTGCGCAGCAGCGCACCCACCACCTTCCACATCAGCTTGAGCGGCGCACGGTCGCGCTGCAGCCCGATCTCGATCAGCACGATCGCGCCGGCGAACAGCACGCAGGCGACGAGGATGGTCGCGATCGTGGTTGGCGTGAGGCTCTCGGTGCCGAACGCGAGCAGGCACAGCGGAAAGCCGAGATAGCCGGTGTTCGGATACGACGCGGCGATCGCATCGATGCTCGCATCGGCCAGCCCGCGCCCCGCGAAGAGCCGCCACACGAGCACGCCGACGAAGACGAGCGCGCAGGTCAGCGCGAACGTCGCGACGAATGCCGGCTGATAGAGCTGGTGCCACGACGCGTGCGCCATGATCCGGAACAGCAGCGCCGGTAGCGCGAGCCACACGACGAAACGGTTGAGCTCGGCAGCCGCTGCCGGCCCGAGTACGCCCCGCCGGCGGCACAGGAACCCTGCCGCGATCAGCCCGAACACGGGCAACAGAATCTCAATCGTCGATGACATCTTGAACACGCTGCGTGAAACCGGAACGCGCAAGCTTAACGGCTGCGCGTCGTCGCGTGCAATGGTCAACGCAGCCATTGCCGCACTGATCACGCGTCGCGAATCGGTTGTGTAAGCAACTTGTATGAAACGACGGCGGCGGCGAGCGCGAGCACGCCGCTCACCGTCAGCGCGGCGGCGAACCCGCTCGCGAACGCCGCGGGCGCCGCCTGCGCAAGCGTGCGCGCCGCCGAGGGCGGCACGCGCGCCAGCGCCTGCGCGAGGTCACCGGCCAGCAGGCTCGACATGAACGACGCATCGGCGAACGCGCGCAACCCCGGTGCGACGGACAGCAGCCGGTCGAGCTGCACGTGGGTACTCGCGGCCAGTACCGCGCCGAGCAGGCCCACGGCCGTCACGATCGCGGAGAAGCGGGTCGTCGTGCTGATGCCCGACGCCATGCCGGTGCGATTCGGCGGCACGCAGGCCATGATCGCCTTCTGCGTGTCGCCATTCATGATGCCGGCGCCGCACCCCGTCACGAACATGCCGAGCGCGACGAGACGGTAGTCGCCACTGACCGTCAGCGCCGCGGTCGCGAGATTGCCCGCGCCGATCAGCGCAAGCCCCCCGGCCAGCACACCGCCGGACGACACGCACGCCGCCAGCATCGCGCCGAGCGACGGCCCGGCGATCATCGCGGCCGCGAACGGCAGCATCCCGAGCCCCGCGTCGATCGCCGACATCCCGAACGCGTTTTGCAGGTACAGCGGCAGGAACGTCATCATCACCTGAGCGCATGCCGCATAGCCGAACATCGCGAGCACCGCGCCGACGAAGCGTGGCTGGCGGAACAGCGCGAGATCGATCATCGGCCGCGCCTGCCAGCGCTCCGCGCCGATGAACGCGGCCAGCAGCGCGGCGGCGAGCGCGAGCCGGCCGAGCGTCGCGGCCGCCAGCCAGCCATGCGACGGCGCGCCGATCAGCGCCGCGATCGCGCATGCAAGTGCCGCGCCGAACAGCAGGCTGCCCGCCGCATCCACGCGTTTCGCGTGCGGATCGCGCGACTCGTCGATCGCCACCCGCGCGCCGACGGCCAGCAACGCACACACCGGCAGGTTCAGCAGGAACACCCAGCGCCAGCCGATCCACTGCGTGATCGCGCCGCCGACGAGCGGCGCGACGGCCGTCGCGATCCCCATGCACATCCCCCAGATCGCCCACGCGCGGGCCCGTTCGCGCCCGCCCGGAAAACGGTTCGCGATCACCGCGAGCGCGGCCGTCAGCAACAGCGCGGCGCCTGCGCCCTTCACCGCGCGCGCGGCGATCAGCCAGCCGGCCGACGGCGCGATGCCGCAGCCGAGCGACGCGAGCGCGAACAGCACGAGCCCCGCGCCGAGCATCCGCTTGCGCCCGAACCGGTCCGCGAGCCCGCCTGCCGGCAGCAGGCACGCGGCGAACGCGGTCATGTACGCGCTCACGACCCATTCGATGTCGGCGAAGCTCGCATGGAAACTGCGCGCGATGCTCGGCAGCGATACCGCGACGACGTTCGTGTCGAGCACGATCAGCGAGCACGTCGCCGACGCGACCGCGAGCGTCGCGGCCGCCGGCAGGCGGGTGCCCACGCGTGCGGCGGCGGACGCGCCCGTGTGCGGCGCAGGGGACAAATCGGACATCGGCGGCTCCGAACCAGGATGGAAGACCCGTATGCTAGGCTTGATCGGTATTACCGGTCATTGACATACTGATGCCATTTAATTGACGAAAATTACAATCATGAATCCACTCGAACTCCGCCACGTCCGCGCGTTCCTCGGCGTCGCGCGACATCTGCATTTCGCGCGCGCGGCCGAGGCGCTTGACATGGCGCCGCCCGCGCTCACGCGGCAGATCCAGGAAGCCGAACGGCTGCTCGGCGTGCGGCTGTTCCATCGGTCGCGCCGCGAGGTGACGCTGAGCGCGGCCGGCGAAGCGTTTCTCGCCGAGGCGAGCGCCGCCTTCGAGCACCTGGAGCGCGGCCGCGAACTCGCCGCGCTGGCCGAGCGCGGCGAACTCGGCCGGATCGAGATCGGTTACGTGTCGTCGGCCGTCTATTCGGGCACGCTGCAGCGCACGGTCGGCGCATTCCGCACCGCGCACCCGCGCATCGAACTGAACCTGCGTGAAGTGCCGATGGACGACGTCGCGAAGCAGCTGGACGCCGGCCGCCTCGATCTCGCATACGTACGCCCGCCGTTGCCGCTGCCCGGCGGGCTGCGAATCGTCACGCTGCAGCGCGACGTGTTCGTCGCGGCCGTGCCGGCCGATTCACGTTACGCGTCGATGACGACCGTGCGCGCCGCCGATCTCGCCGACGCGCGCTTCGCGGTGCCGGAACAGGAACGCGGCACGCTCGAAGTCGCGCGCCGCGGCCGCTTCGCGCCGTTGATCGCCGCGCGGCCGGGCGGCTTGCTCGCGGTGCTCGCGTGCGTCTCGGTAAACGGCTGGGTCGCCGTGATCCCCGATGTGCTCGCCGGCTGCGTATCGTTGCCGGGCGTCGTGTACCGGCCGATCGCGGGCAAGCCGATCATGTCCGAACTCGCGCTCGCGCACCGGCGCTTCGAGAAGGCGCCCGCGGTGCGGGCGTTCCTGCGTGCGATGCCTGCGGCCGTGTGAGTGTGCCGCGCCGCCGCGCCCCGCCATTTCCATACGCGAATAAGCATTTCGCGATTCGATGTTTGCCCGCGCAAAACCGATTCCGTAATCTGCCCGGCAGCCGCGCGGCCCGCGCGCGGATCTCCGAGGACCTGCCGCCGATGACTTCGTCCCCCGCCCTGGCCCGCCGCCGCGCACTGCTGCGCGTGGCCGCACTGGCCGCCGCGCCGCTTGCGGGCGCCACCGCACTGTCCACCTCCGCCCACGCGGCCGGCTCCGACCTGTCGAACGTCACGCTGGTGCTCGGCGACCAGGCCGGCGGCCTGCGCGCGCTGGCCGAAGCCGCGCGCGTGCTCGACGGCGCGCCATACCGGTTTCGCTGGGCGAATTTCCAGGGTGCCGCGCCACTGTTCGAAGCGCAGCGCGCGGGCGCGATCGATCTCGCACCGGCCGGCGACCTGCCCGTGCTGACGGCCGCGCTCGGCGATCCGGCGCTGCGGATCGTCGCGACGCGCGTCGGTTCGCCGGCGTCGCTCGGCATCGTCGTCCAACCGGATTCGCCGGTCCGCACGGTCGCCGACCTGAAGGGGCGCACCGTCGTCGTGTCGTCGGCGCGCGGCAGCATCTCGCAATACCAGCTCTACGGCGCACTGCGCGAACACGGCCTCGCGCCGGGTGACGTCGACGTGCGCTTCGTGCTGCCGGTCGATGCGTTCGCCGCGTTCGAGGCGAAGCAGATCGGCATCTGGGCGACCTTCGACCCGTATTACGGAAACGTGGTGCGGCGCGGCGCGCGCATCGTGCGCGACGGCAGCGGAATCAATTCGGGGCTCGCGTTCCTCACGTCGCCGGTCGACACGCTCGACGATCGGGCGAAGCGCGCGGCGCTGTCGGACGTGCTCGCGCGGCTCGCCCGCGCCGGCCAGTGGGCGCTCGCCCATCCGGCCGATTACGCAAGCGTCTATGCGTCGCTCACGCGCCTGCCGCGCGATGCGGCGTCCGACATCGCACGCCGCGCGGCGCTCGCGCAACGCGCGCTCACCGGCGCGGACATCGACGTGCTGCAGCGCGTCGCCGATCGCGCGGCGGCCGATGCGATCCTGCCGAAACGCGTCGACGTCGCGTCGATCGCAGTACGTAACCTGTCGGCCGCGTAACGGGCCGGCAGCCCGAAGACTACCGCGCTTATCGCGGCTTCGACATGTCGAGATCCGGCACGTCGTCGCCGAACGTCGATGCGACCAGCGTGCGCATCGCGGCGACCAGCAGCGTCGGCCCCGACTGATTGAACGTGCAGCGCTCGCCGGCCGCCGGCACCGCGCGATGCAGCACCGCGCGCCACGCGCCGCGGCCGCCGTCGCGTTCGAACTCAGCGAACGGCAGCCGCTCGACGAGCAGGCCGCCATCCGCCCACGCCGACGACGGCGCATACGGCATCGGCACACCGCCCGGCTCGCGAACGACCGTGCATCCCGTGGCATCGACGCGCGGCGCACCGAGCTCCTCCGCCATCGCCACCCAGAAATCGAGCGGTGGGCCGGTCAGGTCGTGGACTTGCATGGCTGTCTCCGTGGCCGTCGCGTGAGCGGCAGGCGCGCTGTTCGTTGCCCGAGCAGCCGCACCGGCTGCATTCGATCGCGGCGGGTTTCGTCACCCGCCGCCACGCGATAAGCATAGTTCAAATCGTTGCTTGTCCGCCGCCGGACGCGTCATCGAGAATGATTCGACGCACCGGGCCCCGGCCCGCGTTTCCCAACGTTCTCCTGACCGATCGATTCATGCTTCCACTGCGCCTGCTGCGATCGCTGCTGATCGCGTCCCTCGTTGCGTTGCCCGCCGCCGCCGCGCACGCCGACAAGCCCACTACCATCCGCATCGGCGTCGCCCAGCAGGGCGCCGGCGATCCGCCGACCTTCGGTGGGTCGAGCGGGGCCACCGTACAGCTCCAGCAGCTTGTCGAAAAGGAATTCGCGGCCGACGGCATCAAGGTGCAGTGGCTGTTCTTCAAGGGCGCTGGCCCGGCCGTCAACGAGGCGATCGCCGACAAGGCGCTCGACTTCGCCTACCAGGGCGACCTGCCGGCCGTGCTCGCGCGCGCGAACGGGATCAAGACGCACCTGCTGCTCGCCGCGAGCGTGCGCTCGGGCATCAAGATCGCCGTGCCGCCCGGTTCCGACATCCGTTCGATCACGGACCTGAAAGGCCGTCGCGTGTCGATCTTCCGCGGCACCAACCTGCAGCTCGTCGCCGACAACGCGCTCGCGAAGAACGGCCTGAGCGAGCGCGACCTGCGCGTGATCAATCTCGACTCCGCGAGTGCGCTCGCCGCACTCGCATCGAAGGGCATCGACGCATCGGTGGGCGACTATCAGCTGTACAAGCTGCGCGACGCGGGGCTCGCGAAGATCATCTACGAATCGCAAAACGACGGCCCGCAGTTCACGCGCCAGACCCACCTGCTCGTGCTCGACGATTTCGAGCGCGCGCATCCCGACATCGTGCAGCGCGTCGTCAACGCGTTCGTGAAGGGCGCGCAATGGTCGTCCGACGAGGCGAACCGCGATGCGCTGTTCAAGCTGTGGGCGAAGAGCGGCGTGCCGTATGTATCGTGGCAGGCCGACTATGCGAACCAGCGCCTGAAAGACCGGCTGTCGCCGCTGATCGATCCGTTCGTGATCGCACGCTACAAGGCCGTCGCGCAGGATGCGCTGAAGCTGAAGCTGATCCGCCAGCCGGTCGACATCGACGGCTGGTTCGAGCCGAAGTATCTCGACAATGCGTTGCGCGCGCAGAAGCTCGAACACTACTGGCCGCGTTACGACGCGACCGGCAAACCCCTCTCCTGACCGGACCCGCCCCGATGAGCGACACCGCGATCTCGATTTCGCCGTCCGGCCCGCATGCGCTCGCCGCACGGCCGTCCCGCACCGCGGCCGCGAAACGCGTCGCGTGGCTGCTCGCGCCGTGGGCGCTGCCCGCGCTGCTGTTCGCGCTGTGGGCCGTCGGCAGCGCGCGCGGCTGGATCGCACCGCAGATCCTGCCGCCGCCCGAACAGGTGGCCGACTCGCTCTCCGAACTCGCGGCAAGCGGCGATCTCGCACGGCACACGCTGATCAGCCTGCAGCGCGTGCTGGTCGGCTTCGCGGTCGGCACGCTGCTCGGCTTCGCCACCGGCGCGGCGCTCGGCCTGTCGCGCACGCTCGAAGCGTACGTGCTGCCGAGCTTCAACGCGCTCGTGCAGATTCCCGTGCTCGGCTGGCTGCCGTTCCTGCTGCTTCTCGTCGGCGTCGGCGAACCGTTGAAGTACCTGCTGATCGCGCATGCGGCGCTGGTCCCCGTCACGTTGAGCACGCTGCAGGGCTTCCGCCAGACGCCGCCCGCACTCGACGAAGTTGCACGCATCTTCGGCTACA
Organism: Burkholderia sp. Bp9016; assembly: GCF_003857765.1. Classification (NCBI taxonomy): domain Bacteria; kingdom Pseudomonadati; phylum Pseudomonadota; class Betaproteobacteria; order Burkholderiales; family Burkholderiaceae; genus Burkholderia; species Burkholderia sp. Bp9016. Next base: position 20,514 of record NZ_QTPY01000004.1, read on the forward strand.
CGCGACGCCAGCGCATTCTCCATATCGTGCTGCCCGCCGCGATCCCGACGCTCGCGACCGGCTTGCGGCTCGCGTTCACGAAATCGTGGCTCGCGCTCGTCGTCGTCGAGCTCGTCGCATCGTCGGAAGGGCTCGGCTACCTGATCGTGTACGGACGCCAGCTGTTCCAGCTCGATCTCGTGATGGCCGCGGTGATCGTGGTCGGCGCGGTCGGCTTCGTGATCAACCGGCTGCTCGACGCGCTCGAAGCCCGGCTGCGCCGCGGCGTGCCGTCCGCGTTCCGCGGCTGAACCCGATTCAAGGAGCCTTTTCCGTGCCGCCTTCCGCCACGTCCACGCCGAACGCCGCGCCGGCCGCCGCGCCCGCGCTCACCCGCCGCCTGTCCGCGCCCGACTGGCGCGGCTTCGTCCTGCCGCTCGCCGCGCTCGCGATCTGGTGGGCGATCTCTGCCGCGCATCTCGTCAAAAGCGGACTGCTGGTCGGCCCGGCCGACGTGCTGCACACCGCGTGGACCCAGACGACCAGCGGCGCGCTCGCGCGTGCGCTGTCGGCATCGCTCGCGCGCGAAGCGTGCGGCTTCGCGATCGGCGCGACGGGCGGCCTGCTGCTCGGCGCCGCGCTCGGGCTGTCGCGCATCGCGGCGCGCATCGTCGGGCCGAGCTTCGACACGTTCAAGCAGATCTCGCTGTTCGCGTGGATTCCGCTGATTTCCGTGTGGTTCGGCCTCGGCGACGTCGCCAAGGTCGTGTTCCTGTCGCTCGCCGCGCTGCTGCCGGTTGCCGCGCATACGTGCGACGGCATTCACGCGGTGCCGCGTACCTATGTCGACGTCGCACGCGCGCTGCGCTACTCGCGGCTTCAGCTCGTGCGCTACGTGATCCTGCCCGCCGCGCTGCCGTCGATCTTCACCGGGCTGTATCTCGGTCTCATCTATTCGTGGCTAGCGACCCTCGGCGCCGAATACCTGCTCGTCGCGGGCAGCGGGATCGGCAACACGCTGATCGACGGCAGCGAGCAGTTCCGGATGGACCTCGTGCTGTTCGGGATCATCGTCGTCGGCGTGACCGGCTGGGCGCTGAACGCGGTCGCACGCGCGATCGAGCGCAAGACACTCGCCCGCCGCGGCGACCTGCAACGGTAACCGCCCTCTTCCTTCCTGCCGCTTCCCTTTCCGCCATGACGACACTCGCTTCCGATTCGCTCGATATCCTCCATGTCAGCAAGCGCTATGCGCAACGCGGCGCGACACTCGCCGTACTCGACGACGTGTCGCTGCACGTGCGCGCCGGCGAGTTCGTGACGATCGTCGGCGCGAGCGGCTGCGGCAAGTCGACGTTGCTACGGCTGATCGCGGGGCTCGATACCGACTATGCGGGCGAAATCCGCGCCGGCGACGCGCTCGTGCGCGATACGTCGCTGCAGCGCGGGATCGTGTTCCAGGATCACCGGCTGTTTCCGTGGCTGACCGTCGCGCAGAACGTCGAGGCCGCGTTGCGCAACGCATCGCTCGATGCCGCGCAAAAGCGGCGCGCGGTGGCCGAGCACATTGCGCTCGTCGGGCTGAACGGCTTCGAGCATGCGTACCCCAACCAGTTGTCGGGCGGGATGGCGCAGCGTGTCGCGATCGCGCGCGGCCTCGTGAACCGTCCGCGCGTGCTGCTGCTCGACGAGCCGTTCGGCGCGCTCGACGCGCAGACGCGTGCGCGAATGCAGAACGAACTGCTGCGCATCTGGGAGCAGGAGCGCATCACGATGGTGCTCGTCACGCACGACGTCGACGAGGCCGTGTATCTGGGTGACCGCGTCGTCACGATGGCGCCGCGCCCGGGGCGCATCGAGCGCATCGTCGACGTCGCGTTGCCGCGGCCGCGCCGGCGCGATTCCACGGAATTCGCGCGGCTGCGCGACACGGTGCTCGCCGATTTCGACGATCGCGGGCCGCCAGGCGATGGCGGAACCCGGATCGCTGCGGCCGATGCGCACCGGATCGGCGAATGGCGGCTCGCGTGGTAGCACGCGCGGCACGGCCTGCGTAGCGCGGCAGCGCGGTCTGTCGCGCGCGATTCGCTCAGCATGACGACACATATCGATCATCGCGACGCACGCTAAGGTTGTGACGATTCATCGGTTCCGGTTCCGCGCGGTCCCTGCTTGAATGGAGACTCAACCGACCCGACCAGGAGACTCCCGATGTCCGAAGTCCAGCACGCCGCTCACCCGTCATCGCATGCTTCGCACGCCGCCGCGCCACGCACGGCGGCCGATCCGCTTCAGCTTCGCCAGGTCGCCGGCCGGATCGGCGCCGAAATCGCCGGCGTCCGGCTGTCGGGCACGCTCGACGACGCGACGTTCGACGCGATCCACGCCGCACTGCTGCGCCACAAGGTACTGTTCTTCCGCAACCAGGGCCATCTCGACGACGCCGCGCAGGAGGCGTTCGCACGCCGCTTCGGCGACACCGTCGCGCACCCGACCGTGCCGTCCGTCGACGGCAGCGCGCATCTGCTCGAACTCGATTCCGCGCACGGCGCGCGCGCCAACTCGTGGCACACCGACGTGACGTTCGTCGATGCCTACCCGAAGGTGTCGATCCTGCGCGCGGTCGTGATCCCGCCGTTCGGCGGCGACACCGTGTGGGCCAACACCGCGGCCGCCTACACGCACCTGCCGGAATCGCTGCGCGCCCTCACCGACACGCTATGGGCATTGCACACGAACGCATACGACTACGCGTCGACGCATGTGCATGCCGACGACACGCAACTGAAGCGCTACCGCGAAGTGTTCACGTCGACCGTCTACGAGACCGAGCATCCCGTCGTGCGCGTGCATCCGGAGACCGGCGAGCGCACGCTCGTGCTCGGGCACTTCGTGCAGAAGATCAAGGGGCTGTCGTCACAGGATTCCGCGCATCTGCTGCAGGTGCTGCATGAACACGTGACGCGACTCGAGAACACCGTGCGCTGGAACTGGCAGCAAGGCGACGTGGCGATCTGGGACAACCGCGCAACGCAGCACTACGCGATCAACGACTACGGCGATGCGCGCCGCGTCGTGCGTCGCGCGACCGTTCACGGCGACGTGCCGGTCGGCATCGACGGTCGCCGCAGCGTCGTGCTGAAGGGAGCGGGCGCCACGCTGCAGTAAGGTTCGCGCATGGCGGCGGCACCGGCTGCCGCCATGCGCGGTACCGCTTCTGCATCGCCGTATCACCGTATCCCTGCATTCCCGACCGGAGGATCCGACCATGACCTTCCCGCCGCCGGGCCGACGCGTGCATGCGCAACGATGTCGCCGGCCGTCCACCCCGTCCACTTCCGCCAGGAGCGTTGCATGAGCGCCCTACTCGAACCCGCCGCCCAGCCCGTCGACGTGATTCCGCTGTCCGCCCACATCGGCGCGGAGATACGCGGTGTCGACCTCACCCAACCGTTGACCACGCCGCAGATCGCCGCGATTCGCGCGGCGCTGCTGACGTGGCGCGTGATCTTCTTTCGCGAGCAATTCCTCACGCACGAGCAGCACGTCGCGTTCTCCGCGCAGTTCGGCGAGCCGACGGTCGGCCACCCGGTATTCGGGCACGTCGACGGTCATCCGGCCATCTATTCGATCGCGAAGCACCGCAAGGCGACGCGCTTCGAAGGCGAACCGGTGCGCCGGCCGTGGACGGGCTGGCACACCGACGTGACGGCCGCCGTCAATCCGCCGTGGGCATCGATCCTGCGCGGCGTGACGATTCCGCCGTACGGCGGCGACACGCAGTGGACCAACCTCGTGCGCGCCTATGAAACGCTGTCCGCGCCGCTGCGCGGCTTCGTCGACAGCCTGCGCGGCATTCATCGCTTCACGCCGCCGGCCGGCGCCCGCGCGACCGGTGCGTTCGACGCAGCCGTCGAGCGCCACCCGCTCGTGACCGAGCATCCTTTGGTACGCGTGCATCCGGAGACCGGCGAACGCGCGCTGTACGCGAGCCCGAGTTTCCTGAAGTCGATCGTCGGGCTCACGCCGCGCGAAAGCCAGGCATTGCTCGAACTGCTGTGGGAACACGTGACGCGCCCGGAATTCACTATCCGCTTCAAGTGGGAGCCGCGCAGCATCGCGTTCTGGGACAATCGCTCGACCGCACATCTCGCGCCCGTCGACATCTTCGATCTCGACTTCGATCGTCAGCTCTATCGCACGACGCTCGTCGGCGACGTGCCGATTGGTCCCGACGGCCGCCCGTCCGTCGCACTCGAAGGTTCGCCCGTCGAGGCGGCCGCGGCGGTCGCACTGAACTGACCGTCGTCGCGGCGACAACCGGCGCGCACGCGCGCGCCGGGCTTGTCTCCTTCGTTCAATCCAGCCACACGCCGTCGAACCGGTGCCCGCCGAGCGGCGAGAACGTGAGCCCGTGCACGCGCTTCGAAACCGGCAGCGACACGATCGACGTGGCGATCGGCGTGAACGGCACCTGATCCTTGAACACGACCTGCGCCTGCTCGTAGAGCGACGTGCGCTTCGCGACGTCCGCGTTCGTGCGCGCCGCATCGACGAGCCGCTCGAAGTCCGCGTTGCACCATTTCGCGAGATTGCTGCCGTGCACCGCGTCGCAGCCGAGCAGCGTGCCGAGCCAGTTGTCGGGGTCGCCGTTGTCGCCCGACCAGCCGTACAGGATCGCGTCGTGCTGACCGTCGTGCTTCGCACGGCGGTTGTACTCGCCCCATTCGTAGCTGACGATCTTCGCGCGCACGCCGATCTTCGCCCAGTCCTGCTGGATCAGTTGCGCCATCAACTGCGCATTCGGGTTGTACGGGCGCTGCACCGGCATCGCCCACAGCGTCAGGTCGAAGCCGTTCGGGAAGCCCGCCTGCGCGAGCAGCGCCTTCGCGGCGGCCGGATCGCGCGGCGCGTCCTTCAGGCGCGGGTTGTACGACCATTGCGACGGCGGCATCGGGTTCGTCGCGATCTTCGCATCGCCGTTGAACACGGTCTTGATGATCGCCGCCTTGTCGATCGCGATATCGAGCGCGCGCCGCACGTCGACGCGATCGAGCGGCGGATGCTGCGTGTTGTATGCGACGAAACCGACGTTGAAGCCCATCCCCGAGAACAGCGTCAGCTTCGGGTCGCGCCGCACCGTCTCCAGATCGGCCGGACGCGGGAACGCCGACACCTGGCACTCGCCGGCGACCAGCTTCTGCAGCCGCGCGGCCGGATCCGGCGTGATCGCGAACACCAGATGAGCGAGCTTCACGTCGTCCGGTTTCCAGTAGTCGGGATTCGCGTCGTAGCGGATCAGCGCATCCTTCTGGTACGTGCGCAACTGGAACGGCCCCGTGCCGACCGGGAACTGGTTGATATCGGCTTCGCGATGACGCGCCGCGAGCTGCGACGCATATTCGGCCGACAGGACCGAGGCGAACGCCATCGCAAGATTGCGCACGAACACGACGTCGGGGGACTTCAGCACGAAGCGCACCGTGTAGTCGTCGGCTTTCTCGATGCGCTCGATGTTGCGATCGAAGCCGAGATCGCTGAAGTACGGGAAGCTGACCGGGTAGGCCTTGCGGAACGGATCGTCCGGGTCGAGCATCCGGCGGAACGTGAACACGACGTCGTCCGCCTGGAACGGGCGCGTCGGCTTGAACCATGCGGTCGTCTGGAACTTCACGTCGTGTCGCAGGTGAAACGTATAGACACGCTGATCGGGCGACACGTCCCAGCTCGTCGCGAGCGACGGCACGAGATCGAGCGTGCCGCGCTTGAACTGCACGAGCCCGTTGTAGACCGTATACGTGCTCGCGTCGAAATCGGTACTCGTCGTGTGCTGGCCCGGATCGAAGCCGGCCGGGCTGCCTTCGGTGCAGTACACGAGCGTCTTGCCGGCCGGTGCGGCGAACGCGTGCGAAGCCGTACCGGCGAGCAGCAGCGATGCAGCCACGCAGCGTAGCGCCACACCGGCATGCGATGCGCGCCGCGCACGACGCGCGGCGGATGATGCGAATGGAATCTTCATGATGGCGGAAGGAAAAAGACGGTCACGTGAATGACGACCGCCGATCTTCGCGCGCATGCCGCCGATCGCTTACCAATTAATTCGGCGTTGCTTATCGCGGCGAATGCATCCCGCTGCCGTTGCATGAGATCGTCCATGCGGGCGTCGGAAGCCGGCGGCGCGACGCGGATACGGCACGCCTGGCGCACCGCCTTCCGTCCCCCTGCAGCTTTCTCCGAATTGGCGCATCGTATCGGTTGGCCAACGCCGGCACCGGCGCGCGGGCGTCCGCCCGGCGCGCACGTTCCGGCGCGGCGCGCCTGCCGGGCGCGCCGTCACTTCCTGGAGGACCCACGATGTCGATCCGTCCCGATACGCCCCCTCGTCCCGTGAAGTCGCCGGGCCCCGATCATCCGATCACGATCGAGCCGCATCCGTCGCGTGTCGTCGTCACGGTGGCCGGCAAGGTCGTCGCCGATACGCGTCGCGCGCTGGCGCTGCGCGAGGCGAGCTATCCGGCCGTGCTGTACATCCCGCGCGAGGATGCCGACATGGCGCTGCTGGAACGCACCGATCATGCAACGTACTGCCCGTACAAGGGCGATTGCGCGTACTACTCGATTCCGGCCGGCGGCGCGCGCGCGACCAACGCGGTATGGACGTACGAGCATCCGCATCCGGCCGTCGAATCGATTCGCGCCCATCTTGCGTTCTATCCGGATCGGGTCGACTCGATCGCGGAAAGCCCGCTCGGCACCGACTGAGGCTGGCCGCCGCCCCTACCGACCCTTTGTCCCGCCGCTGATTTGCATATGCGGATTCATTGGTTGGCCGCCAACCTGCGCGGCCGTATCGTCCTGAATCCGGCGCGGGCCGGCCGGCTGCGCGCATCGCCCGCATCCGGCTCCGTCCTGAGCCGACCGCGCCGCATGCCCGCGCGGCCCGTGAACCCGCAAGCAGGACGCCTCGATGAACGACACGCCACACGCACACGTTGAAACGACCCCGGAGAACCCGCGCCGCCGCCAGTTGCTGCATGGCGCGGCCGCCGGGCTGGCCGGGCTCGCGCTCGGACCTCTCGCGGGGCTGCCCGCGTATGCGCAAGGCGGCACGCGGCTGCGCATCGGTTTCCAGAAATACGGCAACTTCGTCGTGCTCAAGGCGCGCGGTACGCTCGAGAAGCGGCTCGCGAGTCAGGGCGTCACGGTGCAATGGCTGGAGTTTCCGGCCGGCCCGCAATTGCTCGAAGGGCTGAACGCCGGTGCGATCGATGTCGGCACGGTCGGCGAAACGCCGCCGATCTTCGCGCAGGCGGCCGGCGTCGATTTCGTCTACATCGGCAACGAACCGCCCGCGCCGCAAGGCGAGGCGATCGTCGTGCTGCCCGATTCGCCGATCCGCAACGTCGCGCAGCTGCGCGGCAAGAAGGTCGCGTTCAACAAGGGTTCGAACGTGCACTACCTGCTCGTGAAGGCGCTCGAGCACGCGGGCCTCGCGTATGCCGACATCCAGCCGATCTACCTGACGCCCGCCGACGCGCGCGCCGCGTTCGTGCAGCGCAGCGTCGACGCGTGGGTGATCTGGGATCCGTATCTGGCGGCCGCCGAACGGCAGCTCGGCGCGCGCGTCGTCGCGAACGGCGACGGGCTCGTGCGCAACACGCAGTACTACCTCGCCGCGCGCAAATATGCGGCCGCGCAGCCGCAGGTGGTGCGCGCGCTGCTCGAGGAAGTCGACGCGGTCGACCGCTGGGGACGCGACCATATTCCGGAAGTCGCCGCGCAACTGTCGCCGCTCGTCGGCCTCGACGCGCCGACGCTCGAGGTCGCGCTGAAGCGGGCCGGCTACGGCGTGCAGCCGATCACCGACGCGACGCTCGCGTATCAGCAGAACATCGCCGATGCGTTCAGCACGCTGAAGCTGATTCCCGGCAAGGTGACGGTAGCCAACGCGCGCTGACGTTGACGTACTGCCGTTGCAACGCGATTACGGCGAGCGCGCCGCGCCGATGCGCCGCCATTCGTCGTAATCGGTGACGAGGCCCGCATCGTCGATCTCGATGTCGGCCGCATACGTGCCGCTCTCGTAGCGGTACACATTCTTCGCCGTACGCGCATAGCGCTGCTCGCCGCGCACGATGTCGAAGTCCGGAAAACGCAGCCATGCAGTGCGGATCACGGTCGATGCGCCGACCTCCAGCCCGAGACGCCGGATCGGCAGCGTATTGGTCGACGGACTGAAGCCAAGATCGATGTCGGTCGCGCCTTCGAGCGCCGGCGCGTCGGCACCGTCGATCGTCCATCGCCCTGCTTCGCACCGGATATCGCGCTGCACAGGCGGTGCCGTGCCGAACCGGTAGTTCAGGCGTACCGACCGCGTAAGCCAGTTCGCATCGCACACGATCGCATAGTCGGCGCGAAACGGCGTGCCGTCCAGCGCGCCCGCGACCGAGCCCGACAAGTCGATGCCCGTGCGCGACTCGGCCAGCCGGCACCATTCGACCGCCTGCCAGCTCTGCTCGATCTGCCATGCAACGCAGCGCGTGCGCGCCGCTTCGTCCGGTTGCGTCATGTCGTCTCCTGTCGGTCGAGGCGTGCTGTCGGTGCGATCGATGCGATTGCACCGGAGATCGATTTTCGCTCACCGCGCCGGCAAACACACGTGGTTGCGCGACACGACGATGGGCCGCCTCCCGCGCAGGACAATACGCGCACCGCCGCTCGCGCTGGAAGCGAACGGCGGGCGGCGCGTTACGAACCGTCGGCCTGACCGAGCGCGTCCGCGCAGCTTGCGGGCTTCCACAGGAACGTGCGTGCCAGCCGGTCCTGGTCGAACAGCACCTTGTACTTACTGTTACGGAATCGGACCGTCCTTCGAGTGCAGATGGAACAGGTGATCCCGTTCGTGCAAAGTTGCCGAGCGCCACCCGACGCATACGACGATGCGCCCGGCGTCGCTGCCGTGAAACCCGTCGCGGCCACACCGAGCGCGAGCAGTCCGCGCGCCACGCGCCGGCGCGTGTTGCGCGTCGACTTGCCGCATGCGGCGGCCTTTTCGTGAACCGCGACCCACGCGCGGATCGCTTCATTCCCGTCGAGGCAGGCAGGTCGCGGCGAAGGTGACGATGCTTCCCGGTTTGGCGGTAGTCTGCGCGACCGATATCAAATATCGGCCTTGCGGGCATCTTTCGGGGAAAGGGCCTTTAGTACTATCTTGCGATTGGGAAATCGGATCGAGATGCGAAACAATTTCCGGACAGTCGTGAATTCGTTTTATTTTCCGGAAGAGGCATCGAGTGGCGACGCATTACGCACCACTCGGAAATCAATCCCATGATTTCGATCCAGATTACAAACCAACACTAATCAGACAAGAGGCTCGACTTCATGGATTTGTTGGCGACGATGCGCATCTACGTCAGGGTCGTCGAGCGCGGCACGATGTCGGGCGCGGCGCGGGATCTGGACATGGGCCAGCCGGCCGTCAGCGAGCGTATCGAAAAACTCGAGAAATTTCTCGGCGCGCGGCTCCTGATGCGCAGCGCACGCACGCTCACGTGCACGGAAGAAGGCCGGGTCTTCTACGAACGCAGCAAGGAACTGCTCGATGCGGCGGAAAACACGGTCGCATCGGTCTCGAAGGCGGAAAACACGCTCAGCGGCACGATCCGGATCGCGGCGCCGCAATGCTTCGGCGAAGTCGTCGTCGCGAAGGCGCTGATCCATATCCGCACCGCGTATCCGCGACTGCACATCGACCTCGTGCTGAACGACAACATCGTCGACCCGGTCACCGAAGGGGTCGATATCTCGCTCCGTGTCGGTCAGCTCGGCGACGGCGGCTTTGTCGCGCACGCGCTCGGCGCGATCGGCCGCGTGCTCGTGGCCGCCCCCGCCTATCTCGACCGCCACGGCCCGATCGTAACGAAGGCGAATCTGGCGAACCACCCGTTCATCCGCGTCAAGGGCATCTTCGCGAACGAGCAGTTGCCGCTGCAAGGCGAAGACGGCACGCTCGAATACGCGCGCATCCAGACGGCGATGACGACGAGCCACTGGCGCCCGATGTTCGACACGATCGTGGCCGGCGGCGGTATCGGCGTGGTGCAGCAGCCGGCGTGCGTGAATGCGGTTGCGCGCGGCGAACTCGTCGAGATCCTGCCGCAATACACGATCCCCAACTTCGCGCTGAACGTGCTCGTCGCGCAACGGCCGCTGCCGCCGCGCGTGCGGGTCATCGTCGACCTGCTGAAGCAGGAAATCCCCGCACTGCTGACGAAGCACGAGCGGTAAGCGTCGCACGCCGATGCTTGCATCGCCGGCCGGGCGGGCGGTACCGTCCTGCCTTCCGGGATAATCGAAGCCTCGCCTCGAAACCCGTCCGTCGATTCGATCCGATGCGGCCCCGTCCTTGCCGGTGCCATCGCGTCGTACGTACAGGAGGGTTCGGGCGTGGACGTTCGCGTATACCTGCTGGCCGCCGCCGTATTTCTGGCCGGCGTCGCCGAAAATGTCTGCGTCGGCATCCCGCCGGCCCTCTCCGCCGGCCCGTTCACCACGATCCTCGCCGCCGTGTTCGGGCTCGCCGCACTCGTCGCGATCGCGTTCGTCGGGCGCATCGAACGGCGCACCGCGCCCGGTTCAGCGCTCGGCGGCGTGCTCGTCGAACGCGACGCGCTGCTCGTCACGCCGTGGGCAGCATGCGCGCTCGTCGCGATCGCGCCGGGATGTGCGTGCGTATCGCACATGGCCGATGCGGCAGGCGGTGCGTGCGTCGTCGCGATCGCGACCGGCCCTCGCCGCACATGTCGGCGACGTGTATCATCGCCGCCATCATGCCCATCCGACCGCTTCGTCCGCTCCTGATCGCCGCCGCACTCGCGACGCTCGCCGCACCTGTCGCATCGCGCGCACAGCAGGTCGGCGTGGTCGCGGATGGCGTCTACTACACGCCGAACACACATCTGCCCGTGGGCACGTCGCTGCAGATTCTGCCCGACGACGGCAAGGGTATCGCGCGCTGCTGCGCGACGATCGCCGGGCCGGCCGCGAAACCCGGCAACCAGATTCTCGACGCGCTGCACGACGACCGCACGATCGCCGCGTATGCGCTGTCGCTGCCGAAGTCGGTCCCGGCGGATACGACCGGTTTCGGCGTGGCCGGGGAGGCGCGCTTCGTGCATCAGGGCGCGCATCCGCAAGCCGTGCTCGCCGGCGGCCTGCCGCTTGCGTTCTCGACCTGCACGTCGACAGAAGGCACGCATTACCTCGGCCGCAGGGTCGGCAGCAACACGTTGCTCGTGCACCTGTACCAGTACTTCGACGGCGAGCTCGAATCGACCTGCCGGGATGCCGATCTGAAATAATTGGGCCGGCCGGCGGCATCGCGCCGTCAACCGCCGCGCCTTCACGCCCGGCGCATCACCACGCCTGCCGATAGATCGCGAGCGCGTCGGCTTCCGTCACTTCGCGCGGATTGTTCACGAGCAGGCGCGTCTGCAGCATCGCGTCCGACGCCATCCTCGGCAAGTCGCCCTCGCCGATCCCGACTTCGCGCAACGTGTTCGGAATGCCCGTCGCCACGATCAAGCGATCGATCTCGTCGATCAGCGCCTGCGTCCTCGCTTCGTCGCTGCCCGTCGCCGACGGTGCGACGATCGCTGCCAGTTCCGCATACAGCGGCGCGGCGGCCGGCGCGTTGAAGCGCAATACGTGCGGCAGCACGAGCGCGTTCGACAACCCGTGCGGCACGTGGAAAATGCCGCCGACCGGATAGGCCAACGCATGCACGGCCGCGACCGGCGCGTTCGCGAACGCCTGCCCCGCGAACATCGCACCGACCAGCATCGCTTCGCGCGCGTGGCGATCGGTGCCGTCGTCGCAGGCCTTCAGCAGATTGCGCGACAGCAGCGTCAATGCCTGCACGGCCAGCATGTCGGACACCGGATTCTTCAGCCGCGACGACGTATAGGCCTCGATCGCATGCACCATCGCGTCGATGCCCGTGGCCGCCGTCGCCGCGCGCGGCAGCCCGAGTGTCAATTCGGCATCGAGGATTGCAACGTCCGCGAACAGGTGCGGCGACACGACCCCCATCTTGCGCGCCTCGCCGACCGTGACGATCGACACGGCCGTCACTTCGGAGCCCGTACCGGCTGTGGTCGGCATCTGCACGAGCGGCAGCCGCGACGTCGCGACCTTGTCGACGCCGTACATGTCGGCCAGCGCCTGCCGGCCCGGCGCGAGCACCGCGATCAGCTTCGCGACGTCCATCGACGAGCCGCCGCCGAGACCGAGCACGATCTCGGCATCGGCCGCCACCGCCCGCTCGGTCGCTTCGAGCACCACGTGTTCGGGCGGATCCGCGATCACGTCGTCGATCACGGTCACCTGCCAGCCGTGCGCGGCGAGGCTCTCAAGTGCGGGCGCGAGCACGCCGCTGCGATGCAGGAACGCGTCGGTGACGACGCATAACCGCACAAGCGCCGGAAAGCGTTCGCGCAACAGCGCGCCGAGCCGGCGCGCGGCGCCGAATTCGACGATCTGCGTCGGAACGGTACGGAATTGAAACGGGCTCATCGGCTGTCTCCCGGTGGCGTCGCCGTGCCGGTGTCCGGCTGCACCATGTAGCGCGTCACGTCGCGGCGATCGAGCAACGGAATGATCGCTCCGACACCGATTCGCTGGAAATGCGGCGTTTCCCGATGCGCGTCGAGCCCGTCGGCGTCGCGATAACGCTCGAGGATCACGACGTGGTCGGGGTCGGCCGGCGACCGGAAGTACGCGTAGTCGAGGTTCTTCGGCTCGGCGCGCGTGGCCGGTGCGAGTTCGGCCAGCAACTCGATCACGCGGTCGCCATTGCCGGGTTTCGCGAAGTAATGGGCGATGACCTGCAGGTAAGGCTCGTTCATGCTGCGCTCCGGGTTCGACAGGGGCCCGTCAGGACGGGCCGACGTTCAGGAAGGCGGCGATCGTCTCCACGATATCGGGCAGACGGTCCGACGTCGCATTGTATTGAATCGGCGCGACGTTCGCAGCCCGCCGCGCACCTGTCGAATGCCGGCCGCGCCGATGGCGGTCGTCTCTCGCGTACGGTGGTCGTCACCGGTGCACCGGCCACTACCACGGCACGGTGCGCCCCAGGTAATCGAGGTATTCCAGCCCTGCCCGCCCCTGTTTTCCGATCAGCACGTTCACGAGGCTCGGCACGCTTTCCTCGATGGTCAGTCGCGCGTCGGGGCCTCCGAGTTCCGTGCGAACCCAGCCGGGCGCCATCAGCACCATCGCACGCGACGTGCCGGTCTGGCGTGCCGCGAAACTGCGCATGAACTGGTTCAGCGCGGCCTTGCTGCCGCGATAGACCTCGCGCATTCCGGTGACGTTGTTCGCGACACTGCCTTGCCCCGACGACATCGCACCGATCAGGCCATCGCCGGTCACGAGATCCTGAAGCGTCTCGATCACGCGCATCGGCGCCAGCGCATTCGTGATCATCACGCGCACGAATTCCCCGGTAGTCACTTCGCCGATCGTTTCGTTCGGGTCGTTGGTCGTTCCGGCGTTCACGAACAGCATGTCGAAGCGCCTGCCCGACACACGCTCGCGCAGCGCGGCCAGTTGTTCCGGATCGCAGATGTCGAGCGTCTCGATCTCGAGCCTGCCGTCGAAGCGCTCGGCGAGTTCGTGCAGTTTCGTTCGCCCCGACCCTTCACGGACCGTGCCCGTGACACGCCAGCCCTTGTTCAGGAATTGCTCCGCCATCGCGAGGCCGAGCCCTCGCGACGCGGCGACGAGCAGAATCGAGGGTGCGCCTGGGTTCGATACAGTCGATTGCATGGTTCTGCCTGTGTGGAAATCCGTCATGCAGTCACTATAGATGCGCGCGGAAATGAGCACCAGACGCACCGAACTCAAGGAATAGTTGCATCGAACGCCATGCCAAACGGCTCAATGCCGTATGCTGCCCCCTTATGGAAAACATCGATCTCAACCTCGTCGCCGCGCTCGACGTGCTGCTGACCGAAAACAGCGTGACCGCCGCCGCGCGCCGGCTCGGGCTGAGCACGTCCGCGATGAGCCGCACGCTCACGCGGCTGCGTGCCGCCACCGGCGATCAGTTGCTCGTGCGCGCCGGACGCCAGCTCGTGCCGACGCCGCACGCAACCGCTTTGCGCGATCGCGTGCATGCGATCGCGAGCGACGCCCGTTCGGTGCTGCGGCCGGCCACGGCCGACGTCGACATGTCGACGCTCGCGGCCACCTTCACTGTGCGTGCGGCGGCGTCGTTCATGGACATGCTCGCCGGCCCGGTAGTCGCCGCGATCGGCGACATCGCGCCCGGCGTTCGCGTGCGTTTCGTCTCGAAGCCCGATCGCGCCCCGGGGCCGCTGCGCAACGGCACGGTCGATCTGGAGATCGGCAAACGCGGCGACGACGCGCCCGAACTGCACACGCGCCCGCTCTTTCACGACTGGCACGTCGCGGTGGCGCGCGCCGGGCATCCGCTGTTCGCATCCGGCAAGATCACGCCCGCGCGCTACGCGGCGTGCCGTCACGTGATCGCATCGCAACTGGGCGATTTCGGCGGGCCGGCCGACGATGCGACAGGCCCGCTCGCGTCCACTCATGACGTTCATGTCGTCGTGCCCGGCTACCCCGATGCGATGCGCGTCGCGGCCGGCACCGACCTGATTGCGCTCGTGCCGCGCTCGAGCCTCGGCAATGCATTCACGCCGGGGCTCGCACAAGCGCTGCGGCTGCGCAGCTTCGACGTCCCGGTTCGACTGCCCGGGATCCTCGTTTCGGTGCTGTGGCATCCGCGCATGCACGGCGACCCGGTGCATCGCCGCCTGCGCGATACCGTCATCGACACATGCAAGCGCGCGTATCCGGAGTCCCGCCCGCCGCGCGCGTCGGCACGCGGCACGGGTTCGCGCGCAACCGGCTGAGGCATCCGGTCCGTGCGAAGCGCGCCGGCGTCACACCAGCCGGCCGCCGCCGTCGATGTGCAGGATCTCGCCGTTCATGAAGCCGTTGCCCAGCAGGAAAGCGATCGCTTCCCCGACTTCGTCGGCGCGTCCGACGCGTCCGCCCGGTAACGCCGCTGCGGCGTCGCCGAGAATCGCGTCGCGCGCTTGCGGGCCGAACGCGTCATACAGCGGCGTAGCGACGAAACCCGGCGCGACGACGTTCACGCGAATCGGCCTGAGTTCGAGTGCGAGCGACTGCGCCAGCGCCTCGACACCACGCACGGCGGCTGCGATCACGGACGTACCCTGCGCCGACGGACGATCCGCCAGTTGGCCGCCGGTCAGCACGATCGAGCCCGCGGCCGGCATCAGCGGCAACGCGGCCCGAATCGCATAAGCCGGCCCGGCGATGCGCTCGTGCATCGCGGCGAACAGTTGATCGGGGTCGGTGTCGGCCAGCTTGCCGGCGATGAACCGCCCCGCCGTGACGACCAGGTGATCGACCCGCGTCATCGTCGCGAATACGCGTTGCACCGCGGCCCGGTCGGCGATGTCCGCGATCGCGGTGCGCGCGCCGCCGATCGCCTGCGCGGCCGCCTCCAGCGTCGCGGCGGTGCGGCCGACCAGCGTTACGGCGGCACCGCGCGCCTTGACGGCCGCCGCGGCAGCGAGTCCGATTCCGGAGCTTCCGCCGAATACCACCACGTGCGCGCCTTCCAGCGCCGGAAACTGCGTTGCGTCGTTCATGTCGACTCCTCGTCGGGGATTGAATGTTCGCGAACCTTAGGTCATGCTCCAACGAGACGGAATACGTCTAAATCGAATAGGGGTCATGCCACGGAGGAATAAGATGGATTCGCTGCGTTCCATGCGTCTCTTCGTGCGCACCGTCGAGCTGGGCAATTTCTCGGCCGTCGCGCGCGAGGAAGGCACCGGCCAGCCGACGATCAGCAAGGTCATCGCCGCGTTCGAGAAAACGCTGGGCGTCCGGCTGCTCGAACGGTCGACGACGAACGTCGCGCCGACCGACGAAGGCCGGCGGTTCTACGAACGCTGCAAGCGCGTGCTCGACGAATACGCAAACGCCGTGGCCGACGTGCGCGGACAGACGCTGCGGCCAGTCGGCAAGCTGGTCGTCAACGCGCCGACGGGGCTCGGCGAACTGCGGCTGAATGCACTCGTGCTCGAATTCCTCGCGGCCTGTCCGGAGATCGAAGTCGAGCTGCATCTGACCGACCGCGTGATCGACCTGATCGAGGAAGGCGTCGACGTGGCCATCCGTCTCGGCCACGCGTTGCCGCCGGACGCGATCGCGCGCTGCGTCGCGTCGTCGCCGCGCCTGCTCGTGGCCGCGCCGCGCTATGTCGCGCAGTCGCCCGCGATCCGCCGGCCGGCCGACCTCGCGAAGCACGAGTACGTCGGCTACGCGCGCGCCGATATCGGAACCGACCTGGAATTCACCCGAGGCGCGGAGAAAATCAGCATCGCGATGCGCGGCCGGTATCGCGTCAACAGTTCGCTCGCATTGCGCGAATGTTTCCTCGCGGGAAACGCGATGGGCAGTGCGCCCGCATGGCTCGTCCAGGACCTGATCGACGGCGGACAACTCGTCCGGCTGCTGCCGAAATGGCAGATGAGCATGCCGCACGCGCTGCATCTCGTGTACGCATCGCGACGCTATCTGCCGCTCAGGACCCGCACGTTCCTGCAGTTCATGGAGCAGCGGCTTCCCGAACTCCCCGGATTCCATGTGCCGCAGGCGTCGTCGCAGCGAGTACGCTGACAACAGGCCCTAATACGCGAACCCGATCCGGCCTTGCCCGACCGGATGCGCGACCGTGCCCATCCGGATGTCGTAGACGTCGGTCAACACGTGATCGCGCATGAACGCATCCGGCGTCCCTTCGACCACGATGCGCCCCTGTCGCAACGCGACGAGCCGGTCGCAATAGCGCGCGGCGAGATTCACGTCGTGCAGCACGACGACCACGCAGAGCCCGCGTTCGAGCGTCAGCGCACGCACGAGCGCGAGCACCTCGATCTGGTGCCGCACGTCGAGCGCGGAAATCGGCTCGTCGAGCAGCAGGCATTCGCTGCGCTGTGCGACGAGCATCGCAAGCCACGCGCGCTGTCGCTCGCCGCCCGACAGGCTGTCGGCCGCCCGATCCGCGAATGCCGCGACGTCCATCGCGCGCAACGCATCGTCGACCATCGCGCGATCCTCGTCGCCGAATCGGCCCAGTGCGCCATGCCAGGGATAGCGGCCCAGCGCGACGAGCTCGCGCACGGTCAGCCCGTCGGTCGCGGGCAGATGCTGCGGCAGATACGCGACCGCACGCGCCAGCGCCCGGCTGGCCCAGGTATCGAGCGGGCGATCCTGCAGACGAATCGTGCCTGCCGACGGCCGCTGCTGCCGCGCGAGCAGTTTTACCAGCGTCGACTTGCCCGAGCCGTTGTGACCGAGCAGGCCGACCACGCTGCCGCGCGCGAATGCGAGATCGGCCGGATGCAGCAGCACGCGACCGGCCGCTTCGAACGACACGCGTTCGAGCGCGAAGAACGGGGCCGGCGACGCGACGGCCGCGGAAACATCCGGCGCGAGAGCAGGCGCCGGTACGGAAGCAATCGGATTCATGTCGGAGATACCGTCGAATGCGGCGCCACGGTGGCGGACTGCGCGACGATCTGCCCGTAGTCGAGCTTCACGCTGCGATCCGCCAGCGCGAAATAGCGGTCGTCGTGCGAGATCACCAGCACGGTCTTGCCGCGCGCCTTGAGTTCCGGCAGCAATTGCCGGTAGAACACATCCTTGAACAGCGGATCCTGGTCGGCAGCCCATTCGTCGAACACGTAGAACGGCCGGTCTTCCAGATACGCGACCAGCAGCGCGAGCCGCTTGCGCTGCCCCTGCGACAGCTCGAGCGTGGAAAACGCGCCGCCGTCGACCGCCACCTTGTGCGACAGCTGCAGCGCGTCGAGCAGTGCGCGCGCCCGCTGGCGCGACGCCATGTCGATGCCGAACAGTCGTTCGAACAGGAAGAAATCGCTGAACACGGCCGAGAACAGGTGCCGGTAACGCTCCCGCGACGCCGCATCGACCGGCTCGCCGTCGAGCAGGATCCGCCCGCCTTCGGGCGCGTACAGGCCCGTGATCAGCTTGGCGAGCGTCGTCTTGCCGCTGCCGTTGCCACCGATCAGGAACACCGTTTCGCCCGGCGCGAACGACAGGTCGATCGGCCCCAGCGTGAACGCTTCGCCGTCGCGCACATAGCGATGCGTGACGCCGTCGAGCGCGATCCGCCCGAACGCGTGCACGGGCCGCGCGCCGCCCACCGGCTCGCGCGGCAGTTCCGCATCGAGCTGCTCGATGCGCTCGAACGCGACGCGCGCGATGCTGACCGAAGGAATCGCGGCAAGCAGCCCCTCGATCGGCATGATCATGTACAGGAACACCATCGCGTAGCCCGACGCGACGCGCGCATCGATCTCGAACCAGCGCGCAAGCACGAACAACGTGAGGCCGATGAATGCGAACAGGACCAGGTTGCCCCAGCTCGCCGCGGCCGCATACAGCATGTAGCCGCGCGTGCGCTGCACGCGCACGGCTTCGACGCCCGGCGCGAGCATCTCGTCGACGAATGCGGCGCGGCGTGCGCGATGCAGCTTCAGCTCCTTCGCGCCGTCGAACAGCGCGCGGAAGTGGCGCACGAGATCGTCCTCCCGTCGACGCGAATCGCGCAGGTCGGTCAGCGCGCGCCCCTGGACCACGCGAAAGCCGAGCATCGCGACCCCGATCGTGACGGCCGCGAACAGCAGGATCTGCCACGACAGATAGCCGAGGTACGCGAGACAGCCGGCGATCACCGCACCCTGCATCGCGATCGTCGGAAGGTTGACGAAAAACACGACGATCGTGTCGAGATCCTGCGTGAGCACCGACAGCGATTTCGCGCTGCCGAGCCGTTCGAGATCGGGGTACGCCGCATCGCCGATGCGGCGGATCGTCCGCATGCGCAGCATCGCCTTCGCGCGCTGCCCGAGCGACATGAACAGCATCTGCGACACCGCGCGCGCGGCGAGCACCGCGACGACGACCGCCGCGAAGCGCCAGCCGAGCGCCACGAGGCGTTCGGCCGACGCTCCGAGCGCCTGGTTGATCAGCGCGATCAGCACGGCATTGCCAATCCCGCTCGCGAGGCTCGTCAGCAATGCGAGCGGCAGGGTCCAGCGAAAACTGCCGGTCAGGAAACGAAACAGCGACATGGGGAATCCTTGCACGTGCGACGCCGCCCTGCCGCTCGCGCGACGGGCGGCGTGCCGCCATCAGTTGTAGTGGAGATGCGGCGTTGCGTCGACCTCATCGCCGCAACAGCCAGAGCAGATAGGGTCCGCCGACCAGCGTCGCGAGAATGCCGGCCGGCAGTTGCTGCGGAAACAGCAGGTTGCGGCCGAGCCAGTCGGCCGCAACCATCAGCAACCCGCCGACGAGCGCCGCGATCGGCAATTGCGAGCGTGCGCGCGTGAAGCCCAGCAGCCGCGCGAAATGCGGCGCCATCAGTCCGACGAACGACATCGGCCCGATCACGATCGTCGCGCCCGCCGTCAGGATCGCGGCCACCGCGAACAACGCCGCGCGCGCATGGCTTGCGCGCACGCCAAGCGCATTCGCGACATCCGCGCCGAGCGGCAGGATGTCGAGCCAGCGCAACGCCAGCCACGCGAGCACGCCGGCCGCCACGGTGCAGATCCAGACCGCGATCGCCGTCTGCGGCAGAACCACGTAGGTCGAGCCGAACAGCAGCGCGCGCAGCAGTTCGGCCTGCAGGCCGCCACGCGCGGTCGCGAGCACGATCACGGCCTGCGAGAACGCACTGATCGCCATGCCGACGAGCAGCATCCGGTCGGGCGAGAAACCGCCGCGACGGCCGAACGCGACCATCGCCGCCAGGCACGCGAGCGCGCCCGCCGATGCGCCGCCCAGCAACACCGGCGCGGACGGCACGCCCGCGCCGAGCGCGGCGACCAGCAGCCCGAGCATCGCGCCGCCGCTCACGCCGAGCAGGTCCGGGCTCGCCATCGGATTGCCGGTCAGGCGCTGCAATACCGTGCCGGCCAGCGCGACCATCACGCCCGCGCCGAGCGACGCGGCCACGCGCGGCACCCGCCAGAACGCGACGGCCGGCCATTGCGCGGCATGCGTCCATTGCCAGCCGTCCGTCGTCACCGCGAAATGCAGCGACGCCCACACGCCCAGCGCGAGCGCGACGACGCCCGGCAGCACGAACCGGCCGACGGAGCGGCGCCGCACGTCGTGCGTGTCCATCGCCGGGCGTACCGCGCCCGTATGGACGCGCCGCAGCATCGCGAGCAGCAACGGACCGCCGAGCAGCGCCAGCGCGGCGCCGGTCGGCAACGCTTCGCCAAGCGTGCCGGGCAGGCATTGCACGGCCTGGTCCGCGAGCGTCAGCAGCAGCGCGCCGATGCACGGCGCCCACACGAACCGGTCGCGCAACCGGCGCGCCCCGGCGAGCCGCGCGAGCGCGGGAGCGCCGAGCCCGATGAAGCCGATCACGCCGACCGCGCTCGTCGCCAGCGCGCTCAGACACACGGCGACCGCCAGCGCGGCGAGGCGCACCGCCACGACCGACAAACCGAGCTGGCGCGCACCGCGATCGTCGAGCGCGAACAGCGCAAGCGGCCGCGCAAGCAGCCACGCGGCCACCATGCAGCCAGCCACGCGCGGCACGAGCCACGCAGCGACGTCCCAGCCGTTCTGCACGAGCGAACCTGCGCCCCAGATGAACACCGCGACCAGCGAGCGCTCGTTTACGATCGCGAGCAGCACCGCGAGCGCACCGGCGTACAGGCTCACGACCATGCCGGCGAGCGTTACCGACACGGGCGCGAAGCCCTTGCGCCACGTCAGCGCGAGCGTGGCCGCGATCGCGAGCGTCGCCCCGCCGAGAGCGACCGCGAAACGTTCGCCCGCCACCAGCGCGGGCGCCATGATCGACGCGGCCGACAACGCCAGCGATGCACCCGACGACACGCCAAGCGTCAGCGGTTCCGCCAGCGGATTGCGCAGCACCTGCTGGAACACGACGCCGGCCAGCGCGAGCGCGGCGCCCGTGGTCAGCGACACGACGACCCGCGGCAACCACGCATAGCGCACGACGAGCTGCGTCAGCGACGCGTGCGCACCGCCCGTCAGTACACCGGACCATTGCTCGGCCGGAAGCTGCGCGGACAGCGTGTGAACGACGGCCCAGATCGTCGCCACCGCAAGCAGCGCGGGCAGCACCCAAGCGCGTGCGCCGGCATCGGCCGGCATCGTATGCGCCTTCATCACGAGCCCTCCTGCAATGCCAGCGCCATGCCGTGCGCGAAGCGCATCGACGCGACGACGCCGCCCAGCGACGGCAGCGCGCCGAGCCCGTGCACGCGACGCGCCTTCACGAACGGCAGCGCATGCCACAGCGGGCCGCGCGCCAGTTGCGCGTCGACACCGGGCGGCACGTCGAGCAGCAGCGCGTGCGCATCGGGCTGCCGCGCGAGCGCCGCGAGCCCGGTTTGCGTCGCGCCCTGCGGATCGGTGTCGCCGCGCCACGCGTTCGCGATCCCGACGCGCGACAGCACGCCGCCGTACAGGCTGTTCGCGCCGAACACCGACATGTGCCGGTCGTCGACCGGATACAGCAGATAGACCGGCCGCCCCGTCGCGCGGAAAGCCGCCAGCCGCTGCGTCGCGTCGGCGAGCTGCGCGTCGGCCCGCGCCAGCAGCGCGTCGGCCGCCGCGCGACGGTCGAAGCGCTGCGCGAGGTGCCGGGTCGCATCGCGAACGGCCGCATAGACATCGACCCCGCGACCGAACAGCCCGACGGTCAGGGTCGGCGCGATCCGTTCCAGCATTGCGCGCAGCGGCGCATGCAACGGCGTGATGACGACCAGATCCGGTTTCAGCGCATCGAGCACTTCGAAGTTCGGCTGGAACAGCAGCCCCGTATCGGTCACGCCCGACGGCAGCGGCGGATCCCCGTCGACGCGCATGTACCACGGCGGACGCGCCACGCCGACCGGCACGACGCCCAGCGACAGCACGATCTCGGTCAGCGGCCAGTCGAGCACGACGATTCTCGGCGCCCCGTGCGCGGAAGCCGCCGTCACGGGCGACGCCGAAGGCGGCGACGCGGCAACGGCCGCATGCGCCACGCCGCCCACGCCACCGATTGCGGCTGCGGCACACCACGCAAGCGCGCGGCGACGCGTCACGCTGGCCGGACCCGCATCGACACCGCTCGCATCGTGAAGCGCCGCGGTCACCATTGATAGCGCGCCGTGCCGAGGATCGTCCGCGTCGCGCCCCAGTAGCACAGCGACGACGACGAGCAGTACGAAATGTATTCGCGATCGAACAGGTTGTTCACGTTCAGCGCGAACCGCCAGTTCTGCAGGTCGTAGTGCACGCCCAGATCGACCAGCACGCGCGCCGGCACGTCGAACGTGTTCGCGCTGTCGCCCGCCGAACTGCTCGTGTAGCGCACGCCGGAACCGATGCCGAAGTGGCGCAGCGGCCCGCTCAGGAACGTGTAGTCGGCCCATGCGGCCGCCGTATGGCGCGGCGCGATGGTCGGCCGCTTGCCGAGGTTCGCCATCGTGCTCTCGGTCACCGATTGATTCAGGTACGAATACGACGCGATCAGCTTCAGGTTCGGCGTGACGTTCGCGTGCGCCTCGGCCTCGATGCCGCGCGAGCGGACCTGCCCCGTCTGGATCGCGAACTGCGGATGAACGGGGTCCGTCACCTGCACGTTGTCCTGCGTGAGCGTGAACGCTGCGACCGAGAAGAATCCATCGAAGCCCTTCGGCTGATACCGGACGCCCGCCTCGAGCTGCTTGCCCTTGGTCGGCGAATACGGCACGCCCCCATACGCGGCCCCGAGCAGCGGCTGGAACGAGCGCGCGTAGCTGACATACGGCGCGATCCCGTTGTCGAAGCGGTACGCGAGGCCCGCGCGCCACGTGAACGCGTGGTCGTCCGAGTGGTAGATCGTGCCTGCCCCGGACGCGAGCGAGGTCGTCTGCTGGTTGCCGCCCGCCCAGTCCTGGCGTACGCCGAGCGTGAGCACCCAGTTCCGGTAACGCGCCTCGTCCTGCGCATAGACGCCGAACGTGCTGAGCGCATAGTCGAGCCGCGTGTCGACGGGCTGGATCCCCAGCGCCGCATAGTTCGGCTGGAACAGGTTGACCGTGCCGACCACCGAATTGCCCTCGTTGTCGCCGAGCATCGAGCGCTGGTAGTCGACGCCGAACAGCGCGGTATGTTCGACCGGGCCCGTCGAGAAACGCGCCTGCGCATGCGTGTCGACCTCGAACTGCGTGTAATGCTCGTTGTCGACGTTGCCCCACATCGAGACCGTCTTGCCGTCGGCGGAGAACGGGCTCGTCACCGACGTCTGGTAGTAGTGCTGGTCGATATGCAGATAGCGCAGCGTCTGCGACACGCTGAAGCGATCGTCGAACGCATGATCGAACCGATAACCGAACCAGTATTGCGTGCGATGCATCCCGTCCCGGTCGGGATCACCGAAATAGCGGTCGGGGCCGAGCCGCCCGTTCGGGTTCACGAACAGCGTGCCGCTCGCTGGCACCGTGTTGAACAGGCCGCCGTTCGGATCGCGCTGGAAGCCGCCCTGCAGCGCGAAGGTCGTGTCGCGATCCGGACGCAACGTGACGGACGGCGCGATCGCGATCCGCTGGTCCTTGATCTGGCCGACCTGCGTGCCGGCCGTGCGACCGAGGCCGACCACGCGATACGACACCGTGCCCGCCTTGTCGACCGGGCCGCTGAAGTCGAAACCGAGCTGGTAGTTGTCATGATTGCCGGCCTGCAGCAGCACCTCGTGATACGGCTCGGCGGTCGGCAGCTTGCTCACGTAGTTGACGAGGCCGCCCGGGCTGCCCTGCCCGTACAGTACCGACGCGGGTCCGTGCAGCACTTCCATCCGCTCGAGGAAATAGGGATCGATACGCGGCGTCGCGAAGCGCGGCGACTGGTACAGATGCAGGCCGTCGAGATACGAGTCGAGCGAGAAACCGCGCCCCGACAACTGATCGAAGCGAATGTCGGTGCCGTCCTGCGAGTAGACGCCCGGCGTATAACGCAATGCCTGGTCGACCGTCTGCGCGCCGAGATCGTCCATCTGGCCGCGCGTCACGACCGACACGCTCTGCGGCTGCGTAAGCCGGTCCGAATCCGTCTTCGTCCCGGTCGCCGAGCGCGTCGCGACGTAGCCAACGCCCGGCCCAGCCGGGTCCTGCATCGACGCCGCCCGCACCTCCAGTGTCGGCAGCGTGCCCTCCCGTGCCGGCGCCGGCGTCGTGCCGTCGTCCGCCGCGCTGGCCCGCAGCACCGTCCCGCCGAGCAACGTCGCCGCGATACCCAGCTTCAACGGCCCCCTCATTTCCCCGAACCTCATTCCTGTCGCCCTTGCGTATGGCTGTCGCCGATTTTCGCCGCAGTTAATGCGACTCATTACCATTTTCAGTCGCACTATCGTTTTCGTTCATTTGACACGCGACAAGCATAGCGGCTACCTTATTTCGCAGGTAGACAACAAATGTTCAGTTTCGGCCAGATTCTGTCCGGTGCTGAACAGTCCGCATCAACCACCCCGGCTCCGGATGAAGGAATTCCTGCTCAACCGCTACCCGCATGAACGGCGCCGCCTGCCGCGCCCCGTGATCGTGCGGGCCATCGCTTACGAGAACGGCCAGCACGAGCCGTGGCACCAGCACGAGTTCGGCCACGTGATCCTCGCACTGAGGGGCATCGTGCGCGTGCTGACGCCGAACCGCACGTGGACGTTGCCGCCGTCGCGCGGCGTGTGGCTACCGCCCAACATCGACCACGAGTTGCATGCGGTCGGACGCCTCACGCTGTGCACGGTCAGTGTCGAGCCCGACGCCACCCCGTGGCGCTGGCCGACCGGCCGCGTGATCGCGATCGACTCGCTGATCCGCGAGCTCGTCACGAACATGCTGCGCGATGGCGGCGACTACCCGCCCGACGGCAGCACCGCGCTCGCGGTGCCGCTGCTGCTGAAACTGCTGGAAGAGGCACCGCCGCTCGGCGAAGGCGGGTTGCCGCTGCCGCGCGACCCGCGCCTGCTCGCGATCTGCGAGCACATGATGACCGACCCGGCGAACGACTACACGCTCGATCGCTGGGCCGACGAGATCGGCACCAGCAGCCGCACGCTCGCACGGCATTTTCGCGACGAAACCGGCATGAGCTTCGGCCACTGGCGGCAGCACATGCGCGCGGCCGAAGCGATGACGCGGCTCGCGCACGGCGCGAGCGTCGCGTCCGTCGCGCTCGATCTCGGCTACAGCACGCCGAGCGCGTTTACCGTGATGTTCCGGCGGCTGTTCGGCCAGGCCCCGCAGCAATACCTGTCGACCGGCGGCTGACCCGGCGCGCGGCCGATCCGCCGAATCCCGGCTATTGCAGCGCCGGGGCGGCGCGGGCGAGCCCTTCGGCTAAAATGCCGCACTTTCCCTTTTGTCCGGCCCGCTCGCCATGCAACCCGCTTCCCCCGCCCGATCCGCTTCCCACGGCGCCGACGATACCGACCCGTCGCACGACCTCGTCTATGGCCCCAATGACCGGCCCGCGCCGATGGTCGCGTTCGTCGCCGCGCTGCAGCACCTGCTCGCGATCATCGTGCCGATCGTCACGCCCGGCCTGCTGATCTGCCAGGCGCTCGGCGTATCGAGCCGCGATACGACCCTCATCGTGTCGATGTCGCTCGTGATTTCCGGCATCGCCACCTTCGTGCAGTGCAAGCGTTTCGGCCCGCTGGGCGCCGGGCTGCTGATCGTGCAGGGCACGAGCTTCAACTTCGTCGGCCCGCTGATCGCCGGCGGCAGCGTGATGGTCAAGCAGGGCACGCCGGTCGAGACCGTGATGGCCGCGATCTTCGGCGTCGTGATCGCCGGCTCGTTCGTCGAGATGGGCGTGTCGCGCATCCTGCCGTTCGTGAAGCGCCTGATCACGCCGCTCGTCACCGGCATCGTCGTGCTGCTGATCGGCCTCACGCTGATCAAGGTCGGCCTCATCAGCATGGGCGGCGGCTACGGCGCGATGGCCAACGGCACGTTCGCGAGCGCCGGCAACCTGACGCTGTCATGCCTCGTGCTCGGCACGATCATCCTGCTGAACCGCGTGCCGATCGTCTGGGTGCGCAGCACCGCGCTCGTCATCGCGCTCGTGATCGGCTATATCGCCGCCGCGGTGCTCGGCCGTCTCGACTTCACCGGCGTGCACCAGGCCGCGCTGTTCCAGGTGCCGACCCCGCTGCACTTCGGCATCGGCTTCTCGTGGGCGCTGTTCATCCCGATGCTGATCATCTACCTCGTCACCTCGCTCGAGGCGATCGGCGATGTCACGGCCACCAGCAAGATCTCGAAGGAGCCGGTCGAAGGGCCGGTGTGGATGCAACGAATCAAGGGCGGCGTGCTCGTCAACGGCGCGAACTCGCTGCTGGCCGGCGTGTTCAATACGTTCCCGAGTTCGGTGTTCGCGCAGAACAACGGCGTGATCCAGATCACCGGCGTCGCGAGCCGCTACGTCGGCATCTGGATCGCGGGGATGCTCGTGGTGCTCGGCCTGTTCCCGGTCGTCGCCGGCGTGCTGCAGGCCGTGCCGGAGCCCGTGCTGGGCGGCGCGGCGATGGTGATGTTCGGTGCGGTGGCCGCGTCGGGCATCAACATTCTTTCGGGCATCCAGCTCGATCGTCGCGCACTGCTGATCATCGCGGTGTCGCTCGCGCTCGGCCTCGGCGTGTCGCAGGTGCCCGACATCCTGAACAGCCTTCCGCACGCGCTGAAGAACGTGCTCGAATCGGGTGTCGCGACGGGTGGCATCTGCGCGCTCGTGATGAACTGGTTCCTCCCCGAACAGAAGTAACGCTACGCACTCCATGACGATGCGGCCCGATCGACGGGCCGCGTCGCGCACACCGACTTGGCCGGATGCCCGACACTGGTTAGAATCGGCTCATGCGTCAAGCCCCCGTCTCCCCGAATACTCCTGAAATCGCCGTCGTTCCGGTCAAGGAACGGGCCACCGTGGTCTGCTATCGCGACGAACGGGTATTGCTCGTCGCCCGGGCATCGTCGCGATGGGCATTGCCCGGCGGCACGATCAAGCGCGGAGAAACGCCGCTCGAAGCCGCGCACCGCGAGTTGCAGGAAGAAACCGGCATCACGGGCCAGGATCTCGTCTACTCGATGCAGTTCACCGGGCTCGCGAAGATCCATCACGTGTTCTTCGCGGAAGCCAGCCCCGACCAGATTCCGCAGGCGAGCAACGAGATCGAGAAGTGCCGGTGGTTTCCCATCGACCGCGTCGACGAGTTGCGCGCGAGCATTCCGACGAAGCGGATCGTCGAACTCGTTTACCGGCACGAGCTGCACACGTAGGTAGACACCCCAGCCCCGCTGGCTCGCCCGAGCCGATATGATGCGCCCACGGTCCGTTGCCGCGTTCCCTTCCGAGCGAGCTGCAGATGAACAGTGCGTACACCTACCGCGGATATACGATCGATGTCCGCTGCGAATTCCGGCTCGACCTGCCGCGCGACCACGCACCGCCCGACCCGCTGCGGTTCGGGTTCGTCGCGATCGTGCAGGTGCGGGCGGCCGGCGTCGCGCCGCGCCTGCTGGCGCCGATCCGGCTCGGCGACGACGGCGGCCACCTGTTCCGCAACACCCGCAACGCGTTGCGCGCCGGCCGGGCGGCCGGCGAAATCATCGTCGACGATCTGCTCGTCGATTCGGGTTCGGCCGAAGGACGCGCGCACTCCTGAGCCGTCGGGCGGCCCAGCGCTTTTTCCGGCGCAACGATGCGCGTGCGCTCAGTGCGAGCGCCTTCTTCGCAATTCGTGTGTGGAATAGACGACGAGGAAGATGCCCAGCACCGCGACACCGGATGCCATGAAGTCGTTCTCGCTTCCCGAGCCGTGCAGCGATTTCGGGAAGAGGCCGAGACCCAGTCCTGCGACGGCGAGGAGCAAGCCTGCCGCCACACCCCAGACCGGCCCCGCGGTGTTTTCGATCGTGTTTTTCATACAGCCCCCGTCTACGGTCATTGCCCGGACGGTATCCGCGCATGGTGCATGCGGCGACCGCCCGTGCTTCAACGATAGCGCGGAAACAATCGCCGCGAATTCGGTGCCTTTACCGATCAGGATTACGGCTTCGCGGTCGCAGCGGGGTGTGTCGCTGACCTGCCCCGATGTTGTATGCAAAGCTCACCACGGCCGCGACCTGACTCGGATGCCCTTTCAGACCCGGCGTGCACTTCAGCACCGGCTCCGCATGTTCGATGAGGCGTTGCTCCAGTCGAGCAAGGCATTCGTCATGCGTGAAGCGTCGGTTGAGCTTCACGTTCTTCGTATCCCCGCAGCATCCCGTGACGATACCGATCGGGTCCGGCCTGGCGACCGGCACCTCCCCTTCAAACTTCGGGACCATAGAAAAAACAAGGACTGCCGCGCCTTTGCGGTGATCCCCATCGAACTGTGGGACCGCGTGAAGGACCGACTCGAAGACCTCGGAGACGAAGCACTTTATGCACACGCAAAGGCAAGCGACGACGGCCACCGCATCCCGGCCACCGTACTTGACGCGGAACAGGCTGGCGATCATCCCGTTCGTGCTGGCGCAATCATCTGCGTATGACGCACGATGCGCTCGCCGCAGCGGCGGGCATCAGCAAACCGTATCTCAGCCAGATCGAAACGCGTCAGCGCGTCGGCACTATCGACGTGCTGTCGAAGGTCGCCAGCGCGCTCTCCGTGCCGGTTGACGACCTGATCGAGCCGCCTGCGCAGCCGTAACGCGGTGTCGCTCGTCGCCCCGGTCTGCGTAATGCAACCGCATGAGCGCGATCACTGCTACGGCTGCGCGCACCCGGCGCGGACGGTGACGAAACATCAAGACGGCCATATCAATTCCGGGCGCGTAAACGGAAAAATCCCGACCGGCTATCAGTTTGCACCAGACCAAACAGACAGCGTCAGAGCGACTGACTCGGTTCCGCCTGGAACGGACCGTCGACCTGGAAACATGAATCGCCGGCAAGCCACCAACGTTTCAGCGTTGAAACATCGAGCCTAGCTGGATACGGATTTTTTGCTGGCCACGTCGCGATACTCCCGGTGCATCGGGTCATCCTGCGGTGTGCGCAAAGCCTATCAAATTGGATATCAACCCTGCGAGTCCGGTCACAGGCCGGCTCTTGGCGTATCGCCGCTCCTTTCCGTCAGCAGCCTCCAGGGCAAATCCTTTGTGGAATGCGCGTTTCAGACATGAAACAAGGCAAGCCCGTGGTCAGCTCCACACAACAAGGAAGCGTCGCCTTTCCTTAAGAGGCGCGCATTGGCACGAATCTGGCATTGGACCGATGGCCTAGCTGTAACTGATGGGTGTGAATGTGGTCAACGAAGCCACGCATCACCTTCAAACGTCATACGGGGACCGTCATGCAGAAGAAAGCACAGCGAGGAGTCGCGACGGTAGAGTTTTCATTTTTGCTTCCGGTTCTGTTGCTGATACTTCTTGGCATCGCACAGTTCTCGTGGCTGATTTTCAATTTCATTATCGTGACGCACGCGGCGTCGGTCGGGGCACATCAATTTGCCTCCGAGCGCGGATTCTCTACCCCGTACTCCGATACGGTTTCCAGTGTCACAAATGCGCTTGGGCCAATCCGGACCGGAATTAGTATTTCAACTTCCGTAAACGGGGTGTCTTGCACATCGGATTCCGCATGCCAAACCGCGCTAGGAACAATGGCTAATTCCTTGGCGGCCGGCTCAACTGTGACAGTAACAATCGGGCATGTATTCAATCCATTGTATTCTGGATCCTGGGGCTCATTGGGCAGCATCATGCCAAAAAACATTACATCGACAATGACTGAAGTAGCTCAGTAATTTTACGGGGGGCGAGCATCATGAAATCGCAAAAGGGGTCGGCTTCAATTGAAATGGCCGTGACGATGCCCGTTATCCTTTTCATTCTCCTGGGTATTGCACAGTTTGGCTGGCTCCTCGCCAACTCCATAGCAGTGGGTAATGCTGCATCATCCGCTGCGCGAACGTTCGCTTCGCAGAGAGGCACCACCACTCCGTACACTACGACGTTATCTCAAGCAAAGGCGGCTGCTTCATTTCTCAACCAGAGTAGCATCACGATTTCTACATCCGTCAACGGTGTTGCATGTGTAGACGACGCGGGTTGTGCGTCCGATCTGGCGCCGGCATCGAGTGCCGCAGTCAACGTGCCTGTCAAAGTTAGCGTAATTTACTCTGGCTTTAATCCTGTTGTGCCCGGAAATTATCTCAACCTGAAATCCATGATGCCATCGCAATTAGCTGCGACTGTTACCGCACGCGTGCAATGACTGTGAACCAACAGAGAGAAAGGTGGGAAGAGTGAATACTTCAAAGCCTCTTGACAGGGCAATGCGCCATCAGCGCGGTGCAGTCATCATCATTGTTGCAGCATCAATGGTCGCCATTCTGGGTTTCGCCGCAATTTGCGTCGATGTCGGTTACTTGATCTACACACAACGGCGCTTGCAGGCGGCCACTGACGCGGCGGCACTCGCAGGTGCGGCGGATCTCTGGAGTCAGCCGTGGAATACGGCATATAACGACGCAGTCGCATACTCAGCAGGCCAGGCCAACCAACTTCCGGGAGGCGCGACCGTCAACTCAACGTCCGTGACCGGACTAACGCTGACAAGCATTCAGCTTCCTTACAAACAGGCCCTGTCCGGTTATAACGGCATTCAGGTAACACAGAAAGCGAGCGTCACGTCGTTCTTTGCGAGCGTGTTCGGTGTCAAGGCGACGACCGTCTCCGCAACATCGACCGCGGCAGCCGGTGGTGCAGGTGGCCCCGCTCAGTACAACGTGATGATCATCCTCGACACGACTGCGTCGATGAACACCAATGACAGCAATTGCAAGAATTCGGCGGGAGTCGTGCAAACGCGTCTCGCATGCGCAAAAGCCGCAGCCTTGCAGCTTATTGAGACGCTAACAAATGCTGGAGACAACGTGGGGCTGATGGCGTTCCCTCCCATGTCCTCCAACTACTCTTTCTCATGCGGCAGTAGTGCCCCCAGCATTGCGGGAAGCTATTCTGCGGCGGCAAGCGCCGGTTACCAATACAGCAAGCTGGGCACGGGATTCCTGGGGAGCAGTGGCCAGGCCAACACAAGTTCCGGGCTGGTCCAAGCCCTTGGCGGCGGTTCATGTAGCGGACTCGCTGCCCCTGGCGGACTGGGAACTTACTATGCTCAGGCGATTGCCGCTGCACAGCAGTCGTTACAGACTCTATCCTCGACACAGCTCCCACCCGGTCAAAACGTCATCATTCTATTAAGCGACGGCGATGCATCGTCAAGCCAAACGCAACTTGGCTCTACGTATAAGTCAAACTATGGAACAGAATGCCAGGCAGCAATAAACACTGCAGCCACAGCAAAGGGAGCAGGAACACTTATATATACCGTGGCATATATCGGTGGCGGTAGCGCGTCGTCTACCTGCAGTGATGGAAGCGATCCTTTGTCGCCATGCGCAACGATGAAATCAATTGCCAGCGGCCCAGCTTATTTTTATTCCGACACCTGCTCCGGCTCCAATGGAGGCACTGCCAACCTTAAATCAATTTTCAGCACCATTTCTTACAGCCTTACGAAACCGCGTCTAATTCCAGCATCTGCCACATAAAATCATGAAAAATTGATGACATCGAAAATAATCGAAAGGTTTATTAAATGGACAATACTCCATCCAGGTTTGGCGAGCAGAGTGAACCCGCCGAACTCACAAAAAACTGCATTCATTGCGCCGGCTCGCTTAGGATTGGCTCAATTCGTTGTCGAATGTGTGGCTCCGAAGATCCATTTGGCAGCAAAACGGCGAGAAAGAGATCGGCACTGCTTCATGGCATGGTGATGGCAGGAATTTTTTCGGCACTTTTCTGTATGGTCTACGGAATTTTGCCAGTTGTAACGCTATACCTGCGCCATCGCAATTGAATCTCCAGGATCTTTAATTCCGGATACACGCCTGCGCCGCTATTGCCAGCCAACGAATATGTCGTATGAGATCGGCATCGTGATCGGGTAGGCGCATGACTCGTTTTGCACGGATGGCACTAGAATCCAGCAATTCGAACAGAGTAAAAAAACCGAGCGGCTGCAGCCCTTGACGAGGTAGCGCCGATAGAGAGACCTGATCTAGCCTTACACACTTTATGCTGGGTAAGCCAATCGTCACAATTGGCGAGTGCGTCCGGATTCACGTCACTGATGAAGGTGCCGAATGGAAGGATCGGAAGGCACGCCTGCAAATTATGACGAAGTATGCGGCCGAATACGAAGATCAAGATGCGCTCGAGCGTTGATCGCCAGGAGCATCCGAAGAAGCAGAGTGCCGATGGAACGATTCACAACACGCCCGGCTATCTCCGGGCCGCGATCAAATACGCCCACAAGATAGGCAAGCTCGAAACGATCATCCGGCAGAAAAACCCACACCTCAGGCGCAACAGACATTCCACGCGGAACGTCGAAATCGCTTGAAACCCTTGTGGCGGAAGGCAGCAGGAGTCGAACCTACCCGGGAGTGTCTGACACCCCCAACCGGATTTGAAGTCCGGCCGTACCACCGGATACGAATGCCTTCCGTGGGGAAAAACAAAAGAGCGAGAAGAACGACGAGCGCCTACGCCTGAATACCCGCCCAACCGCTGTCAGGCCGCAGGAAGTGAAGATCGCGGTGGAAGCGAGTATACCCAACCCGATCGAAGAACTCGAGAATCTGGATCGCCCGCTTGCGGCCGAGCCCGGTCGCGTCACGAAACGTCGCGGCATCGAGCCCGCCGCCGCGCGTCGGCGCGAGATGCGCAACCAGCCCGGCCAGTTCGCGCACGACGTCCGTGTGATAGAACAGGTCGCGCACGATCTGATGCACATCGCCGCGCCGCGCGAGCTTGCGCAGCAGCGTGCGCACGGCGTCCTCGGCCGCGCCCGTGTCGTGCGCCAGATCGCGTACCCACGGCGGATCGAAACGCCCCGCATGAAGCAGCGGCAGCAGTTGCCGCGCCAGCGCCTCCTCGCGTGCGTCGAAGCTCACCGAATGCGACGGCAGATGCAGCCACGGCCCGCTTCGCACGACGTCCCCGCCCGCCACCAGCGCATCGACGAGTGAGCGCCACAGCGCCTCGTCGACGACCGGCGCCGCCATCCGTCGCAGACGTGCCGCATCGATCCCCTGCTCGTCCGGCATCCGCTCGTGATACACGCGCAGCGTGTCGATCGCCCGTGCCTGCAACGCATGCCAGTGCGTGCGCGCCATCACCGTGCCGTCGTTCGACGCCGCATTGCGCTGGCCGATCGCCAGCGCATCGTCCGGCAGCACGAGCGCCTCCGGCGCGAACCCCGTCAGATGCGTGAGCATCGTGCGGGCAATGCCGAGCGGCGCCTGCGCGAGCAGCGCATCGAGCCGCCCTTCGTCGAGCCACACGGCCAGCGCGTCGAGCCATGCGCGGCGCGCAGGCGTGCGCCGCTTGCGCGCTGGTCCGAACGGATCGAGCACACGGCCGCCGCCGACGGTACGCGTCGCTTGCGGGTTGCGCACGATGAATCTATCGCCCGGCAGCGCGAATACCGGTTCGTCGAACACGAGTTGCACACGCATCTTCTGGCCGGCCGCGAGCGTATCGTCGTCGAGCAGCGCGAGGTGCGCGACGCGATGCAGCGTGCCGAGATGCACGTGCAGCGGCGCCCAGTGCGTCAGCGTCAGCCCCGCATCGGCCAGCAGCGTCAGTTCGACGTCCAGCCGCAGCGACGTCGCGGCGAGCCGCGCGTCCGCGACGGTATCGCCGCGCTCGACGTCCGCCTTGTCGACGCCGGCCAGGTTCAGCGCACAACGCTCGCCCGCGCGGCCCGCTTCGACCGGCCGGTTCTGCGCATGGATGCTGCGCACGCGTGCCGCGTCGCCGGTGCGGACGACCACGAGCGTGTCGCCGGTCGCCACGCGGCCCGCGAATGCGGTGCCCGTCACGACGGTCCCCTGCCCGGCGAGCGTGAACACGCGATCGACCGCGAGCCGGAACAGGCCGTCGTCGCGGCGCGCGCGCCACGCGAGCGCCGCATCGGCGAGGTGTCGCTTCAACGCGGCGACGCCAGGATCGTCCACGCGCGTCGCGCAGGTTTCGAAGATCGGTGCGCCATCGAGCGTCGAGCCGTGCAGCCACGCCGCGATCTCGTCGCGCACGGCCGACAGGCGTGCGGCATCGACGCGATCGCACTTCGTCAGTGCGACCACACCGTGCGTGACGCCGAGCAGTTGCAGAATCGCGAGATGCTCGCGCGTTTGCGGCATCACACCGTCGTCGGCAGCGATCACGAGCAGCGCGAAGTCGATTCCGCTCGCGCCGGCCGCCATCGTATGAATCAGCTTCTCGTGGCCCGGCACGTCGATCAGGCCCAGCACGTCGCCGTTCTCGAGCGGCGCATACGCATAGCCGAGCTCGATCGAGATACCGCGCGCCTTCTCTTCCTTCAACCGGTCGGTGTCGACACCCGTCAGCGCCCGCACGAGCGTCGTCTTGCCGTGGTCGATATGTCCTGCGGTACCGACGATCATGCAACCGGTCCCGCGATCAGCGCGCATTGCGCGACGAATGCCGCTTCGTCCGCGGCCTCGAGACAGCGCAAATCGAGCCGCAGTGCGTTGTCGGCGACGCGGCCGATCACCGGGTGCGGCCATTCGCGCAACCGCTTCTCGAGCTGCGCGAGTGCGCGGCCGCTGCGCTTGCCGTCCGGCGTGCGCACGACGAGCCCGGCGCTAGGCAACTGGTCGACCGGCAGCGCGCCGCTGCCGATCTGGCTGAACATCGGTTCGATGCGCACGTCGAAACCGCTGCCGAGCGCGGCCTGCAATACCGGGCGCACGCGCTCGGCTGCTTCGGCGATGTCGTGCTGCGGCCGCGTCAGCAGCCGCAGCGTCGTGAGCCGTTCGCGCAGGAATTCCGGCGCCTGATAGAGCCGCAGCACGGGTTCGAGCGCGGCGAGCGTCAGCTTGCCGACGCGCAGCGCGCGCTTGAGCGGATGTTTCTTGATTTTCGCGACGAGCGCGCGATCGCCGGCGATCAGGCCGGCCTGCGGACCGCCGAGCAGCTTGTCGCCGCTGAACGTGACGAGGTTCGCGCCGGCCGCAACGGTTTCCTGCACGGTCGTCTCGTGCGGCAAGCCCCATTGCGACAGGTCGGCGAGCGTGCCGCTGCCGAGGTCGACCGCCACCGGCAGCCCGTGCTCGCGCGCGAGCGGCGCGAGTTCGGCGAGCGTCACCTCCTTCGTGAAGCCGCTGATCGCATAGTTGCTGCAGTGCACCTTCATCAGCAGCGCCGTACGCGGGCCGATCGCGTCCGCATAGTCGCGCAGATGCGTGCGGTTGGTCGTGCCGACCTCGTGCAGCTTCGCACCCGCGCGGCTCATGATGTCGGGAATGCGGAATGCGCCGCCGATCTCGACGAGTTCGCCGCGCGACACGATCACTTCGCGTTTCTGCGCAAGCGCGGACAGGGTCAGAAACACTGCCGCCGCATTGTTGTTGACGACGGTTGCTGCTTCCGCGCCCGTCAGTTCGCACAGCAGATCGTCGATCAGGTCGTCGCGGTCGCCGCGGCGGCCGGTACCGAGATCGAATTCGAGGTTCACGGGTTGCGTGAGTGCGGCGACCACCGCGTTCACTGCATCGTCGGGCAGCAGCGCGCGCCCGAGATTGGTATGCAGCACGGTGCCGGTCAGGTTGAACACCGCGCGCACGGCGCCCGCGCTCTGCGCGGCCAGCGTGCGGGCGACGGCCGCCGCGATGTGCGGCTCGTCGAGCGGCTCGGCCGACGACGGATCATGCTGCGCGGCGGCACGCCAGCGCTCGAGTTCGGTGCGCACCGCGTTCAGCACGCGGGTGCGGCCGTAGTCGGCGAGCAACGGTTGCAGCGGCGCCGACGACAACACGCGCTCGACCGACGGCACGCGCGCGAGGACGGTATTCAGTTCATTCAAACCCGGTTCGGTCACGTGGTCGTGGCTCCATTTCGATGCGCGGCAGGCAAACGGGGCCGGGGCTTGCGCGCCCGCCCCGGCTGGCCGCCGTCAGTCCGCTTCGCGCGACATGTCCGGCCACAGCAGCGGGTTCGGCGAACTGCGCTGGTAGCCCGCTTCGTTCATCAGCAGATCGAGCGTGAGGCTTGCGAGATCGTCCGCCAGCGGCTCGAACTCGTAGTCCTTTTCCTGGTAGCCGATCTTGCGATAGGTCTTGCACTCGTCGCACGACTCGGCCTTGACGGCTTCGCTGCCGCCCTCGATTCCGTGATAGGCGATGCCTTTCGTCGAGTCGCAGTGCGAACATTTCGTGCGCACCATATGCCACTCGGTCGTGCAGAGCCCGCACTGCAGGAAACGGTAGCCCTGGAACTGGCCGCCGACGCGCACGACGCTCGCGACCGGATGCGAGCCGCATACCGGGCACAGCCCCGGCTGGTCGAGATACGGAATATCGGCCGGTGCGACGCGGCTGGCGAGATCGGTCCACACAACCTGCAACGCGGCCATCAGGAACGGCGCGGTGGCCGGGTCGACTTCGGCGAAGCGCAGCGCGAGGATCGCGTCGGCCTGCGCGTCGAGTTCGGCTGGCGACATCAGGCGCAGCCGGTCGAGCAGCTTCGCGAGCGACGGATTGACGAGCCCGGCGCTTTCGACGCGGTCGAGCAGTTCATACAGCACGGCCCGCCACCGCGGGTCGCGCTCGCCGTCGAGCGCGGGCACGAGCGGCATCGAATGCTGCTGCGCGCGTGCGATCGCTTCCGGCGACGGCAGCGGCAGGTTCAACTGCTGCAGCGTCGCGTGCTGCGCGTCGGCGACGGTGGCCATCAGCCGCAGGTAGCCGCTGATCGGGTTCAGGTCGGCAAGCTTGCGCAGCCGCGTGGCGCGCGCCGCGAATGCGGTGCCGCGCTCCGGCAGGCGAAAGCGGGGAATGGCGGAATGATCGAGCGCCGAGATCTCGGTCGGTTCGAGAATGCGTTGTGTCACAAATATGTCTTCCAAAAAACAAGCGCCGACGGATCGGCGCTTTTCAGGCGATTCCGACGGTGCCGGAACGGTACGCCGCGATGGCGAGCCGCCCCGCTCCGGTGCGCTACTTCACGCTTTCACGGAACCACTTCGGGTGATGCTTGCGTGCCCAGCCCAGCGTGACGGTGCCGCGCACCATCGCACCGATCGAGCCCTTCACCCACAACGCCGCGTAAATGTGCACGATGATGCTTGCGATCAGCACGAACGCCGCCACTGCATGCACGACGGCCGCCGCACGGATCACCTCGATCGGAAAATAGAACGAGAAGTAGCGCCGCCAGATCACGAGCCCGGACAGCAGGAGCAGCAGCAGGCACGCCACCAGCGTGAAGAATAGCAGCTTCTGTCCGGCGTTATACCGGCCGACGGGCGGCAGCTTGTCTTCCTGGTTGGTCAGCACGTCGCCGATCTGCTTCAGCCATTGACGATCGTCCGCGTCGAGCGCGTTGTGGTGCCAGAACCGCACCACGAGAATCGCGAACGACACGAACATCACCAGACCGACGAACGGATGCAGGATCCGCGTCCACTGGCCGCCGCCGAACAGCGCGGTGAGCCAGAACATCGACGGGTGGAACAGCGCGAGCCCGGACAGCGCAAGCAGCACGAACGTGATCGCGGTGATCCAGTGGTTCGTGCGCTCGTTCGGCGTGTAGCGAACGATCAGGTTCGGGTCGTCGTGTTTCATTTTCCGTCCTCCTTGATGCGTCGCGCCTCGTCGCGGGCGGCGGCTTCTTCCTCGTCGCTGACCTCGTTCGGACCGACCCGCGTGTAGTGGAAGAACCCGGCCAGCGCGGTCAGCGCGAGGCCGGCGACCGCCAGCGGCTTCGCGATCCCCTTCCACAGCTTCACCATCGGGCTGATCGACGGATTGTCGGGCAGGCCGTGATACAGCGACGGCTTGTCGGCGTGGTGCAGCACGTACATCACGTGCGTACCGCCGACGCCCTGCGGATCGTACAGCCCCGCATGCTCAAAACCGCGCTCCTTCAGGTCCTCGATCCGCTCGGCCGCGTGCTGCTTCATGTCCTCCTTGGTGCCGAACACGATCGCGCCCGTCGGGCAGGTCTTCACGCAGGCCGGCTCCTGGCCGACCGCGACGCGGTCGGAACAGAGCGTGCACTTGTACGCGCGATGATCCTTCTTCGAGATCCGCGGCACGTTGAACGGACAGCCGGTCACGCAATAGCCGCAACCGATGCAGTTCTCCTCGTGGAAATCCACGATCCCGTTGTTGTACTGCACGATCGCGCCCGGCGACGGGCATGCCTTCAGGCAGCCCGGATCCTCGCAGTGCATGCAGCCGTCCTTGCGGATCAGCCATTCGAGGTCGCCCGCCGGGTTCTCGTATTCGGAGAACCGCATCACCGTCCACGAGTGCTCGGTCAGGTCGGCCGGGTTGTCGTACACGCCGACGTTCGTGCCGATCTCGTCGCGCAGGTCGTTCCACTCCATGCATGCCGTCTGGCATGCCTTGCAGCCGATGCACTTCGATACGTCGATCAGCTTCGCGACGCTCCCGGTCACCGGTTCGCGCACCGTGGGCGGCGGCGTCGTGGTGGCGGAGACGCGCTTGATATCCAGCGATTGCAATGCCATCTCTTCCCCCTTACGCCTTTTCGACCTTCACCAGGAACGACTTGAATTCCGGTGTGTACGAGTTGCCGTCGCCGACGGACGGAGTCAGGGTATTGGCGAGATAGCCGGGCTTCGCGAGACCCTTGAAGCCCCAGTGCAACGGGACGCCGACCGTCTGGACCGTCTTGCCTTCGATCGTCAGCGGTTTGATCCGCTTCGTGACGAGGGCGACCGCGATGATGTAGCCGCGCTTGGACGACACCTTCACGCGCTCGCCGTGCGCGACGCCGACTTCCTTCGCGAGTTCTTCGCCGATCTCGACGAATTGCTCGGGCTGGATGATCGAGTTCAGCCGCGCATGCTTGGTCCAGTAGTGGAAATGCTCGGTGAGCCGGTAAGTCGTCGCGACGTGCGGGAACTCGGACACCTTGCCGAACGACGCGCGGTCGTCCGCGAACACGCGGGCCGCCGGATTGTTCAGCGCCAGAGGGTTGTCAGGGTGCAGCGGGTTCGCGGCGAGCGGCGTCTCGAACGGCTCGTAGTGCTCGGGGAACGGACCTTCGTTCATCGCTGCACGCGCGAAGAAGCGCGCGACGCCTTCCGGGTTCATGATGAACGGATTCATCCCGTTCTCGGGCGGTTCGTCCGCCTTGAAATCCGGCACGTCGGCCCCTTTCCACGCGCTGCCGTTCCAGCCGATCAGCTTGCGGGTCGGGTCGAACGGCTTGCCGCTCACGTCGCACGACGCGCGGTTGTACAGGATCCGCCGGTTCGCGGGCCATGCCCACGCCCAGTTCAGCGTCTGACCGATGCCGGTCGGGTCGGCGTTGTCGCGCCGCCCCATCTGGTTGCCGGCCTGCGTCCACGCACCGCAGAAGATCCAGCAGCCGCTCGCGGTCGTGCCGTCGTCCTTCAGTTGCGCGAAGGCGGCAAGCTGCTCGCCCTTCTTCACGAGCACCTTGGCCGGATCCTTCGGATCGGTCAGGTCGGCGAGCGCGCGCCCGTTGAACTCCATCGCGAGTTCTTCGGGCGTCGGGCTTTCCGGGTTCGCATACGGCCAGGTCAGGTTCAGGATCGGATCGGGATACTTGCCGCCCTCTGCCTGATACATCTTGCGCATGCGCAGGAACAGCCCCGCCATGATCTCGAGATCGCTCCTTGCCTCGCCCGGCGGCTCCGCGCCCTTCCAGTGCCATTGCAGCACGCGGCTCGAACTCACGAGCGAGCCGTCCTCCTCCGCGAAGCACGTGGTCGGCAGGCGGAACACTTCGGTCTGGACCTTCGACGCATCGACGTCGTTGAAGTCGCCGTGATGCTTCCAGAACTCGGACGTCTCGGTCGCGAGCGGATCCATGATCACGAGCCACTTCAGCTTCGCGAGGCCCGCGGCCGTCTTCACCTTCGACGGCGCCGCCGCGAGCGGGTTGAAGCCCTGGCAGATGTAGCCGTTCATCTTGCCGGCATTCATCAGCTCGATCGCCTGCAGCAGGTCGTACTGCTTGTCCAGCTTCGGCAGGTAGTCGTAGCCCCAGTTGTTCTCGGCGGTCGCCGCATCGCCCCACCACGACTTCATGAAGCTGACGTGGAACGCCTTGTAGTTCTTCCAGTAGCTCAGCTGGTTCGGACGCAGCGGCTGCTGCGCGCGCTTCTTGATGTACGCGTCGAAGTCCTGCTCGGCCTGCATCGGCAGCGTCATGTAGCCCGGCAGCAGGTTCGACATCAGCCCGAGGTCGGTCAGCCCCTGGATGTTCGAGTGGCCGCGCAGCGCGTTCATCCCGCCGCCGGCGATGCCGATGTTGCCGAGCAGCAACTGCACCATCGCGCCGGTGCGAATGATCTGCGCGCCGATCGAGTGGTGCGTCCAGCCGAGCGCGTACAGCACCGTGCCGGCGCGGCCGGGCACGGCCGTCGTCGCGAGCATCTCGCACACCTTCAGGAATTTCTCGTTCGGCGTGCCGCAGACTTGCTGGACCAGGTCCGGCGTATAGCGCGCGTAGTGTTTCTTGAGCAGGTTGTAGACGCAGCGCGGATGCTGCAGCGTCGGGTCGACCTTCGCGAAGCCGTCGTCGCCGAGCTCGTAGTCCCAGCTCGATTTGTCCGGATACGCGTGTTTCTCCGCGTCGTAGCCGGAATAGATGCCGTCGTTGAACGCGAAGTCCTCGCGCACGATGAACGAGAAGTCCGTGTAGTTCTTCACGTACTCATGCTGGATCTTGTCGTGCGTCAGCAGATAGTTGATGACGCCGCCCAGGAAGACGATGTCGGTGCCGGTGCGAATCGGCGCGTAGTAGTCGGCCACCGAGGCCGTACGCGTAAAGCGCGGGTCGACGACGATCAGCCGCGCCTTGCGGTGCGCCTTCGCCTCCGTTACCCACTTGAAACCGCATGGATGGGCCTCGGCTGCATTGCCGCCCATCACGAGAATCACGTCCGCGTTCTTGATGTCGACCCAATGGTTCGTCATCGCTCCACGGCCAAACGTCGGGGCAAGACCTGCCACCGTCGGGCCATGTCAGACACGCGCCTGATTGTCGAATGCGAGCATCCCGAGGCTGCGGACAGCCTTGTGCGTCAGGTAACCGACTTCGTTGCTGCCCGCCGACGCGGCCAGCATGCCGGTCGTGAGCCAGCGATTGACCTTCGCGCCGTCTTCGGCCGTCTCGACGAAGTTCGCGTCGCGGTCGGCCTTCATCAGCTTCGCGATCCGGTCGAGCGCGTCATTCCACGAGATCGGCTCCCACTTGTCCGAACCGGGCGCGCGATACTCGGGGTGCGTCAGGCGGTTCGGGCTGTGGATGAAGTCGATCAGGCTCGCGCCCTTCGGGCACAGCGTGCCGCGATTGACGGGGTGATCGGGATCGCCTTCGATGTGGATGATGCTCGGCTGCGCATTCTTCGCGCCGTCGCCAAGGCCGTACATCAGGATGCCGCAACCCACTGAACAGTATGGACAGGTGTTGCGCGTTTCGGTGGTGCGCGCCAGCTTGTACTGTCGGACTTCGGCAAGCGCTTCCGTCGGAGAAAAGCCCATCAGGGCGAGACTCGATCCGGCAAGCGACGTGGCCGTCACCTTCAGGAACTGGCGCCGGGACATTTGTAGCATGATGGTCTCGGCGGTTTTGTGGGGTTGGGAGCAACTGAAAGGATTATAGACAGCCAACGCAACTATGATGGAATCTTCGGATCAATACTGATTTGTCTGATCCGCCAATATCCCGCGGTCAGCACACCACCGAACCGTCATGAAACGACAGATCACCTCGGAAGCCACCCGTCTCGCGCAACAACAGGCCAACTGGGCACTCAACGCGTTCAGGCGCTTCTCCTCGGACCGCTGCTCGGCGATGGCCGCGAGCATCGCGTTCTTCTCCGCGTTCTCGCTCGCACCGACGCTCGTGATGGTGATCGCGGTGGCCGGCTGGTTCTACGGCGACGATGCCGCGCGCGGCCAGGTGTTCGAGCAGGCACATCAACTGATCGGCGACGATGCCGCGGCCAGCATCCAGACCATCGTGCAGAACGCGCATCGCGCAGGCGAGCGCGGCGGCATCGCGGCGCTGATCTCGTTCGCCGCGCTCGCGATCGGTGCGTCGGCAACGTTCGCGTCGCTGAACACGGCGCTGAGCGTGATCTGGCCGAGCACCGAAAACCGCTGGTCGAGCATGCTCGGGCTCGTGCGCGTGCGGCTGGTTTCGTTCGGGCTCGTGCTCGGCGTCGCGTTCCTGCTGATCGTGTCGCTTGTGCTCGACACCGCGATCACGTTCGTCGGCACCTGGCTGCTCGGCAATTCGCCGTATGTGGTCGTCACCAACCTGCTGCAGTTCTTCGTCGGCATCGCGGTGCTCGCGGGCGCGTTCGCCGCGCTGATGAAGTTCCTGCCCGACGCGCGCGTCGCGTGGCGCGACGCGGCAGTCGGCGGGATCGTGTCGGCGATCCTGTTCTCCGGTGGCAAGAAGCTGTTCGCGCTGTATCTCGCACACGCTGGCACGGCGAGCGCGTTCGGTGCGGCCGGATCGTTCGCGGTACTGTTGATGTGGCTGTACTTCTCCGCCGCCGTGCTGTTGCTCGGCGCGGAATTCGCGGCTGCGCGCGGCGTCGCGCACCGCCGCACCGCCGATGTGCCGGCCGCGTCCGCACAGGCCGAGCGCCCCGCCGATCACGCGCGCGGCAACTGATTGCCCCTTCCTGCTCGTCACGCGGCCGCGCATGTTTGCGCGCGCGCCGTGCCTTGCACAACTCTTCGCGCTTTCGCAACGACCTCGCCGCCGCGCGCCGGCGCGACGCTGATGCGTTCGTTGCATCGGCGCGTAACGCTCGCCGCAAAGGCAAACGTTTGCAAGCTCCGATTTCCGTGCGCGAACCCGCCAAATCGGCCCGTGCGTTGCCGAATGCATCAAACGTCGCAACAATCGCGGCGCAGCAATTGTCAACTATTTCAAAAAGAGGAACAGTTCTTGATGTGCTTGATATATATGGACTTTTTCTCGCTGTTACCTTTTCGAGACACTTTATTTTTTAAGCTTTCTTGCCTGTATGGCACTGAGCTATTCTCCAATCCGCAACAAATAACGACTGAATCATTTGCGTGGAGATACTCAACGATGAAGAAACTCGCTCTCTCGACCCTCTCGCTCGCCCTGCTGGGCGCCGCTGGCGCTGCTCACGCTCAATCCAG
Organism: Burkholderia sp. Bp9016; assembly: GCF_003857765.1. Classification (NCBI taxonomy): domain Bacteria; kingdom Pseudomonadati; phylum Pseudomonadota; class Betaproteobacteria; order Burkholderiales; family Burkholderiaceae; genus Burkholderia; species Burkholderia sp. Bp9016. The sequence continues at coordinate 63,937 of NZ_QTPY01000004.1, forward strand.
CGTGACGCTGTACGGCGTGATCGATACGTCGATCGCACTGGTTCACGGCAATGACGGCCAGGCCAACAACATGGTGCAAATGCTGTCGGGCAACCTGCAAGGCAGCCGCTGGGGCCTGAAGGGTGCTGAAGACCTGGGTGGCGGCCTGAAGGCAATCTTCCAGATCGAAAACGGCTTCAACCCGGGCACCGGCAAGCTGAGCGCATCCAACACGATCTTCAACCGCCAGGCTTACGTCGGCCTGCAAAGCAACCAGTACGGCACGCTGACGCTGGGCCGCCAGTACGACCCGGTGGTCGACCTGGTCCAGGCAGTCACGGCTGACAACTACTTCGGCAGCTTCTTCGCGACCCCGGGCGACGTCGACAACAACGACAACAGCCTGCGCGTCAGCAACGCGATCAAGTACGCTTCGCCGGTCTGGAACGGCTTCCAGTTCGAAGGCATGTACGGTCTGAGCGGCGTTGCAGGCCGTCCGGGCCAAGGTCAGACGTGGTCGGCCGCAGCCGCCTACAACAACGGCCCGATCGGCATCGCAGCCGGCTACTTCTACGCGAACAACCCGTCGCCGACGACGGGCCCGACCCGTTCGGGCTGGGGCTCGACGACGTCCGACAACATCGTCGACGGCCCGATCAACGCAGGCTACGTGACGGCGAAGTCGATCGGCATCGCGCAAGTCGCAGGCCAGTACGCAATCGGCCCGGTGACGCTCGGCCTCGGCTACAGCAACGCGCAATACAAGCCGGACGCATACTCGCTCTACACGTCGACCGAGAAGTACAACACGGGCCGCGCGTTCGTGACGTACCAGGTCACGCCGCCGCTGCTGCTGGGCCTCGGCTACTCGTACACGAAGGCGAGCGGCAACACGGACGCCAAGTACCACCAGGTGTCGCTGGGTGCGGACTACTCGCTGTCGAAGCGCACGGACGTCTACCTGCTCGGCGCTTACCAGCACGCGAGCGGTACGCAGTTGAACGACGACGGCACGACGTCGGCAGCGCAAGCATCGATCGGCTCGTACGGCTACGCCGGCACGAAGTCGCAGGAAATGGTCGCTCTGGGCCTGCGCCACAAGTTCTAAGAAGTACGCTTCCGGTGTGCATGGCGTCTCCGACGCCATGTCGCCGAACTGCAAAACCAGTCATCGGTTTCGGCCGTGGCTGGTTTTTTTTCGTCCGTCGCCAGCGGCCCGGTGGCGGGCTGCGGTCGCGTGCCAGCCCTCGGGTACGACAACGGACGGGAAGCGGCTCCTGGAGGGCCTGTGACGCGCCAGAGGCGCACTTGCGGGCATCCGGGCACGTCGACCGTTGCCCCGCCCTCCATTCGATCACAACGCGCGTTGCACGATCCGGACGACTATCCTTCGACGTGTCGAGTTCGGCAGGCTTCATCCGTCGTATCGATGGCGGCATGCACGCAGGCTGCCGCTGCCCTATCGACCGCTGACAGGAGACATCCCATGACGATTCAGAAGATCACGCCATTCCTCTGGTACTCGACGGAAGCCGAGGAAGCCGCAGCCTTCTATGCAGGCATTTTCCCGAACTCGCGTGTCGTGCGCGTCACGACGGTATCCGGCGCCGGCGGCACGCGGATGGTCGAATTCGAGCTGTTCGGCCAACCGTTCATCGCGATGAGCCACCCGCGCACGGAGACGTTCAACCACGCGATTTCGCTGATGATCAGTTGCGCCGACCAGGCGGAACTCGACCGCTACTGGAGCGCGCTGCTCGAGAACGGCGGCACGGCCGACAGCTGCGGCTGGTTACGGGACCGCTACGGCGTCTCGTGGCAGATCGTTCCGGACGCGCTGATCCCGATGATGGCCGACCGCGACGAGATCAAGGCCGCACGCGTGGCCGCCGCGATGATGCAGATGACGAAGTTCGATGTCGCCGCGTTGAAGGCAGCGTATGAGGGCACGGCGGGCTGACGTTGAGCCATCGGTGCGACGCGTGCGTCGCGAGGCGCGGGGACGCTCGTGCGGCGCGGTCGATCGTGCATGGCCGTCGGCGCAGGACGTCTCTGCCGAGGCGCTGCGTCGCGTGGCGATGCAATCCCGGGCGATGGTTGCGTGCCATGCCGACAGCTTCGGTTCGACGGTCCATTCATTACACGTCGCGCATCGCGCGTCGCGCGTCGCGAACGAATGCGGCAACCGGTTCGGCGAACATCGATCGCGTCATCGCCGTCACTGCGCAACCAGAGTCGGTGCGCGCGGCCGTGACGATCGGCGCATACGTATCGGAGAGAGGTAGGCCACTCCGCTCGCCGCGGCGATGTTCTCGATCGATGACTCCGCAGATCACGGCGCTGTGCCGAACGCATGCGCAAATGCGAGCACGACGTTGCATTCGTCGCCGCACCCGCCTGGTTTCGCGACGGTCGCGAGAAGGGAGGTGACCGTCTCGCACACAGGCATTGGCTCGAACGAGGCGACGACGCGCGATGCATCTCTTCGTCGACAGAATCGCCAGATCGCGATCGCTGCATGCCAGCCCGTCGATACCGACAACACAAATCGCAGCGCGACGACTCGCCCGAATTGCAGTGCGCGTCGCGCCGACATGCAGCCCGATCGCGGCGCGCGCGACCCTCGAGCTGCCGGAGAATTCGACGGGAACGGCAGCGTCCCGGCTCGTAAAACGAGGCTCGCACGGCCACGCATGAACAACGGGCCGCGCGGCAAAGCAACCCGCGAGCGCATGCGCCGCGCCCACCATCCGCACATACGACACGCCGCCTCGAATGCGCATCGCGCGACACGAGATCGCACACCCCGCCTCGACCGCCGCCCGATTTGCGCAACGCAATAAAAATCCCCGCACGCTTTCGCGTGCGGGGATCGTCGGACATCGTAACGGTTGCCGACCTGCAGTCGGCAACCGTTACGCGGCATTACGCTGCCGCGTCCTTCAGCTTCTTCAGCGCACGTGCCTTCACGCGCACGCTGGCCGGCTTTGCCGGGAACCAGCGCTCTTCACCCGTGAACGGATCCTTGCCGAAGCGCTTCTTCTTCGCCGGAACGACTTGCGCCGTGATCTTCAGCAGACCCGGCAGCGTGAACTCGCCTGCGCCCTTCTTGTGAACCGAGCCCAGCACGACGTTTTCGAGTGCGGTGAGCACTGCCTTGACCGCCTTCACTTCGACAGCTGCGCGCTCGGCGATATGCGTTGCGAGCGATGCCTTCGTGAACTTGTCCTTCAGCGGCGTCGGAGCAGCCGGTGCTGCCTTCGCGACAGCCTTCTTGGCCACTACTTTCTTCGCGGGCGCAGCCTTTTTGGCAGCCACTTTCTTGGTGGCCGGTGCGGCAGCCTTCTTGGCCACCTTTTTTGCGGAAGTCGCCATGTTTCTCCTACCAGGTGTGGTCGTTGGATACACGAAGCGTGCAACGCGCGCGCTTCAACGCCGGATTCTACAAGCGCCTTGACGCTTCGTGCAGTACTTTTATGCGTTTTCGCGGGGTTTCCCGCAGGTTTTGTTGCGCCCGACCGACTTCGCCGACGCTCGAGCATCGAAAAACGTCGTCACGTATACGTCCGGACCGGAATTACGTTCGATATTTGCGTACCTATACTGACCTCGCTCAGTGCCACGGATGCCTTCATGCGCGAAGTCAGATACGTCAAAGGACTCGACGGCCTGCGAGCCATCGCCGTCATCCTCGTTTTCCTGTCCCACAAGGGCCACGTCCTCGCTGTCGACGTGGGCAAGCTCGGCGTGTGGACGTTTTTCTTCATCAGCGGATTCCTGATCGTCGGCGAGCTTCATCGCAACCGTCAGGCGATCGAGCGCGGCACGATGACGCGCCGCCATGCGTTCGCGCTGTTCCTCGCCAAGCGCGCGCTGCGGATCTTTCCCGTCTACTACCTGCTGCTCGCCGCGCTCGCGATCGCGCACGCGCTGTTCTACCAGCGCGGCGTCAATCTCGGGCTCGCGTGGCACGCGACGTTCCTGTCGAACTACTGGATCGGCGTCGTCAAGGACGGCTGGCCCGGCTCCACGTCGCACTTCTGGAGCCTCGCGGTTGAGCAGCAGTTCTATCTGATTGCGCCGCTGACGCTGCTCGCCGTGCCTGCGGCGCGACACGTCCGGCTCGGCATCTCGGCCGTCGCGGCATGCGCGCTCGCACATCTCGCGCTCTATGCGGTCGATGCGTCGCCGGTGCTGATCTACGCGTTTTCCCCGTGGAATTTCGCGCTGATCGCGCTCGGCGGCATCGGCGCAATGGCGCTCGCCGATCGCGGTCCAGCCGTCGCACGCCGCATTCCGCCCGGCTGGCTCGGTGCCGCCGGCATCGTGATTTTCCTCGTGCTGCCCGCGCTCACGACGCTGCCCGACCTCGTGACGGGGCTCGCGGATCTCGGCCTGTCCGCATCGCTCGGCTCGCTGATGCTGTGGATCGTGACCGAACCCGACCATCCAGCCGTGTCGCTGCTCGACTGGGCGCCGCTCGTCTATCTCGGCACGATCAGCTACGGCTTCTACCTGTTCCACAACCTGATTCCGGCGCGCTTCGGCGTGTTGCCGGCAACGTTCGCGCACGTGCCGATCCCGGCGATCGTCCGGGATGTCCTGCCTGAAGTGCTGCAGTTCGCGCTCGCCGTGCTGCTCGCGCATCTGTCGTGGCGCTACCTGGAAAAGCGTCTGCTCGACTTCAAGAAACCGGTCGCCGCGATGCTGGCGCGCCACTTCGTCGCTCGGCCCGACACGTCGCCGCGCCGAGCGGAAAGCCGGCGTCGATGACCTCGAACCGGAAACGCGTGGCGCGACCACGGTACGCGATGCCGGCACGCGGAAACGGCGCCGGAAACGCGTTGCACCGAAGGAGCAAGGCTTGAATACGCCGCGTCGACATCAATCCTGCATCGACATCACCGCGAACGCGGGCAGCGGTCACACCAACCGGGCATCGATCAAACCGCAAGCAGCCGGTACGCCGGCACCGGTTTCAGTCGGACAAGCAATCCTGACCGAACGCGACCGACGCGCACCGCAAACCAGGCCGCGCGCCGGTACGTCAGGAGCCCCGCGCCCGCTCGCCTTAAACCCGCCCGACTTCAGCCCGACCGCTCGCCCGCCGTCCGTCACCCGCCCCGTTTCGCCCGGACGCAAAAAAGCCCCGACGCGCAAGGCAGCCGGGGCCAACGGAACAACCACCACCTGAAACAACGGAGCAGCGCGGCTGCTTATGCGACAGCAGCCAGCGTGGGCAGACAGGTACGCAGATACGCCTCGAATTCGCGGCTCACTTCCGGATGCTGGAGTGCGAGCTCGACGGTCGCCTTCAGGTAACCGATCTTGCTGCCGCAATCGAAACGCGTGCCGTAGTAGCGATACGCGAGCACCTGTTCGTGCGCCAGCAGCGACTGGACGGCGTCGGTGAGTTGCAGTTCGCCGCCCGCCCCCGGCTTGAGCCGGCGCAGGTGATCGAAAATCGTCGGCATGAACACGTAGCGACCGACCACGCCGAGGTTCGACGGCGCATCTTCCGGCGCCGGCTTCTCGATGATGCCGGACAGCTTGATGATGTCCTCTTCCCATTCGCGGCCTTCGACGACGCCGTACGAACGGCTGTCGTCGCGCGGGATCGTCTCGACTCCGATCACCGAGCTGTGATAGTGATCGAACACGTCGACGAGTTGCTTGAGCACCGGCTGCTCGCCGTGCAACAGGTCGTCGGCGAGAATCACCGCGAACGGCTCGCCATGCACGAGCTTTTCCGCGCACAGCACCGCGTGGCCGAGGCCGAGCGCTTCCGGCTGGCGCACGTAGAAGCAGTTCACGTGGCTCGGCTTGATGCCGCGCACGAGTTCGAGCAGCTTTTCCTTGCCGCGCGCCTCGAGCTCGGCCTCGATCTCGTACGACTTGTCGAAGTGATCCTCGATCGCGCGCTTGCTGCGCCCGGTCACGAAGATCATCTCGGTGATACCGGCGTTGATCGCTTCCTCGACCGCGTACTGGATCAGCGGCTTGTCGACGACGGGCAGCATTTCCTTCGGGCTCGCCTTCGTTGCCGGGAGGAACCGCGTGCCGAGACCGGCGACGGGGAACACGGCCTTGGTGACTTTCAACATGTTCGCATCCTGATTGCGTTGACTGCGCCGCGTCGACCTGCGACCCGGCGCGGTTGTTTTCCGAACGGCATATCGAGAATCGACGGTACGGCCAATTTCACTCCGTTCATTTTCGATATGGACCGATTGCCCATGTTTCCGAAAAAGAGATAATCAGCCGATCCGGTCGATATTGCCGCACCCATTGTCGAAGCAGAAACAAATTACCGATTTCACGGATACAAATACTTACGATTCGAATTCCTCGATATACGGGACGCTACCCCGTTCGAGACCGGGGCGAATCGGCTCGTTCTTCAGCGCCTCGCGATACGCCGACAGCACGGCCATGACCAGCAGTACTGCCGCGCTCGCGATCCAATGCATGTCCATCTTGCCGCTCCTTGCATCAATCAACCGGAGCTTCAAACTAACAGAAAAAAATCGGCAAATAATTGCGGCGGCTTCGAAACCGCTTTCAGAACGTGAATAAGGCCATTACGTGAAACACCATTATTTCTCGTCGCGATTTTTTTATTCATTCGATCGAATTCTTGCGCATTACGATTGGACCATCCCCTTCATCCGTCGCAAGGAATCGAATCGCATGCAAGCTTTCAGCGGATCGTCTTTGACTGCGCCGCCCGTCGCCGACCACAAGGAACACGTGATCGACGCGATGCGCGGGTTCGCGGCGCTGCTCGTCGCCTATTTCCATTGCCGCCAGGTCGCCTGGGTCGGCATGCAGAGCTTCCATCGCGCTTACGGTCACGCGCTGGATCCGAGCGTGATCGTCGGCTATCTGACGTTCCCGTTCGCGTGGGGCTCGGCCGGCGTGCCGATCTTCTTCGTGATCAGCGGCTACTGCATCCACCGCAACGCGGCGCTGAAATTCGCGGCCAACCCGGCGTACCGGCTCGACGCGCCGAATTTCTGGGCGCGCCGCTTCGCGCGCATCTATCCGGTGCTGCTCGCCGCGCTGCTGTTCACGCTCGCGCTCGACGCGATCAGCCTGCAGATCGCGCCGGTCAGCCACAAGATCCGCGACATCGGCGTCGCCGCGTTTCTCGTGAACCTGTTCTCGCTGCAGGGCGTCGCCGGCTATACATACGGGTCGAACGGCGCGCTGTGGACGCTGTCGCTCGAAGTGCAGTTCTACGTGGTCTATCCGCTGCTGTTCGCGCTGCGCCGGCGCGTCGGGATGCCGGCCATCGTCGCGGGCGTCGCGCTCGTCAACGTCGCGTCGGCGTTGCTGCTGGAGCGGCACGACCTGCAGTTCTTCACGTCGTACTGGCTGTCGTGGACGATCGGCGCGTGGATCGCCGACGTGCGCGCGCAGCCGGCGCGCGGCACGCCCGCCGTGCCGTCGCGCGCGTGGTACGGCGCGGCTGCCATGCTGCTGGCTGCGGGCTGCGGCGCGTTCCACTTCGGCCAGTACGGCGCGTTCCAGCTGTGGGCGGCCGGCTTCGCGTGCTTCCTGTACCGCGCGCTCGCGTGCCCGCCGCGTCCGACACCGCTGCTGCGCTTGCTCGGCCGGTTCGGCGACTTCAGCTACTCGCTGTACCTGATTCACCTGCCGCTGTTCGTCTGCCTCGGCTCGGTGCTGTTCCATTCCGAGCTGCAACTGTCGATCTGGCCGTCGCTCGCGTTCATGGCCGCGGCGATTCCGGTCGCGTACCTGTTCTACCGGCTGTTCGAACGACCGGCGATGGCGTGGTCGGCGAGCCTGAAGCCGACGCGCGCGGCCCGGGTCGTCGCATCGGCGCCCGAGCAGGCCGCCTGAGCGCGTCGTGACGGCGGCTCCAGCCCCCGTGCGGCTTCCGGCTGCGCAGGGGCTTTTCATGGAACGAAGCGGCACGAGGATGCGTTCCCGCGCCAAGGCGTGACGCGAGCCACGCAGCAAGGCGCCTGACCGGCGCGTAACGGCCGCTTGTCGGCTGTCCTACCCGTCGGGCCGCGTCTCGACCGCGGGTCCGCACGGCGACGCCTCTGGCGTCCCGAAAGGCGATTCCGATCGAGACGGCTGCCGGCCGCATACCCGCAGAACGGGCATCTACCCGCCCCGACAAGGAAACATCCCTTGCCGCGCAGCACGCTCCCGTCCGCCCGCAAAACAAAGCCCCCATGCAGCGCGACACCGCATGAGGGTCCGTTTTTGCGCCGACTCGCGCCGGCACGCATGCTTACCGCTTCTTCGCCTTCGCAGCCTTCGCTGTATCCGCGAGAATCTTCTCGACCCGCTCAACATAGGTCTCGGTGCCGAACCGGCGCACCGCCGTCGCACGCCCGCTCGCGACGAGCCGCGCGCGCAACGCGGCGTCGCGCTGCAGCTTGCCGAGCGCATCGGCCAGCGCACCCGCGTCGCCCGGCTCGCACAGCAACCCGCTTTCCCTGTCCTCGATGATCTCGACGACCCCGCCCGCGCGGGCCGCGACCACCGGCCGGCGCGCGAGCATGCCCTCGACGATCACTCGCCCGAACGGCTCGGGCGTGATCGACGTATGCGCGACCACGTCCACCGCCTTCATGCACGCGGCCACGTCGCGCTGGAAACCGAGGAAATGCACGCGTTTGTCCATGCCGTGACGCGCGACGGTCTCGTGCAGTTGCGCGGCGTATTCGTCCTCGCCGAACAGCGGCGCGCCGACCAGCACCACGTGCATGTCCGGATGCCGCGCGGCGGCCTCGAGCAGCAGATGCTGCCCCTTCCAGCGCGCGAGGCGGCTGAACGAGCCGACCAGCCATGCGTGCTCGGGTAGCCCGAAGCGCGCGCGCAGCGCGGCCTGGCTGACGTCGTCCAGCGCATCGAACGGTTCGGCGGAAATCCCGTTGAACACGACGTCGACATGCTGCGGCGTGAAGCCCGTCAGCGCGCGAAATGCCTGTGCGGACGCATCGGAGTTCGCGATCACGCGCGTGACGCCCAGGCGCGCGCAGTACTTGATCGCCATCAGCTGCTTGCTGCCGAAATGGTCGTCGCTGACGATGTCGCGCAAGTGCCAGACCACCGGCTTGCGCGCGAGCCGCCCGGCCAGTGCGGCGACCACCATGGCGCGCTGCGTGTTCGCGTAGATCACCTCGGCGCGACGCGCACGCCGCGCGACGTCGCGCACCATCCCGACGAGCTGCTTCATTGCGCCGGCCGACACGCCGCCCTGCTTGCGCACGCCGGCGAGCGCGCCCTGGTCGAGCACGTCGACGCGTGCGCCGACCTCGTCGAGCGCCGCGCGAAACGGGCCGTCGTCAAACAGCAGCACGTCGGCGTTCGCGCGCATGTGCTTCATGATTTCGAGCAGCGACAGCTCGGCGCCGCCGAGCACGCCGCTCTGGTCGAGCACGAGCGTCGCCGGGCCGCGCGCGGCCGGCATCGGCGCTGCGGCCGTGCCGCGCTGCGCGGTCGAGCCGGGCAACGCCGCCTCCACATAGTCGATAAAACGTCGCCGGAAGGTGTCGGCGGAGAAGCGCTCCGCGTTCGCGCGGCACGCCTTCGGCGTGAAGCGCTGCGGCGCGCGCTCGAAATCGTCGACGGCCGCGACGATCGCATGCGGTGTCTGCTCGTCGAAGAACAACCCGGTCGGATTCCCGTGCGACTGCGGCTCCAGCACGGTTTCGAGCGCGCCGCCCTTGCCGTATGCGATCACGGGCGTGCCGCATGCCTGCGCCTCGACGACCGAAATGCCGAAATCCTCCTCGGCCGCGAACACGAATGCCTTCGCGCGGCGCATCCGGTCGTGCAGCACCGCGAACGGCTGATAGCCCATGATTTCGACGTTCGGGCCGGCCTTCGCGCGGATCTTCTGCATCTCCGGGCCGTCGCCGATCACGACGAGCTTGCGCTCGGGCGTGCGCGAGAACGCGTCGACGATCAGGTCGATCTTCTTGTACGGCACCATCCGCGACGCGGTCAGGTAGAAGTCGTCCTTCGTCTCGTTCAGCGAGAAGCTGTCGACGTCGACCGGCGGGAAAATCACGGCCGCGTCGCGGTGATACACCTTGCGGATCCGGCGCGCGATGAACGCGGAATTCGCGACGAAGCCGTCGACCGCATTCGCCGTGCGCGTGTCCCAGTTGCGGATGTAGTGCAGGATCATCCGCGCGAGCAGCGACTTCGGCCCGTGCGTGAGATTCGACTGCTCCAGATACTGGTGCTGCAGGTCCCACGCATAGCGGATCGGCGAATGCACGTAGCTGATGTGCATCTGGTCCGGCCCCGTCAGCACGCCCTTCGCGACCGCATGGCTGCTCGAGATCACGAGGTCGTACCCGGACACGTCGAGTTGCTCGATCGCAAGCGGCATCAGCGGCAGGTAGCTGCGGTATCTGGTGCGCGCGAACGGCAGTTTCTGGATGAACGACGTCGTCACCCGCTTGCCGCGCACGAACGCGCGATCGTCGAGAAAGTCGACGAGACTGAACAGGTCCGCGTCGGGAAAGCACGCGACGATCTGCTCGAGCACGCGCTCGGCGCCCGCATACGTGACGAGCCAGTCGTGGACGATCGCCACGCGCAGCGGGCGCGACGCATGGCGGGCGCCTGCCTGCCCGGCCGATTCGGCACGGCGCAGCGCGGCGGCGGCACCGGCTTCGGCCACGGCGCCGTCGGCCGTGGCGATGTTCAGGATGGCGTGTTCCGCCAGATCGCGATTCATCAGTCGCTCCATGAAACCCCGCCATTTCCCCCAAGGGGACTTCCTTCGGGGCGGATGACGGGAAGGAAAGGAGTGCTGTTGACAGGCAGCTTCTTCCACGGGTTAGTCTCGCCGGTATGATTCTTGTCTACCGCTACCGGGTGAAGTCGCTCAACGGACTGCTCAACAAGCAGAGCCGTGCGGTGAACTACGTCTGGAACTTCTGCAACGACACACAGAAGCACGCGCTCAAGTGGCGCAAGAAATGGCCGACCGGCTTCGACCTGAACGTGCTGACGACCGGCAGCAGCAAGGAACTCGGCATCCACTCCGGTACGGTCAACGCTACGTGCAAGCAATACGCGAAGTCGCGCAACCAGCACCGGCGCCCTTACCTGCGTTATCGCGGCAGGAAATCGCTTAAGGGCCGTGACCTGAAGCGCGACAGCGATGCGTTTTGCTTTGCCGGCAACACCTTCCGCGTGTTCAACAGTCGGCCACTTCCCGAAGGCAAGATCAAGGACGGAACCAACTTTGCGCAGGATGCGCGGGGCAACTGGTTTCTCAACATCGTGATCGAGATGCCTGATGTTCCTGCCCGACCGATCCGCTCCGGTGTCGGCATCGATCTTGGCCTGAAAGACTTCGCCACACTTTCGACGGGCGAGAAGCTGCCAAATGACCGGTTCGGTCGACGCGCGGCCGAGAAGCTCGCGAAAGCGCAACGGGCGCGACAGCACAAGCGGCATATCGCGAAATTGCACGCCAAGGTCGCGAATGCCCGTGCCGATTTCCAACACAAGCTCGCGCTCGATCTGGTGCGGCGCTTCGATTACATCGCGGTTGGCAACGTGTCGGCCGCGAAGCTCGCCAGGACCAGGATGGCGAAAAGCGTCTACGACGCATCCTGGTCGTCCTTCCGAAACAAGCTCCGTTATAAGGCGATCGCGCATGGGGCCACGTTCGAGGAAGTCGACGAAAGCGGTTCCACCCAGTCCTGTTCGGCGTGCGGGTCGAAAGACAGCACGACGCGGCCGAAAGGTATCGCGGGACTGCGAATAAGAGAGTGGGCCTGCGACGGCTGTGGTGTCGTGCATGATCGTGATATCAACGCTGCGCTGAACATTCTCCGATGCGGACGTGCATCGCCGGTTGTGGGAATCCGCTGCCTTTAGGCCGTGGAGGACGTCAAGTGGTTTTCCTCGCATTGAGACGGACGAACAGGTCGCGCACGAGCGCGCGCAGGCCCGGCGTCATCGTGAGCGACCACGCAAGGTTCAGCACCAGCACGACCGCGCACATGCCGATCGACTCGCCGAGCCCCGACCACGCCTGCGCGAGAAACAGGCTCGCGAGCAGGAAGGCGAGATGCGCGAGCATGTCGAGCACGATCGCGCGCATCCGGATCGCCGACAGGTACAGCAGCACGCCGTAGTCGACCAGCGCACGCGTGGCGACGACGACCGCCGCCCCGATCAGCCCGAAGTGATGAATGCCGAACCACAGGCCGCCGACGAAGAACGGCATCTCGATGAGGCCCGCGAACGCGGCGCGCGCCGGGTTGACCTGCGACTGGATCAGGATCCGCGTGACGCTCGCCTGACCGACGAGCCATACGCTGATCACCAGCACGCGCCCGACCGGCGCCGAATGCGCGGCGAGATCGGCGCCGACCCACAGCGTGAGAAACGGCGCAAGCGCGAAGATCGCGACGATGCCGACCGGCGTGAACACCCCGTTCAGGAATTCGAGCGACTGGCGCGCGAGCGTGTCGGCGTGATCGCGGCCGACCGCCGACAGGCGCGGAAACAGCGTGCGCACCAGCGCGTTCGGCAGCATGTTCAGCCGCGTGACGAGGTTCTGCGGGACCGTGTAGTAAGTGACGAACTTCGCGCCCATGCCGGCGCCGAGCATCACGCGATCGAGCGTGTCGGCGATCATGCTGGCCGTGCTGGCGATCAGCATCCAGCCGCCGAAGTTGAACAGCCCTTTCGCGGTGCCCCACCGCGGCGGATCGATGCGCCGGATCCCGAGCACCTTGATGCTCGCGTGACCGAGCATCACCGCCGCGATCAGCCGCGCGACGACCGCCGCGGCCAGCACCGTCTGCAGGTTCGGCGCGATCCACCACGCTGCGCCGAGCGGCAGCAGCTGGAACAGGAACGTGCCGATCGTCTGGTTCGTATTGAACACGCCGAACCGCTCGGCGCCGTTGATCGCGCCGGCGAACACCCACGACACGTTCGCGAGCGGAATCGCGAGCGCGAGCCACGGCAGCGCGAGATACACCTCGTGCTGCATCGCCGCCGACACCTTCGTGAAATACGCGGTGTAGACGAACGCGCCGAAGTAGATGAGCAGCCCGCCCGCGATGCCGGTGCCGAGGTTCAGCCAGAACGCGCTCCAGAACACGCGGGCGCTTTCGTCCTCGTTGCCGCTCGCGAGCGCCTTCGAGATGTGGTTCTGCGCGGCCATGCTCATCCCGAGATCGAGGATCCCGAAATAGCCGATCAGCGTCCACACGAGGCTCACGACGCCATAGCGTTCGACCCCGAGCGCGTGAATATAAGCCGGCACCGTCACCAGCGACACGAAGGTCGGCAGGATCAGCCCGATGAAGTTGATCGAAACGTTCTTGAGTATGCCTTTGTCCATGCTTTAGCCCATGGGCCCGTTACGGTTTCCAGCGGTACATGAGCACCTTGCCGCGTGCGTCTTCCTCGACGAACACCAGGTATTCGCCGTTCTCGCGCCGGAACGCGCTGATGCCGAACGGCACGTCGACCCAGCCCGACGCCTTGCCGACCTCCGCGCCCGGACTCATCACGCCGGCTTCCTTGCCGGTTTCCTTGTCGTACACGTGGATCTTGCCGACCGGCTCCACCGTGAAGATGTAGCGGCCCTCGACCGTGATCCCGATCAGGTCGAGGATCGGCTTCGCATCGAGCTGCCACGGCAGCGCGACCGTGTAGCGCACGACCGGCGAGCCGGTCGACCACTTGTCGTAGCGCACCAGCACGCGGCCGACTTCCTTGTTGATGCCCGGTTGCGGCGGCGCATCGGCCGTATAGCCCGTCACGTACAGCGTGTCCGTCTGCGGCTCGTAGATCGCACGGCGCAGTTGCGTGAACGGCTGCGGCATCGGATAGGTCGTGACCTTGTCGTACGCGTAGATCGGGTTGCCGGCCTTGTCGACGCCGCCGTAGCGGAAGCGGTGGATGCCGCGTACGTCGCTCGTGCGCCAGATGTCGCCCTTCGTGTCGACCCACCAGCCCCAGCCGCCGGCCTTCGCCTTGCCGGTCGTGTTGAGCTCGAACTCGTCCGCGTCGATGCGGCCGTTGCCGTTCGCGTCGCGCCAGATCCAGTCGCCGCCCGGCGGCTTGTTCGGCACCTTGTCGACCGGACGCGCGCGGCCCGCGATCAGGCCCGACGGAATCGCGACCTCGCCGTCGCGCTTCGCGTCGAAGCGGTAGATCTTCAGGTGATCGGCATACATGTCGGTCAGGTACAGGAACGTGCGGCCGTCGACGCGCCGCGCGAACGGCATGCCGGGATACTGATCCGTGTGGAACACGGGATCGTCCGGATACTTGAAGCGGTTCGACAGGAAGCCGGCGTATTTCCAGTCCTGGCCGGGCGGCTTCGACAGGTCGAGCTCGAAGCGCTTGTTGCCCGTATACACGCTGTTCGGCCGCGCGGGGTCGAGCCACGCGCCATCGACGAACAGCAAGCCCTGCACCTGCCAGCGCAGCTTGCCGTCCGGCGTATAGCTTTCGAGCACCGCGCCGAGCCCCGCGCCGATCGTGTCGTGGTGCGGGCCGATCCCGTTCATCGACACATAGATGTTGCCCTCGCGATCGACGCCCACGCCCGTCAGCCCGTTGAAGCGCTGCGGCCCGGGGCGACCCGGCACCGGACCCGAGAAGATGCCGCCGCGCTCGCCGAGCGTGCCGGACGCCGCGTAGCCCTTGCCGCCTTTCGAGAAAATCAGAATTTGCTGGCGCGGGCCGTTGTCCGCGACCAGCACGCGCCCTTTCGCATCGACCGCCACGTCCACTGCGTCGGTGCCGTCGGGCAGCGCGGGCGCGTCGTCGAGCTTGCGGCCGTCGGCGCGCACGTGCACGAGGTGCGCCGGCCCGCTGACCGTATCGGTCAAAAGCCACAGCGTGCCGTCGCCCGCGAGCGCGATGCGGCCCGGCTCGTGTGCGCTCCAGGTGGCCTTCTTCTGCATCGTGTCGGCGTCGTACACGTCGACCGCGTCATGTGACGGATTCGTCGCGAACAGCGTCTTGTCGTCCGCCGCTAGGCCGCCCACTTCCGCTTTCAACCCGCCCACTTCCGATCGGGCCGGCGCCGGCACCTCGTTGACCATCATGAAGCTCGCGGCCATTCGCGCGCGGCCGGCATCGGCGCGCCCGCCGGGCGCGACCTGCGGCGCGGCGCGAAACGGCGCCGGCTGCTTCATGTCGCCGAGCGTGCGCCGCGAGATGCCGAACCACTGCTTGCCCTTATCCGGCCAGATACCCGGCGACTGCAGATGGCCGCGCTCGTTGCCGACGCCGATCGCGACATACGCGTACTTGCCGTTTACCGCGATCGCACTGCCGCCGAGGTTGCCCCAGCCATGCGTGCCACCGGCGAAGCCGAGCATCTTCCCGTCCTGGTAGACGCTCGCCTCGGCGCCGCTCTCGTCCCACGGCGCATTCGTATAAACCTTGCCGTCGGGCGTCACCGCGATCGCACGGATGTCGATCTGCGTCCAGCTGCCGTCGCCATAGCCGAACGTGTTGCCGATCCACGAGGTCGTCGCGGGCAACACCGTTTCGGCCGATGCGGCGCTCCACGTGAGCGCCGCGCACACCGTCATGCCAACCAGAATCAGACGTCGCAATGCGCTCTCCAGACTTGATGCGGAAACGACCGGCGCCGCGGCGTGCCGCATGCCCGGATGACCTGTCGCGAAATGGGTTTCAAACGTCGCGATGCAGGTTACAAGCAAAAATAATCACAAGAAATTTGGAAATATTTTTGGATGTTTCTGCCTGAAATATCGATCTGGAACAAAATTTAAAATGACCGGCGATGCGGAAATAACGACCACCTTTCACGCACCAATCCGTAGAAAATGCCGCTCCGGCACGCCCCACATGGCGCCCACCCGGAAAACCTTTCATGTAGCGATTGAAACCGCCGTCATTCGCACGTTTTCAGCCGGATAAATGACATGCGTTTTTTTGCCGATTTCTTTTCCCTAGAATCGATTTCGGCTCAATATTTCATTTAAAAGGCATGCATTACGTTCACGCATCGAATGCGCGGCGCGCCACGGCTTCGGCCGCGCGTCGCGAAGGAGCGGCGCGATGACGGGCAGCGCGCAAACCGCCGGCCTCGCCCCGCCGCAACACGGCCGCATCGTGCAGCTCGACGGACTGCGCGCGATCGCCGTTGGCGCCGTGTTCCTGCAGCACGCGCTGAGGGCGCCGCTGTGGATGGGCGTCGACCTGTTCTTCGTGCTGAGCGGCCTGCTGATCACCGGCATCCTGCTTGATCGCAAGGCGCGCGGACAGTCGTACTTCAGCCACTTCTACGCGCGCCGCGTGCGCCGGATCCTGCCGCCGTACGCGCTGCTGCTCGTCGTGTCGACGCTGCTGTTCGGGGCGAGCTGGCTGCCGCACTGGCCATGGTTCGCGTTCTTCTCGACCAATATCGGGCTGTCGCTCGGCAGCATCGGCCATGACAGCCTGAACGTGCTGTGGTCGCTCGCCGTCGAGGAGCAGTTCTACATCTTCTGGCCGTTCGTCGTGCTGTGGTGTTCGGAGCGCGCACTGCTGTGGATCGCCGCCGCGCTGATCGTCGCGGCGCCCGTGCTGCGCGCGATCGCGACGCCGTGGTTCGATTCGTTCTGGCCGATCTACTACCTGACGCCGTTCCGGATGGATCTGCTCGCCGCCGGCGCGCTGCTCGCGATCGTGCTGCGCCGCGACCGCCGCGCGCTGGAGCCGTTCTACCCGCTTGCGATCGTCGGCGCACTCGTGTCGCTCGCGATCCTCGCGTGGCTGCACCTGTCGTTCCCGCGGTTCCGCGCGGCGAACACGCCGGTGTCGAACGCCGCGCTCTACAGCATCTCGCTGCTGCTGTGCACGTCGATCGTCGTGATCGCGCTGCGCGGACGCGGCCTCGTGCAACGCGTGCTGACGAACCCGCTGCTCGTCTACGTCGGCACCGTCAGCTACACCGTGTACCTGATTCACCTGAGCGTGCTGTACGCACTGTGGCCGCTGCACCTGAACCGCTTCGTGACGGCCGCGCTCGCGCTCGCGATCACGCTCGTGTACGCCACGCTGAGCTGGTACGGCTTCGAGCGGCGCCTCACGCGCGGCCCCGCACGCCGCACGTTGCCGGCCGCCGCCAGCACGACCGCCTGATTTTCTCAATTCAACGCTTCGACCAGGACATTGCCATGAGCCAAACTCGCAAGAAGGCCATCATCACGGGGATCACCGGTCAGGACGGCGCCTACCTGACCAGGCTGCTGCTCGACAAGGGCTACGAGGTCACAGGCACCTATCGCCGCACCAGCTCGGTAAACTTCTGGCGCATCGCCGAACTCGGCGTCGACACGCATCCGAACCTGACGCTCGTCGAGCACGACCTGACGGATGCGGGCTCCAGCCTGCGGCTGCTCGAACGCACGCAGCCCGACGAGCTGTACAACCTGGCCGCGCAGAGTTTCGTCGGCGTATCGTTCGACCAGCCGGCGACGACCGCCGAAGTGACGGGCATCGGCCCGCTCAACCTGCTCGAGGCGATCCGCGTGGTAAGCCCGAAGACGCGCTTCTACCAGGCATCGACGTCCGAGATGTTCGGCATGGTGCAGTCGATCCCGCAAACGGAAGCGACCGCGTTCTACCCGCGCAGCCCGTACGGCGTCGCGAAGCTGTACGCGCACTGGATGACCGTGAACTACCGCGAGTCGTACGGCCTGTTCGGCTGCAGCGGCATCCTGTTCAATCACGAATCGCCGCTGCGCGGCCGCGAGTTCGTCACGCGCAAGATCACCGACACCGTCGCAAAGATCAAGCTCGGCAAGGCGGCCAGACTCGAACTCGGCAACCTCGATGCCAAACGCGACTGGGGTTTCGCGCTCGAATATGTCGAAGGGATGTGGCGGATGCTGCAGGTCGACGAGCCCGACACCTACGTCCTCGCGACCAACCGCACGGAGACCGTGCGCGACTTCGTGCGGATGGCGTTCGCGGCCGCCGGCTATCAGATCGAATGGACCGGCAAGGGCGAGCAGGAACGCGGCCTCGACGCGTCGAACGGCAACGTGCTCGTCGAAGTGAACCCGAAGTTCTACCGCCCCGCCGAAGTCGACCTGCTGATCGGCTGCGCGGACAAGGCCAGATCCAGGCTCGGCTGGGCGCCCGAGACGACGCTCGAGCAGCTTTGCCAGATGATGGTGGAAGCGGACCTGACGCGAAATCGCCGCCATGACACGTACTGACGCGGGATGCCCGCCGCGCCGTGCGTTCGTCACGGGCCTGACGGGCTTCACCGGCCGCTACATGGCGCAGCGCCTCGAAGCGGCCGGCTACGACGTGTGGGGCACCGTGACGCCCGGTGCGACGCGGCCCGACGACCCGGCATTCGCGAACTGCACCCTGCTGCCGGCCGATCTGCTCGATGCGAACGCAATGCGTGCGGCGGCGGCCGATGCGCGCCCCGATGCGGTCGTGCATCTCGCCGCACGTGCGCACGTCGCGCGGGACGAGCCGTCGCAGACCTACGCGGTCAACATCGCCGGCACGCGCAACCTGCTGGCCGCGCTCGCGGGCCTCGACCGCCGCCCGTCGGCCGTGCTGCTCGCCAGCAGCGCGAACGTCTACGGCAATTCGACGGCCGGCGTGCTCGACGAGGGCGTCGCGCCGGCGCCCGCGAACGACTACGCGGTCAGCAAGCTCGCGATGGAATACGCAGCGAAGCTGTGGGCCGACCGGTTGCCGATCGTGATCGCGCGGCCGTTCAACTACACCGGCGTCGGCCAGGACGACGCATATCTGCTGCCGAAGCTCGTGTCGCACTATGCGTGCAACGCGCCGCGCATCTCGCTCGGCAATCTCGACGTGAGCCGCGATTTCTCCGACGTGCGCGACGTGACGGCCGCGTATCTGAAGCTGCTCGAAGCGGCGCCGGCCGGCGAGACGTTCAACGTCTGCTCGGAGCGCGCGTATTCGCTGAAAGAAGTGCTGGCGATGCTGTCGCGCATCGCCGGTTACGCGATCGACGTGACGATCGATCCGCGTTTCGTGCGGCATAACGAAGTAAAGCGCCTGAGCGGGTCGCGTGACAAGCTGCGGCGCGCGGTGGGCGAATTGTCCGCGACGCCGCTCGACGAAACGCTGCGCTGGATGGTGAACGCGATGCGCGACGCGCCACAGCCCGGGCAGGCCGCGCACGCAGGCTGAATCCGGCAACGCGCACGTCGCCAGTCAAAGCGAAACGGGCCGCTCAGTCTGAGCGGCCCGTCTTTCATGCAGCCGTGAAACCGGCCGCTACGCTCAGCCTTCGAGACCGCGCGCGAGATCGTTGCGCAGGTCGCCGGCGTTCTCCAGGCCGACTGCGAGGCGGATCAACCCTTCGCTGATGCCGGCGGCCGCACGCGCTTCCGGCGTGATGCGCGCATGCGTCGTCGTGGCCGGATGCGTGATCGTCGTGCGCGTGTCGCCGAGGTTGCCGGTGATCGAGATCAGCTTCGTGCTGTCGATCACGCGCCATGCGTTCGCGCGCTGCTGCTCCGGCGTGTCGCCCTTCAGCTCGAACGACACAATCGCGCCGCCCGCCTTCTGCTGGCGCTTCGCGAGCTCGTGCTGCGGGTGCGATGCGAGCCCCGGATAGAACACGCGTGCGACGGCCGGATGCGAATCGAGCCAGCGCGCGATTTCCAGCGCATTCGCCGACTGCTTCTCGACGCGCAGCGACAGCGTCTCCATCCCCTTCAGCAGCACCCACGCGTTGAACGCCGACAGCGTCGGGCCCGCGCTGCGCACGAACGGGAACACCTTGCCCATGATGAATTCCTTCGAACCCACCAGCGCGCCGCCGAGCACGCGGCCCTGCCCGTCGAGGAACTTGGTCGCCGAGTGCATCACGACGTCCGCGCCGAGTTTCAGCGGCTGCTGCAGCACCGGGCTGCAGAAACAGTTGTCGACGACGAACAGCGCGTTCGCGGCCTTCGCGATCTTGCCGATCGCCTCGATGTCCGCGAGCTCCGTCAGCGGATTCGACGGCGTTTCGAGGAAGAACATCTTCGTTTCCGGCCGCACGGCTTCCTGCCATGCGTTCAGGTCGGTCGGGTCGACGAAGGTCGTCGTGATCCCGAACTTGCTGAAGATCTGCGAGAACATCCCGAGCGTCGAGCCGAACAGGCTGCGCGAGCTGACGAGGTGATCGCCCGCCTGCAGGGCGGACATCACGACCGACATGATCGCGGCCATGCCTGACGCCGTCGCGATGCAGGCTTCGCCGCCTTCGAGCGCGGCGAGACGATCCTGGAACATGGTGACCGTCGGGTTCGTGAAGCGCGAATAGGTGAAATAGTCTTCCGAATTCGCGAAGCGCTCGGCTGCCTCGGCCGCGCTTGCAAAGCAGAAGCTCGACGTGAGGAACAGCGCTTCCGAATGCTCGTTGAAGTCGCTGCTACGCAGCGTGCCCGCGCGCACGGCGAGCGTGTCGAAATTGAGGGAGTCGTCCATGTTCCGTTTTCCGTATTCGAAGGTCGCGCCGAAGATCATGCATGACGCGCGAACCCAGCCAAAAACCAGGCCAAAACAAAAAGCCCGCTATGCGTCGGCATCAGCGGGCTTCGGTGCGGTACGACAGCGATCGACTCGGGCCGGCTGCCGCCGGCCTTCGCTTTAGCTGTTTTGGGAAGTCGCCCCGCGTCCGCAAGCTGAATCAAATCGACGCAAGGCCACATCCTATCACGCTTCATTCGAAGCGCGCGCCGGCATCACTCGACCGACAGCTGCAGGTTCATCTGCGACACCGCGGTGTCGCTGGCCGCGTCGCGGTCGGCCTGCGACGCCGGTGCGAGGCGTGCGCGCTCGATCGCATCGAGGTACTCGGGCGTCACCGCACCGGTGATGTAGTTGCCGTCGAAGCACGACGCCTCGAAGTGCTCGAGCTTCGGGTTGATGTCGCGCACCGCGCGGCGCAGGTCGTCGACGTCCTGATAGATCAGGTGGTCGGCGCCGATGATCTTCGCGACTTCTTCGTCGGTGCGACCGTGTGCGACCAGCTCGCCGCGCGTCGGCATGTCGATGCCGTACACGTTCGGGAACTTCACGGGCGGCGCCGCCGACGCGAAGATCACCGACTTCGCGCCCGCATCGCGCGCCATTTGCACGATCTCGTGCGAGGTCGTGCCGCGCACGATCGAATCGTCGACGATCAGCACGTGCTTGTCCTTGAACTCGATGCTCATCGCATTGAGCTTCTGGCGCACCGACTTCTTGCGCACGGCCTGGCCCGGCATGATGAAGGTCCGGCCGACGTAGCGGTTCTTGAAGAAGCCTTCGCGATACTCGACACCGAGCTTCGCGGCGACCTGCATTGCGGCCGGACGCGACGAATCGGGAATCGGCATCACGACGTCGATCGGCACGTTCGGCAGCTCGCGCTTGATCTTCTCGGCGAGGTAGTCGCCCATGCGCAGGCGCACGTTGTAGACCGGCACGCCGTCGAGGCACGAATCCGGACGGGCGAGATACACGTATTCGAACATGCACGGATTAAGCGTCGGCTGCTCCGCGCACTGCTGGCTGTGGAAGTTGCCGGCCTTGTCGATGAAGATCGCTTCGCCCGGCTGCACGTCGCGCACGAATTCGAAGCCGATGCCTTCGACCGCCACCGACTCCGACGCGACCATCCATTCGGTGCCGTGTTCGGTTTCGAGCTTGCCGAGGCAGAGCGGGCGAATGCCGAACGGATCGCGGAACGCGAGCAGACCGTAGCCGGCGATCAGCGACACGATCGCATACGAACCCTGCAGGCGGCGATGCACGCCCGCGACGGCCTTGAACACCGCGGCCGGATCGAGTTCGAGGCCGGTCGTCGACAGTTGCAGCTCGTGTGCGAACACGTTGAGCAGCACTTCGCTGTCGGAATTGGTGTTGATGTGCCGGCGATCGATCCGGAACATCTCGTCCTTCAGCTGTTCCCAGTTCGTCAGATTGCCGTTGTGCGCGAGGATGATCCCGAACGGCGCGTTCACGTAGAACGGCTGCGCCTCGGCTTCGCTCGACGCCGAGCCGGCCGTCGGGTAGCGGACCTGGCCGATGCCGAAGGTGCCGGGCAGGCTGCGCATGTTGCGCGTGCGGAACACGTCGCGCACCATCCCGTTCGCCTTGTACATGTGGAAATTGCTGCCATCCGCCGTCGCGATGCCTGCTGCGTCCTGACCGCGATGCTGCAAAAGCAGCAGGCTGTCATAGATCAGCTGATTGACGGGGGATTGGGAAATAACACCTACGATGCCGCACATGGCATGTCCTTCAAGATGACAAAATCGGTTCCGTCCTGCCCGGCCGCGTCGTCACACGCGTACGTACTGGGCCATGCCGTCGGGCAGGAGCTGCTTCAGCTCGTGCACGCCCTGTTCGGCGATAGGACGCAATAGCGCATTGCGCCAGAAATCCTGTTTGGGCAAGTCGGTCAGCCCGGCCGCCGCGACCAGCAGCACGACCAGCACGCAGCCGCGGATGAGCCCGAACATCATGCCCAGCGAGCGGTCGACACCGCCGAGGCCCGTCGCCTGCGCGATGCGCGACAACAGCGCGTTCGCGACCCCTGCGACGAACACCACGCCGATCACGATCAGCGCGAACGAGATCACCCACTGCGTCAGCGCGCCGCCCGGCCAGTTCGCCGGAATATACGGTACGACGAGTCCGACGTAGCGGCCCGCGATCACGATCGCCGCGATCCAGCCGATCAGCCCGAAAATTTCGGAGACGAAGCCGCGCCACGCGCCACGCAGCGCAGACAACGCGATCACCGCCAATACAGCGTAGTCGAAAGCCGTCAGCATCGCACGTTACTGCGTCAGTCCGGCTTCGCGCACCTTCGCGATCGCGGCGGATGCCGCCGCACGATCCGCGAACGGGCCGGCACGCAGCAGTGTAGCCGTGCTGCCGTCAGCCTGCTTGCGATGCTCGACATATGCGGGTACACCCGCCGATTTCAACTTGGCCGCCCACGAGCGGGCCGTTGCGTCATCCTTGAACGACCCGAGCTGCACCGCGAAGCGTGCGCCGGCCGGCGACGCCGGCGAAGATGCGTCGCCGTTGTCGGGCGCGGCATCGGTGTCGGTGTTCGCGACGGCCGCGGGCGCCGGCTTCGGCGCGACCGGTTTCGCCGCGGGGGCGGCCGGCTTCGCGGCAGGCTTCGGCGGCGTCACGCTTGCCGTGGTGGCCGTCGACGCGTCGGGCTTCGCAGCCGGCTTGGCCGTATCCTGCGCGGCAGGCGCGGGAGCGGCCGCCACGGCGGCAACGTCGGATGCCGGCGGTTCGTCGTGCGCGACACCCGCCTGCACGTCGGACGCATCGTCATCGCCCGCTGCGACCGCCTGATGCGCGGGCCGGTTCGGGATATCGATCGCGATATCGTCCGTCACCGGCTTCGGGTGCGAATCGAGCACCATCGGCAGCACGATCACGGCTGCGACGACGAGCGCGATCGCGCCGACGAGGCGACGGCGTGCGCGTTGCTTTTCAGGAAGGGTCGGATCGAGGAGCAGAGCATCCGACTCCGGACGCTCCGTACGGCGCGTGCGTCGCTCGACGCGTTCAGTGCGCTCCGTGCGCACGTTCCGGGAGGCCCCGGTACGACCGCCGCGCCGGGTGGGCGCGTCGTCGTCTTTCTTGCCGAACGAGAAAATTCCCATGAATGGCTGAGTCCGAAACTGCCCGTCAGTCAGTGTTGCTGCGATTTCCGGTAGGCCATCACACCTGCCACCGTATGGAAACTGCCGAAAACCACGATTCTATCATTCTCGGATGCTCTTTTTAGTGCATCGCGAAACGCTTCGGCGGGCGATGCGAAACGCGTGACGCTCGAATCAGCCCCCTCTTCCACGCCGGCCTTGCGCAGCGCGGCTTCGAGCTGCTCCGCACTCGCCGCGCGCGGCAGCGGCAAGTCGGTCACGCACCAGTGGTCGATCTCGCCCTTCAGGTGGCGCAGCACGCCATCGATGTCCTTGTCGTGCATCGCGCCGAACACCGCGTACGTGTACGGGAAGAAGCCCATGTTGCCGAGGTTCTGCTCGAGCACGGCCGCCGCATGCGGATTGTGTGCGACGTCCAGCACGATCGCCGGCTTGCCGGGCAGCACCTGGAAGCGCCCCGGCAGCTCGACGTTCGCGAGCCCGAGCCGGATGTCCTGCGCGGACACCGGTAGCACCGGGCGCAGCGCCTCGAGCGCGGCCAGCGCGGCCGACGCATTGATCAGCTGGTTCGCACCGCGCAGCGCCGGATACGCAAGCGCCGGATAGCGCTTGTCGCGGCCGAGGTAGCTCCACTGCTGACGTTCCGCACCCGGCTGCGCCTCGTAGCGGAAGTCGCGTCCGACCAGCCACAGGTCGGCGCCGATCGCGTCGGCATGATCGACCAGCGTCTGCGGCACCGCGGGATCGCCACAGATCGCCGGCTTGCCCGAACGGAAGATCCCCGCCTTCTCGAACGCGATCTTCTCGCGCGTGTCGCCGAGGTATTCGGTGTGATCGATATCGATGCTCGTGACGATCGCGCAATCGGTGTCGATGATGTTGACCGCATCGAGCCGGCCGCCGAGGCCGACTTCGAGGATCACCGCATCGAGGCCGCGCGACGCGAACAGATGCAGGATCGCGAGCGTCGTGAATTCGAAGTACGTGAGCGACACCGGCTCCGGCAACGACGTGCGTGCGGCTTCGACGGCTTCGAAGTGCGGCAGCAGTTCGGCGTCGCTGACCTGCTGCCCGTTCACGCGTGCACGCTCACCGAATTCGAGCAGGTGCGGCGACGTGTGACAGCCGACCTTGTATCCCGCGTGAACGAGGATCGCCTCGAGGAACGCGCAGGTCGAGCCTTTGCCGTTCGTGCCGCCGACCGTGATCACGGGGCACGCGAATTCGAGCTGCAGCGCCGCCTTGACCTGCCCGATGCGGGTCAGGCCCATGTCGATGCCGACCGGGTGCGCGCGTTCGAGATGCGAAAGCCACGCGTCGAGAGTGGGAAAAGTGCTCATCGGATCAAATCTGAATCAGTACCGCCACTACGCCAAAAAACGAAACGCGCCGCCCGGCGGTTCAGCCGGGCGACGCGCGCAGTTCACAACGCCGCGCCAATCAGGCCAGCGCGTCGGCCGGCTGTCGCTGCAGCAGCGCGAGCAGCTGCGCGATCTCGTCGCGCATCTTGCGGCGGTCGACGATCATGTCGATCGCGCCCGTCTTCAGCAGGAATTCCGCACGCTGGAAGCCTTCCGGCAGCTTCTCGCGCACCGTCTGCTCGATCACGCGCGGGCCGGCAAAGCCGATCAGCGCCTTCGGCTCGGCGATCACGACGTCGCCGAGGAACGCGAAGCTCGCCGACACGCCGCCCATCGTCGGGTCGGTCAGCACCGAGATGAACGGCAGCTTGGCTTCGGCCAGCTTGGTCAGCATCGCGGTGGTCTTGGCCATCTGCATCAGCGACAGCAGGCTTTCCTGCATCCGCGCACCGCCCGATGCCGTGAAGCAGATGAACGGCACGTGTTGTTCCAGTGCGTTCTGCGCGCCGCGCGCGAAGCGTTCGCCGACGACCGAGCCCATCGAGCCGCCCATGAACGAGAACTCGAAGCAGGCCGCGACGACGGGCAGCGTGTGGATCGCGCCGCCCATCACGACCATCGCGTCGGTCTCGCCCGTCTCGTCCATCGCTTCCTTCAGACGATCGGGGTACTTGCGGCTGTCCTTGAACTTCAACGAGTCGACCGGAACGATTTCCTGGCCGATTTCATAGCGGCCTTCCGGATCGAGCAGCCCGTCGAGGCGTTCGCGTGCGCCGATGCGCATGTGGTGATCGCACTTCGGGCATACGTGCAGGTTCGCATCCACGTCGTTGCGGTACAGCACGGCCTCGCAGGACGGGCATTTGACCCACAGACCTTCCGGAATGCCCTTGCGGCTTTTCGGGTCGGTCTGCTTGATCTTCGGCGGCAACAGTTTGTCGAGCCAGCTCATCGTATGGTTTCCTGTTCCGTGGCGGGGCGGGCCAAACGGCCCGCTCCCGCTTCCTGTGTTGTGTTTATCGCGCCGTCTTGCCGGCGCCGTCCAACGCGGCACGCAGCTCGGCGATGAACGTCTTCAGCTCGGCGGCAGCGCCCTCCGGTGCGGCGCTCTCGAGCAGTTGCACCAGACGGCTGCCGATCACGACGGCGTCCGACACTTCGGCCACCGCGCGCGCCGTTTCGGCGTCGCGAATGCCGAAGCCGACGCCCACCGGAACCGGCACGCGCGACTTGATGGCCGGGATTTTACCCGCAATGCTCGAAACATCCAGATTTCCGGCGCCGGTCACGCCCTTGAGCGACACGTAATACACGTAGCCGCTCGCGATCTTGCCCACGTCGGCGATGCGTTCGTCGGTCGACGTCGGCGCGAGCAGGAAGATCGGATCGATCTGCGCGGCGCGCATTTTCTCGGCGAACACGCCCGCTTCTTCCGGCGGATAGTCGACGACCAGCACGCCGTCGACGCCCGCCGCCTGTGCTTCGGCGGCGAACGCATCGACACCCATCCGTTCGATCGGGTTCGCATAACCCATCAGCACGACGGGGGTTTTCGGGTCGGTCTCGCGAAAGCGCTTCACGTCGGCGAGCACGCTCTTCAGCGTGACGCCGCGCGCGAGCGCGCGTTCCGACGAGCGCTGGATCACCGGGCCGTCGGCCATCGGGTCCGAGAACGGCACGCCGAGCTCGATCACGTCGGCGCCGCCTTCGGCGAGCGCATGCATGAATTCGACGGTCTTCGCGGGATCGGGGTCGCCGGCCGTGATGAACGGGATCAGGCCCTTACGGCCTTGTTCGGCGAGCGTGGCAAAGGTCTGCTGGATACGGGAGGACATGGCAATTTTCCTTGATGCGATCGGCACTGCGGCGGCGCGACTCACGCGCACGCCCGCGCGGCGAGCGCACTCACGCGCTCGTGCGCGATCGCGCAATAACTTTCGTTGATCTCGTAGCCGACGAAGTCGCGCCCCTGCCGTGCGCAGGCCACCGCGGTCGTGCCGCTGCCCATGAACGGATCGAGCACGCGGCCGCCCGGCGGGCAGCTTGCGAGCACCATCCGCTCAATGATTTCCAGCGGTTTCTGGGTCGGATGATCGACGCGCTCCGCGTGCTGCCGATGCAGGCGCGAGACCGACCAGACGTCCTTCGGGTTGTAGCCCATCTCCAGCCACTTGCTGCCTTCGAACAGCTTGCGCGAGCGGGCCTTCTTCGTGTCGGCGTCGTACGGGATGCGAACCGGATCGAGATCGAAGTAATACGCCCTGGAAACCGCGAAAAAGCCGATGTTGTCGTGCACCGACGTGAAACGGCGCGTCGTGCCGCCCATGCTCGGCACGCGCCGGTCCCAGATGATCTCGTTGATCATCGTGAGCTTCGTCTTCAGGAAGCTGAAGATTTCCGGCGCGTACTGCCACGTGCAGAAGATGTACATCGACCCGCTTGGCTTGAGCTTCGGGATCGCGAGCTCGAGCCACTCGCGCGTCCACGCGAGGAAATCGTCGCCCGAACGCTTGTCCGAGTCGTTGCCGTAGTCCTTGCCGAGCCCGTACGGCGGATCGGCGACGATCAGGTCGATCGACGCATCCGGCAGGCGCGCGGCTTCGGTCATGAAATCGCGGTTATGCAGTTCGATCCCGGACGGCAGCGCGCGCGGCACGGCGACGACGGGCTGCCCCGCCTCCGCTTCGCTCGCGGCGCCGCCGCCCGGCTGTTCGATCAGGTCACGCATCGGCGGCGGTCAGAGCGCGATGCCCGATCGCTCGGCGACCGTGTGCATGTCCTTGTCGCCACGGCCCGACAGGTTGACGAGCAGGATCTTGTCCTTCGGCAACGTCGGGGCGAGCTTCACGCCATACGCGATCGCGTGGCTCGACTCGAGCGCGGGAATGATCCCCTCGATCCGGCAGCAGTCGTGGAACGCCTTCAACGCTTCGTCGTCGGTGATCGGCACGTACTGCGCGCGGCCGCTGTCCTTCAGCCAGGCGTGCTCGGGGCCGACGCCCGGATAGTCGAGGCCCGCCGACACCGAATGCGTCTCGATGATCTGGCCGTTGTCGTCCTGCAGCAGGTACGTCCGGTTGCCGTGCAGCACGCCGGGGCTGCCGGCGATCAGCGATGCCGCGTGACGGCCCGTGTCGAGGCCGTCGCCGGCCGCTTCGACGCCGATCAGCTGCACGGATTTGTCATCGATGTACGGATAGAAGATGCCCATCGCGTTCGAACCGCCGCCGACGCAAGCGATCACCGCATCCGGCTGGCGGCCGGCGAGTTCCGGCATCTGCACCTTGCACTCGTCGCCGATCACGCGCTGGAAGTCGCGCACCATCGCCGGGTACGGGTGCGGGCCCGCGACCGTGCCGATGATGTAGAACGTACTTTCGATGTTCGTGACCCAATCGCGCATCGCTTCGTTCAGCGCATCCTTCAGCGTGCGCGAACCCGATTCGACCGGCACGACGGTAGCGCCAAGCAGCTTCATCCGGTACACGTTCGCGGCCTGGCGGCGCACGTCCTCGGCACCCATGTAGACGATGCACTCCATCCCGAAGCGCGCGCAGATCGTTGCCGTCGCGACGCCGTGCTGGCCGGCGCCCGTCTCGGCGATCACGCGCTTCTTGCCCATGCGCTTCGCGAGCAGCGCCTGGCCGATCACGTTGTTGATCTTGTGCGCGCCGGTGTGGTTCAGGTCCTCGCGCTTCAGGTAGATCTGCGCGCCGCCGAGCATCTCGCTCCAGCGCTGCGCGTGATAGATCGGCGACGGACGGCCGACGAAATATTTCAGTTCGCGCTCGTATTCGGCGACGAATTCGGGGTCGTTCCGGAATTTCTCATATGCGGCGCGCAGTTCGTCCAGCGCGTGAATGAGCGTTTCGGCGACGAACACGCCGCCATACGGGCCGAAGTGGCCGCGATCATCAGGAAGGTTGTACATGGTGTCACTCTCGATCGGTCGGCACGCCCGGCTTTTGGGGCCGCACCGCTTGCATCACCCGGCGTCCGCTTCGCGCACCGCGCGTACGAACGCCGCCATTCGGGCGTGATCCTTCACGCCCTTCGCGCCCTCCACTTCGATGCCACTCGAGACATCGACAGCAAACGGACGCAACTGGCGAATCGCATCACCGACGTTTTGCGCGTTCAAGCCACCACTCAAAACGGCCCGATGCGCGAGCTCTGCGGGAATAAGAGACCAATCGAAGACCTTGCCGCTACCGCCGTAGTCCGGCACAAGAGTGTCGAACAGGAGGCCGCGCGCTTTCGAATAATGAAGATCCGATTCTACCAAATCGGCCGGCTGCGTCGAGGGGCCGACGCGCACGGCGCGCAACCACGGCAGCCGGGCCGCGAGGCCGAGCGCGTCGCACTGCCCCGGCGTCTCGTCGCCGTGGAATTGCAGCACCGTCAGCGGCACGTCGCGCACGACGGCTTCGATCTCGGCTTCGGTTGCGTTCACGAACAGGCCGACCACCGATACGAACGGCGGCGCCAGGCTTGCGAGCTCGGCCGCCTGCGCGATCGATACCGCGCGCGGGCTCTTCGGGTAGAACACAAGTCCGATCGCGTCGGCACCGAGCGCGGCTGCGTGCAGCACGTCAT
Organism: Burkholderia sp. Bp9016; assembly: GCF_003857765.1. Classification (NCBI taxonomy): domain Bacteria; kingdom Pseudomonadati; phylum Pseudomonadota; class Betaproteobacteria; order Burkholderiales; family Burkholderiaceae; genus Burkholderia; species Burkholderia sp. Bp9016. Next base: position 93,530 of record NZ_QTPY01000004.1, read on the forward strand.
CGGGGCGCGTCAGCCCGCACAGCTTGATGCGCGTGCGCGGCGCGAGGCCGGCCGCGGCGGAAATCGAAGAAGACACGGCGTGCTCCGTCATGATTGTGGGTCCAGATCGGCCCAGACGCTGCTCCACGGCACGCTGCCGAGCTGCGCGGGCGGGACGGCGAATTCCGCCGGGTAGCCGACGTGAGCGAGATACAGCCCGTCGGCCATGAACGTGGGCGCGGCGAGCGCGCGGTCGCGCCCTGCCAGCACGTCGGCGACCCAGTCCGCCGGATAGCGGCCGCGGCCGACCGCGACGAGGCAGCCCATCAGGTTGCGCACCATGTGATGCAGGAACGCGTTCGCGCGGAAGCGGAAATGGATGAAGTGGCCCGCGCGCCGCACGTCGATCTGGTACAGGTGTTTGACCGGCGTCTTCGACTGGCATTCCGACGACCGGAACGACGAGAAGTCGTGCTCGCCGATCAGGTGTGCCGCGGCGATGCGCATCGCGTCGTCGTCGAGCGGCGTGTGGATCCAGCCCGCGCGGCCGGCCAGCATCGGCGAGCGCACGGGCTGCACGTACAGCGCGTAGTAATAGGTGCGCTCGAACGCCGAGAAACGCGCGTGGAACGTGTCCGGCATCGCCTTCGCCCACTGCACGGAAACGGTCGGCGGCAGGAACGCGTTGGTGCCGCGCACCCACGAGAATTCCGCGCGATCGAGTTCAGTGTCGAAGTGCACGACCTGCCCGAGCCCGTGCACGCCGGTGTCGGTCCGTCCAGCGACCGTCGTATGCAGCGGCACGCACGCGAACTCGCCGAGCGCATGTTCGAGCGCGTCCTGCACGGTCTTGCCGTGCGGCTGCGCCTGCCAGCCGCAGAACGCGGCGCCGTCGTATTGGATCCCCAGCGCGATCCGCATCACGCCTGGTCCGCCAGCTTCGCGAGCAGCGCGCGCGCATCGTCGCGCGTCGCGGCATCGTTCGCGGCAATCACTTCCTGGAGCAGCGTGCGCGCGCCGGACAGGTCCCCGAGCTCGACGTACTCCGACGCAAGGTCAAGCTTGTTGCGCGCGATGCGCGCGAGCTCGTCCGGCGTCAGCGCGGGCAATACGGCGCCCGGCGTGGACGGCAGGTCGAGATCGAAATCGAGCTTCAATGCGCCGAACTGCGCACCGCCGAGCGGCGGCAGCGACGACGTGGACGAGCTGCCCACACGGGTGGCAGGCAATGCCGCATCCGGATCCCAATCGAAGTCGTCGTCCTGATCGCGCGCGCGTTCCGGGGACGGATCGTTCGCGCCAACTGGCGGTTGCGGCGCGAATTGACCGTTAGTTGCGATTTGATCGCTTGCCGTCTGTCCTTCCCGCGTGGCCGGCGCATCCGCAATACGCGGCGGCAGCGGCATGTCGAGACTGTTGAGCGCGGCGATCGCATTCTGCATCAGCGCAGCGTGCTGCGCGTCGTTTGCGGGACGTGCGGCGGACGGATCGGCCGGCGCATCCGCGACCGCTTCCGCATCGGGTTTCACGTCGTGCGAAACCGGCGCCGTATCGCTCTCGGGCGCGGTGTGCGCGGTCGTCGCTTCCGCTCGATCATCAAGAGGCTTCGCCACGTCCGGCTGCGGCGACACATCGGCATCGCGTGCATCGAATGCCTCGGCGGCTACCGCGTCCGCCGCGACGAGACTTGCGTCGGTCGCTGCGTCGCGGGCAAGCGGTGTTTCGGGCAGTGCCGGCGGCAGCGGCTCGACGGACGGCGACGCGCCGGCATCGGCAGTCGGTGCATCGCCGGATCCAGTCGCGATCGCGTTTGCAAGCCGGATTTTCCGGCGCCGGCGCCACGCGAACCCGGCTGCGAGAACGACCACACCCGTGCCGGCCACCGCAGCCGGACGCCAGTCCATCTGTACGCCATTGCTCGCAGGCGGTGCGCTTGTTACAGGCACGGCCGGTTGCACCGGCGCCGATGCCGGTTGCGCGGCACTGGTGGCCACGCCGGACGCCACTTCACTCGCCGGCGCTGCAGCGGCCGGCGCACCGGCATCGTTCGCGGCCGGGCGCGGCGCAGCAGGCGCAGGTGCCGTGCCGTTCGTTGCAGCCGGCTTGCCGATCCCGTGTTTCTGCAGCTCCATCAGCACACGATTCTTCAGCGCGAGCAGTTGCTGCAGGCTCGATGGCCGCGGCTGCGATGCGGCCGCGGCGGGTGCCGCACCGGCCGGTTCATGCGTGCCTTCGATCGGAGCACCCCGTGCAGGCTGGGCAGCCGCCTCGCTCACCGACGACGGTGCAGACTGGATCGTACCGCTCCAGACGTGCGGCCCGCTTGCACCGGCGACAGGTGCCGTCGGCTGCTCGGTTTCGACCGTCGACGCGCCATGCGCGGCGGAAGCACCGACCAAAGCGGATGCACCGGCTGGCGCTGCTGCGCTCGCACCGCTCACCGGTGCAGCATGCACGACCGATGCGCTCGGCGCGGCTTGCACGGCCGAACCCGGATGCGGCGCGGCTGCGGAGCCCCCCGCCCCGGCGACTGCGGCGGAGGCTGCCGTTGCCGCGGACGCACCGGCCGGCACGAGTGCCGCGCCCGTCGCGTCGAGCGCGGGCACCGTCAGCGTCGCGCCCGCTTTCAGGCGGCTCGCGTCATGCTTCATGAACGCCTGCGGATTCGCGTCGAACAGCGCGCGGCCGGCACGTGCGAGCACGACCGGATCGTGCGACTGCGTGGCCGCTTTCGCGATGTCGTTCAACGACTGGCCGGGCTGGACCGTCACGGTGAGCAGCGCGGCGCCGCCGGCGCCGGACGCCGGCAGTTCGCCGGTGCCGGCCGCCCAGGCCGACGCGGCCGCACCGAGCGCCAGGATCGCCAGCGCGCCACGCACGGCGCGCGACAGACGAGACTGACGCGGAAACAAGGAAATTCGGGACATCGTAGGCTCAATCGCCGCGCGCGGGCGCGGCTCGGATTCGCGTTTGGAAGCGTCAACAAAGTCGCCGCAGAAATGCAAAAGCGTCGCGCAGAACGCGACGCTTTCGGCGATTCTGCGCGTCGTAACCGCGTAGTTTACTTCACACGATCGGGTTCGGGCCGAATTCGTCGCCGGCGGGCGCGGCCGGCCGTGGCCGTGCATCGTTGCAATGACGTCCACGCCGGGCCGCCGGCGCATGAATCGCGTGCAGCGGTTTTATCGAGAACAGGGGTATCGATCGATACCGACCCTGCACACGCGGGCGACCAACGAAAAACGCCTGCCGCCCCGCAAAGGGCAGGCAGGCGTATCGCTTCGCGCGCCGATGGCGCGCGGCGCGGCCCGATACTTACTTGTCGAGCAGGATGCGCAGCATGCGGCGCAGCGGCTCGGCCGCACCCCACAGCAGCTGGTCGCCGACCGTGAATGCAGACAGGTATTCGCCGCCCATCGCGAGCTTGCGCAGACGGCCGACCGGCACCGTCAGCGTGCCGGTGATCTTGGCAGGCGACAGATCCCGCATCGACGCTTCACGCTCGTTCGGCACGACCTTCACCCAATCGTTCGCCGACGCGAGGATGCCGTTGACCTCGTCGAGCGGCACGTCCTTCTTCAGCTTGATCGTCAGCGCCTGCGAGTGGCAGCGCATCGCGCCGATCCGCACGCACAGGCCGTCGACGGGGATCGAACCCGGTTCGCCCATCGCGGGCTTGCCGAGGATCTTGTTGGTTTCCGCGCCGCCCTTCCATTCTTCCTTCGACATCCCGTTGCCGAGATCCTTGTCGATCCACGGAATCAGCGAGCCGGCGAGCGGCACGCCGAAGTGGCTCGTCGGCATCGCGTCGCTGTTCATCGTCGCGAGCACGCGGCGGTCGATGTCGAGGATCGCGGAAGCCGGATCAGCGAGTTGTTCCTGCACCGCGCCGTGCAGCGCGCCCATCTGCGACAGCAGTTCGCGCATGTTCTGCGCGCCCGCGCCCGATGCGGCCTGATACGTCATCGCCGTCATCCAGTCGACGAGGTTCTCGCGGAACAGGCCGCCAAGCGCCATCAGCATCAGGCTGACCGTGCAGTTGCCGCCGACGAAGTTCTTCGTGCCCTTGACGAGCGCGTCCTTGATCACGTCGAGGTTGACCGGATCGAGAATGATGACCGCGTCATCCTTCATCCGCAGCGACGATGCCGCGTCGATCCAGTAGCCGTTCCAGCCGGCCGCACGCAACTTCGGGAACACTTCGTTGGTGTAGTCGCCGCCCTGGCACGTGATGATCACGTCGCACTTCTTCAGTTCGTCGACGTTGGTCGCATCCTTGAGCGTAGTCTCGTTTTTCGCGAACGACGGCGCCTTGCCGCCCGTGTTGCTGGTGCTGAAAAACACCGGTTCGATCAGGTCGAAATCGCCCTCTTCCTGCATGCGCTGCATCAGCACGCTGCCGACCATGCCGCGCCAACCTACGAGACCTACGTTCATGACTAACCCTTTGAATGGAGCTTCCCCGCCATTTCCGTCCCCGGCGTGACCGCGCGGGGAAACAGGCGGGCACGACGGACGATCAGCGTTTAATGATCGTTTTCGTGGTAATGGTTTTCGTGATGACGATGGCGCGCGCACCCGCACGGGCAGTGTTGCCGTGGAGTTTCAGGACCGGGGAGATCAGGGAAATCAGCGCCATCGTTCGAGTCTACACAAAGCCGGTTGCCCGCACAACGGTCAACCGCGCGCGAACCGGCCGATTTTCCGGCCCGTTCGCGCCCTTTCTACATTAACTGCCGTACGCGTTACAGCGCGGCGACCACGGCGTCGCCCATCGCCGCCGTGCCGACCCGCTGGCAGCCCGGCGTCGCGATGTCGCCCGTGCGATAGCCTTGCTCGAGCACCGTTTTCACTGCGCGCTCGATGCGATCGGCCTGCTCCGCGCGATTCAGCGAGTAGCGCAGCAGCATCGCAGCCGACAGGATCGTCGCGAGCGGGTTCGCGATGCCCTTGCCCGCGATGTCCGGCGCCGAACCGTGCGACGGCTCGTACAGGCCCTTGTTGTTCTTGTCGAGCGACGCCGACGGCAGCATGCCGATCGAACCCGTCAGCATCGACGCTTCATCCGACAGGATGTCGCCGAACATGTTGCCGGTCACGATCACGTCGAACTGCTTCGGCGCCTTCGCGAGCTGCATCGCTGCGTTGTCGACGTACATGTGCGACAGCTCGACGTCCGCGTATTCCTTCGACACGTCGATCATGATGTCGCGCCAGAATTGCGACGTCTCCAGCACGTTCGACTTGTCGACCGACAACAGCTTCTTCGCGCGCTTTTGCGCGGCCTGGAACGCGACGTGCGCGATGCGGCGCACTTCCGGTTCCGAGTAGCGCATCGTGTCGAAGCCTTCGCGCTCGCCCGCGAACGGGCCATCCGGCGCCGCGCGCACGCCGCGCGGCTGGCCGAAGTAGATGTCGCCGTTCAATTCGCGCACGATCAGGATGTCGAGGCCCGCGACGAGCTCCGGCTTCAGCGGCGACGCATCGACGAGTTGCGAATAGCAGATCGCCGGGCGGAAGTTCGCGAACAGCTCGAGGTGCTTGCGCAGCCCGAGGATCGCCTGCTCGGGGCGCAGCGCGCGCTCGAGCGAGTCGTACTTCCAGTCGCCGACCGCGCCGAACAGGATCGCGTCAGCTTCCTTTGCGAGCTTCAGCGTCGCGTCGGGCAGCGGATGACCGCTCGCCTCGTAGCCCGCGCCGCCGACCGGCGCCTGCTCGAGCTCGAATTTTTCGTCGAGTGCATTCAGCACCTTGACCGCTTCGTTGACGATTTCCGGACCGATGCCGTCGCCGGGCAGCACTGCAATCTTCATGCGTTATTCCTGACTGGGTAGGTGATGGTGACAGGTCGGCGAGCGCGGTTCATGCGCGCCCGCCCGAAAGGCAATCTCAGCCGACCAGCTTGTTGTTGAGCCACGGCTGCTTTGCGAGCCGCTCCGCTTCGAACTGACGAATCTTGTCGGCGTGACGCAGCGTCAGGCCGATGTCGTCGAAGCCGTTCAACAGGCAGTACTTGCGGAACGCGGTGATGTCGAACGGATACTCGCGGCCGTCGCCCGTGCGCACGACTTGTGCGTCGAGATCGATCGTCAGCTGATAACCGGTGAACGCGTACGTGTCGTTGAACAGGTGATCGACCTGCTGCTCGGTCAGCACGATCGGCAGCAGCCCGTTCTTGTAGCAGTTGTTGAAGAAGATGTCCGCGAAGCTCGGCGCGATGATCGCGCGGAAGCCGTACTGTTGCAGCGCCCACGGTGCGTGCTCGCGCGAGCTGCCGCAGCCGAAGTTCTTGCGTGCGAGCAGCACCGATGCGCCCTGGTAGCGCGGCTGGTTCAGCACGAAGTCCGGGTTCAGCGGGCGCTTCGAGTTGTCCTGGCCCGGCTCGCCGTGGTCGAGATAACGCCATTCGTCGAACGCGTTCGGACCGAAGCCCGTGCGCTTGATCGACTTCAGGAACTGCTTCGGGATGATCGCGTCGGTGTCGACGTTCTCGCGATCGAGCGGCGCCACGACGCCGGTATGCACATTGAATTTTTCCATGATCCGTCTATCCGGTTGAAGGGCCGGCAATCAGCCGGCGCACATCGACAAATTCTCGGCGGGCATCAGTCCGCGGCGCGCTGGAGCGCGTTGCCGGCCGCATTGACGTCCTCGCCGAAGCCTCGGACGGTATTGCAGCCGGCCAGACCGAAGCCCAGCCCCGCGAGCGCCAGCGCGGCAACTAGCCGCGCGATGACCTTCGATGCCGTCACGCGTTACCCCAGCTTGCGAATATCGACGAAGTGGCCTTCGATCGCCGCTGCCGCCGCCATCGCGGGGCTCACGAGGTGCGTACGGCCGCCCGCGCCCTGCCGGCCCTCGAAGTTGCGGTTCGACGTCGACGCGCAGCGCTCGCCCGGATCGAGCCGGTCGGCGTTCATCGCGAGGCACATCGAGCAGCCCGGCTCGCGCCATTCGAAACCGGCGTCCGTGAACACCTTGTCGAGCCCTTCGCGCTCGGCCTGCGCCTTCACGAGGCCCGAGCCCGGCACGACCATCGCGAGGCGCACGTTCGATGCGACGCGACGGTTCAGCTTCTTCACGACATACGCGGCCGCGCGGATATCCTCGATGCGCGCGTTCGTGCACGAACCGATGAAGATCTTGTCGACCTTGATCGACTCGATCGGCGTGTTCGGCTCGAGCGCCATATAGGCCAGCGCGCGCTCCATCGCGTCGCGCTTGACCGGATCCTTCTCGCGCTCGGGGTCCGGCACGCGACCGTCGATCGACGTGACCATTTCCGGCGACGTGCCCCACGTGACCTGCGGGACGATCTCGGCCGCGTTCAGCTCGACGACGCGGTCGAACTGCGCACCTTCGTCGGACTTGAACTCGCGCCAGTATTCGACGGCCTGGTTCCATTCCGCGCCGGTCGGCACGAACGGACGGCCCTTCAGGTAGTCGATCGTCGTATCGTCGACGGCGACCATGCCCGCGCGCGCGCCGGCTTCGATCGCCATGTTGCAGACGGTCATCCGGCCTTCCATCGTCAGCGCGCGGATCGTCGAGCCGCCGAATTCGATCGCGTAGCCCGTGCCGCCTGCCGTGCCGATCTTGCCGATGATCGCAAGCACGATGTCCTTCGCGGTACAGCCGCGCGGCAGCGTGCCTTCGACCTTCACGAGCATGTTCTTGCTCTTTTTCTGCAGCAGCGTTTGCGTCGCGAGCACGTGCTCGACTTCCGATGTGCCGATGCCGTGCGCGAGCGCGCCGAACGCGCCGTGCGTCGACGTGTGCGAATCGCCGCATACGATCGTCATGCCCGGCAGCGTCGCGCCCTGTTCCGGCCCGATGATGTGCACGATGCCCTGGCGCACGTCATTCATCTTGAACTGCGTGATACCGAATGCATCGCAGTTCGCATCCAGCGTGTCGACCTGCAGCTTCGAGACGGGATCGGCAATGCCGTGGCTGCGATCGGTGGTCGGGACGTTGTGGTCCGACACGGCCAGGTTCGCGCTGATGCGCCACACCGGACGGTGCGCGACGTTCAGCCCTTCGAATGCCTGCGGGCTCGTGACTTCGTGCAGCAGCTGACGGTCGATATAGAGCAATGCCGTGCCGTCGTCCTCGGTGTGGACGACGTGGGTGTTCCACAGTTTGTCGTAGAGAGTCTGTGCCATGGGTATGCGGGGTCGTTGTGACTACAAGCCTTACTGGTGCGATCGATTATGCCACGCAGAATGCGCCACGGCGCAGCGAAGACGAGAAAAAACCCATTAAAAACAGTGGTTTGGCTGGTAGTGCCAATACCTGTATCGGCATTACCAGCCAAATTGGGGCATCAGCCGTTCGGGTATTCGCGGCTGATCGGGTCGAGCCGCAGGATGCCGAGCCGCACACCCGCGCTACTCGGCAGGTAGAGATCGCGACGCCGCAACGCGGGCATCTGCGCGGCGGTGTCGTAGCGCACCGGCAGCGTCACCCCGGCCGGCGACGTGCTATCCGTCCGTGCCCGCATTCGCCGCGCACCGCTTCGCCGGATTCTCCGACGACTTCTCGACCCGGGTGTCTTTCTACGGCCCCGAAAGCGGCGAGCGCAACGAACGCGGCGCATGACGCGCGGCACGCACCGCGCTTTCCGTACGATCTCCTAGACTGTCTATTCGCAACGGGGCGGCGCACGGCCGACCTCCCCGTCATCACGATGCGGGCATCGCCCGACGCATCGGCCGGACAGGAGCACTGCATGCGATACGAGCTCTATTACTGGCCCGAGATTCAGGGCCGCGGCGAATACGTACGGCTCGCGCTGGAAGCGGCCGAGGCTGACTATGTCGACGTCGCGCGGGAATCGGGGCGCGGCATGGGCATGTCGGCGATGATGCGCATGATGGACAGCACGAAGGCCGAGTGCGTGCCGTTCGCGCCGCCGTTCCTGAAAGCCGGCGACGTTGTCGTCGGGCAGACCGCGAACATCCTGCTGTTTCTCGGCGCGCGGCTCGGGCTCGCGCCCGACGACGAAGCCGGGCGGCTATGGGTGCATCAGCTCCAGCTGACCGTCGCGGATTTCGTCGTCGAGATCCACGACACGCATCACCCGATCGGCAGTGGCCTGTACTACGAGGACCAGAAGGCCGAGGCCGCCGAGCGCGCGGCCGATTTCCTCGAGCACCGGCTGCCGAAGTTCCTGGACTACTTCGATCGTGTGCTCGGCCAGAATCCGCACAAGAGCGGCTACATCGCGGGCAATGCGCTCAGTTACGCCGATCTGTCGATATTCCAGCTGATCGAAGGGCTGCGTTACGCATTCCCGAAAGCGATGAAGCGCGCGCAACACAAGGTTGCGGGACTCGTCGGCCTGCATGACCGCGTTGCGCAGCATCCTCCCGTCGCGCGCTATCTCGAGTCGGAGCGCCGCATCCCGTTCAACGACATGGGGATCTTCCGGCACTATCCGGAGCTGGACAAATAGCAGCGACTCAGGCGCCGACCGGCGTCTCGTGAAGGAGCGCCACCCAATCAGGCCATCCGCCTCGCGCAGGAACCCCGCCGTCGAGCGACGCACCGTGCGAAAACAGCGCGTCGACGCCCGTATAATCGAGCACCGAACCCGACAGCGTGACCAGCGAGAAACCGGCGAAAGGCGCTTGAGCAGCGATGCGGGCCGCTCGGGTTCCGCGTGACCCGACAGCCCGCGCCCGATGCCGAAGTGCGGACTTCATCGGAGCCGGCCTCCGGCCCATGCCGGCTCCGATGACCGTAGCGCCGCGGCCCCGCGATCAGCGCGACTGGCCGTGCTGCGTCGTCGCCGCGTCGACGGCCTCGACCGAGCGCGTCAGCCACGGGCCGATATCCATCTCCTCGTACCGCACGAGCCGGCTCTTGCGCGCGCGGCGATACGCCCACCAGATCGCGACGAACAGCGGAATCCACACGTAGATCGACAGCACTTCCATCCAGTCGATGCGGGTCGCGAAGAACGCCTGGTAATCCTGCCCGAGCGAGATCACGATGCAGACCGCGATCGCGAACAGCGGCCCGAACGGGAACCACTTCGCGCGGTACGGCAACTGGTCGAGCCGGTAGCCCTGCTTCAGGAAACCCCTGCGAAACCGGTAATGGCAGACCGCAATGCCGAGCCATGCAATGAATCCAGTGATGCCGACCGTATTGAGCAGCCACAGGTAGATGCTCTGGTTATTGGTCAGCGACGTCAGGAAGCACAGCCCGCCCACCGCCATCGTCGCGTACAGTGCGTTGCGCGGCACGCCGCCCGGCGACAGCGTCGCGAACATCGCGGGCGCACGGCCTTCGGCCGCGAGGTTGTACAGCATCCGCGTGGCCGCATACGTGCCGGAGTTGCCGGCCGACAGCACGGCCGTCAGGATCACCAGGTTCATCGCGCCGGCGGCAAGCCGGAAGCCCGCATGGCTGAACACCAGCGTGAACGGGCTCACGCCGATGTCGGTCACGTCGCTCTTCAGCAGGTTCGGGTCGGTGTACGGCACCAGCAGCCCGATCACGAAGATCGCGAACACGTAGAACAGCATGATCCGCCAGAAGATCTGCTTCACCGCGCGCGGAATCGTCTTGCGCGGGTTTTCCGATTCGCCGGCCGTGATCCCGACGAGCTCGGTTCCAAGAAACGAGAAACCCGCGATCAGCGCGACGCTCATCATCGCGTGCACGCCGCCGACGAACGGCGCGTCGCCGATCCTGAAGTTGTGCAAGCCGACCGGATGCCCGTTGCCGAGCAGGCCGGCCGCGATCAACAGCCCGGCCGCGATGAACGCGATCACGGTGACGACCTTGATCAGCGAGAACCAGTATTCGGATTCGCCGAAGCCGCGCACGGACAACGTATTCAACAGGAAGATCAGCACGAGGAACCCGGCACCCCACCATACGCCCGGGATCTCCGGAAACCAGTAGCGCATCACGATCTGCCCGGCGACCAACTCGATCGCGATCGTCACGGCCCAGCTGTACCAGTAGGTCCAGCCGAGCGCGACGCCGAAGCCTTCGTCGACGTACTTCTCGCCGTAGACCGCGAACGAGCCCGACACCGGCATCAGCGCGGCCATCTCGCCGAGCCCGGTGACGACGAAGTAGACCATCAGCCCGATCGCGATATATGCGGCGATCGCGCCACCTGGCCCCGCCTGCGCAACCGACGCGCCCGACGCGACGAACAACCCCGTGCCGATCGAACCGCCGATCGCGATCATCGCGATGTGGCGGCTCTGCAGCCGGCGCTTGAGCACCGTCCCGGACGGTGCGGCCGTCTCCGCTGCCGCTTGCAAAGCATCCATAGTGTTCACCCTGATTGGATTCGGCGCGATCGATTTGATTCGGAATACCAATCGATCGCGCCGGTTATTCGCATCGAAACCGGCGCTGCCCGACGGGCCCGCGCATCCGATGCCGCCGGCCCGTACGCGCACTGCCCCGTCAGACGACGCTGCGCTTGATCGCCTGCAGCTCGGCCGTCGTCACGATCTTCTCGATCCGGAAGCGCGAACTTTCCAGCCACTCGTTCGCGATCCGCCGGTATTCGTCGAGATCCTCGCACGCGAGTCGCACGAGAAAATCGAACGTGCCGCTGACGAGCCAGCAATCGAGCACGGCCGGATTCGCCCGCATCTCGTCCTCGAACGGCGCCTGCGAACGCCCGTGATCGGCCAGCACGATCTGCGCGATCACGACGATCGGCTTGGTCGCGCGCGGCGCCTTGATCACCGCGCGGTAGCCTTCGATCACGCCGAGCGCCTCGAGCCGTTCCACGCGCGCCTGACACGGGCGCGGCGTGAGGTTCACGAGCTCCGACAGCTTCCGGTACGAGATCCGTCCGTCGGTGCGCAGGATGTCGAGGATCCGTAGATCGATCTTGTCGAGCTGCATCTTCTTGTCGGTCATCCGCGTTCGCTCCGGTCGGGTCGTGGCTGGTGCGCGGAGCGTCTCCTCCAGTTCCGCGCGGGGGCCACATTATCCGGCCGAAGCGGACGCGCGCCAATCGGCTAGAACCGCAGCGACAGGCAGGTCAGGCCGCCGTCCATCTTGCGGAACTCGCTCGTGTCGATCACGTGCAGCGGCAGCCCGAGCGAGCCGATCGCGTCGTGCACGCGCGGATAGCCGGCCGGCGTGATCAGCGTGCCGTTCACGCGCAGCGTGTTGCCCGCATATTCGTCGGCGGTCGAGATCGCGATCCGGCGATAGTCGGCGAACGCCGGATGTGCGGCCAGCGCCTCCGTCACGAGCAGCGTGTCGTCGCCGAGCGCGTTGACGACCGACTTCAGGTGCAGGCCGGCGCCGACCGGCACCGCGACGACCGAATAGCCGTAGCGCGACACCAGCGATTCGAACGCGGCGATGCCTTCGGCGTCGGTGCGGCTCGTCAGGCCGATGTAGAAGCGCTTGCCGACCAGCATCACGTCGCCGCCATCGAGACGGCCTGCCTGCATCGGCAGCAGGTCGCGATGCGCGCCGAGCGCCGCTTCGATATGCGCCGTCTCGCCGCGCCGTGCCGGCGCGCCGGGTCGCGTGATCACCGCGAATTCGGGCGTCACGACGGCGACGTCCTCGACGAAGTGCGAATCGGGGAACGCGTCCAGCGGCGGCAGCTCGGTCAGCTCGACGCCGAGCCCGCGCAGCGCGTCGCAGTATGCGTGGAACTGCGTGAGCGTCTTGTCGTAGTCCGGCGCACCGAGCACGGCGGTGGTGAGACCCGCGCCACAGGACGGCGCGGGACGGCGAACGATCGCTTGCGTGAATTGCATCGACTTCTCCATGGTCATCGCTTCCCCCATGCGGCGCACGGGGCAGCTGCGTTGTGTCCGGACCATTATCGGAAGCCAAATTGCGCAATTCGCGTCGATTTCGCGGGTGTCCGCAGCCGATCGCGTCGAATTGCATGCGCGATGCAGCGGATTCGGCAGGCCGCCTCCGACGGCGGCTCAAACGGCCGCCGAAGGTACCTGCGCGACGCGTCGCAACCGTTACGCGAGCGGCTCGAACCCCATCTGCGCGCGGCCGGGTGCGGTGAGATCGCCCACCACTGCCCGCCCGTCGAAGTCGACCTCGAAATGGTCTGCCGGGAAATCGGGCGGGCTGTCGCCGCGCAGGAACGCGAGCCGCTGGCGCTGCAGGTATGCATCGTTCTTCGCGCAACCGGGCGCGGCCGCGATGTACATCACGTTGCTGTCCCCGCTGCCGCGATGCGCATCCTCGACCGCGTGCACGACGTCGCAATGCCAGAACACCGCATCGCCCGGCTCCATGTGCGGGATCGGCACCAGCGCGTCGAGCAGCAGCGCATGCCATTCCGGCAGGATCGACAACGCGCGGCCCGGACGTGCGCCGCACAGGTCATCGTCGGCGACGTCGTCCTGCAGCGCGCGCAGCACGACATACGCCATTGCGTTCGCGACCGGAATCAGCTGCAGCGTGCCGTCGCCGGGCCCTTGCGGCGTCAGCGCGGTCCAGCCCTGGAACGTGCGGAACATCGAGCACACGGCCGGCGACGGAATCTCCTCGACCTCCGGGCGGAACGCCGCGTCGAACGGATCGTAATCGCGCCACCGGCCGGCCAGCACGTGTCGGTAAACCTGCCGGAAATTCGCGCCGAGCCAGCGTTCGACCGAGCCGCCGTCGACGTGCGGCGACAGCCCGAGCGACGTCGAACCGGGCGGCCGGCGGCGGATCCGGTCCGCGTAGGCCGGCACCTGATCGGGATCGAAATGTGAGCGCGCGCCGTCCGCATGGCGCCACAGGCGGTTCAGGAACACGCGTGCCTGCGTGAGTGCCGGCGACTGGCGCGCGGCCACCTGCGGCTTCGACCAGTAGACGCCAAAGATCTGCGGCTTGCTCGACGCGAGGTTGCCGAAGTAGCGATCCTCCGCGCGCGCATGCAGACGCTCGGCAAAGCGGTTCGACTCCAGATAGGCGCAGATCTCGTCGTTCCAGTCGCGCGCCTGCCGCGCGTCGAACACCCCGCGGATCACCGCCGCGCCGCGCGTGCGGATCGCGGCAATCGCGCCCGGATCGACCGTGCCGTTCGCGATATCCGCGAATTGCAGCACCGGAATCACATCGTGGCCGTGCGCGTGCGCGCGGCGGATCGCGTCGACCTGTCGCGCGATGTCGCCCTCCAGTTCGCGGAACGTGGCCGCGTAGCCGGGCAGATCGGCGCGCAGCGCCTGTTTCGCCGCGCCAATCGCGACGGGCAGATCGTCAATCGTCAGGTGCATCGTTGTCTCCTCGCTGAATCGTGTCGTGACAAGTGCTCAGCGTACGGCCGCCGCGCGTCCTGCAACGACACTATTCAGCCAACAATCGATACAATCCTGACAACCGATATCATTCGGCCCGGTGACACGCCACGCATAGCTTGTTGCCGTCCGGGTCGCGGAAATACGCACCGTAATAGTCGGGGTGATAATGCGGCCGCAGCCCCGGCGGCCCTTCGCAGGTGCCGCCCTGCTGCAGTGCGAGCGCATGGCAGCGATCGACCTGCGCGCGCGTCTGCGCGGCGAACGCGATCGTATGGCCGTTGCCCGGTTCCGGCGTGCGGCCGTCGAGCGGGCGGCCGAAGAAGAACAGCGGACGGTCGGTATCGGCCGGCATCCAGCCCGACCAGCCGTCCGGCTCGCTGAACTTCAGACGCAGCCCGAGTGCCGAGAGCAGCGGCGCATAGAAGTCGTACGCGCGCGCGGTATCGCCGACACCCACGCAAACATGTGAAAACATGGCATCGCTCCGTCGTGACGAATGCTCACGATCATGCCACGGCGCGTTGTCTGCTCCCGCTGGAGGCCGCGATGAAACCGCAGTATGAGCACGTGACGTTCGCCCCCGGCTGTTCGATCCGCGTGTACCACCGCCAGCTCGCGCGCATTCCGTTCGAATGGCACCGCCATCCCGAATACGAACTGACGCTGACGCTCAACAGCCGCGGCCGGCGCTTCGTCGGCGATCACGTCGCCAGCTACGCGGACGAGGACCTGGTACTCGTACCGCCCAACCTGCCGCATACGTGGTCGTCGAACGCGCGCATCGATCGCGATGCGCCCGAAGTCGCGCTCGTCGTCTGGTTCGATGGCGACTGGGCGCGACGCATGGCCGACTGCTGCCCCGAGTACGCGCCGCTGCGCTCGCTGCTGCGGCGCGCGACGCCCGGGCTGAGCTTTGCAGCCGGCACGGCCCGCGCGATGCGCGCACGGCTGCCGCAGTTGCTCGATCCATCGCCGCGCATCCGCCTCGCGGCCGCACTCGACACGCTCGCCGATCTCGCGGAAGCCGGCGGCGAGCCGCTCGCCACCGCGCAGGCGTATGGCCGGCCCGCTGCACCAGCCACGTCCGTGGCCGCCGACGTCGCCGCGCCGGAGGCCGAACGCCTCGACCGCGTGCTCGATACGATCGACCGGCACTTCCACGAACCGCTGCGCGTCGACGCACTCGCCGCGGCGGCACACATGTCCGAACGCACGCTGCAGCGGCTCTTCGTGCGGCACCTCGGCGAAAGCGTCGGCCGCTACGTGCAGCGGCTGCGGCTCGCGCATGCGTGCCGGCATCTGGTCGGCACCGACTGGCCGATCGCGACGGTGGCCGTGCGCTGCGGCATTCCGAACGCGGCGAACTTCAACCGCCAGTTTCTTGCCGCGCGCGGGATGACACCGGGCGCATACCGGCAGTTCTTCGTGCAGCACGGCCACGCGCCCGATAACGGCGCGTCGCCGCTCGATACGCGGCCGCCGTCGCTGGAACACCGCACCGGATCGGGCCGGCTTCGGCCGCACAAATGAAAACACCCCGGCGGGATGACCCACCGGGGTGTCGAGGCGTTGCGCCTGCCGGACGCGAGCGGCCTCGCGGCCGTTCGCGCCACGCACGACTTAACGTGCGCTGATCGGCTTCGCTTCGCGCGGCGTGTCGCCGATGAACAGCTGACGCGGACGGCCGATCTTCTGCTCGGGATCGGCAATCATTTCGTTCCACTGTGCGATCCAGCCGACCGTACGTGCCATTGCGAAGATACACGTGAACATCGACGTCGGGATGCCCAGCGCGCGCTGAACGATACCCGAGTAGAAGTCGACGTTAGGGTACAGCTTGCGCGACACGAAGTACTCGTCTTCCAGCGCGATCTTCTCGAGCTGCATCGCGAGCTTGAACAGCGGGTCGTCGTGCAGGCCCAGTTCGTTCAGCACTTCGTAGCACGTTTCGCGCATCAGCTTCGCACGCGGGTCGTAGTTCTTGTACACACGGTGACCGAAGCCCATCAGCTTCACGCCCGAATTCTTGTCCTTCACCTGCTTGATGAATTCGGGAATGTTGTCCGGCGAGCCGATCTGCTCGAGCATGTTCAGCGCGGCTTCGTTCGCACCACCGTGCGCCGGGCCCCACAGACAGGCGATACCGGCTGCGATACATGCAAACGGGTTCGCGCCCGACGAGCCGGCCAGACGGACGGTCGACGTCGATGCGTTCTGCTCGTGATCGGCGTGCAGGATCAGGATACGGTCGAGTGCGCGGACGAGCACGTCGTTGACCTTGTACTCTTCGCACGGGTTCGAGAACATCATGTGCATGAAGTTCGCGCTGTACGACAGCTCGTTCTTCGGATACACGAACGGCTGGCCGATGCTGAACTTGTACGCCATCGCGACGAGCGTCGGCAGCTTCGCGATCATGCGGATCGCCGACACTTCGCGGTGACGCGGGTCGTTGATGTCGAGCGAGTCGTGATAGAACGCCGACAGTGCGCCGACGGCCGCCACCAGCACTGCCATCGGGTGCGCATCGCGACGGAAGCCGCGGAAGAAGAAGTGCATCTGCTCGTGCACCATCGTGTGCTTCGTGACGGTGTCGACGAATTCCTTCTTCTGCGCTGCATTCGGCAGTTCACCCTTCAGCAGCAGATAGCAGGACTCGAGGAAGTCCGCGTTTTGCGCGAGGTTGTCGATCGGGTAGCCGCGGTACAGCAGTTCGCCCTTGTCGCCGTCGATGTACGTGATCGCCGAATTACAAGCTGCCGTCGACATGAAGCCCGGGTCATACGTGAACTTGCCGGTCTGGCCGTACAGCTTGCGGATGTCGATTACGTCCGGGCCCATCGTGCCCTTGTAGATCGGCATTTCGACGCTCGGCGAGTTGTCGCTGAACGATAGCGTGGCTTTAACATCAGACGGAGTCATGGCACATCCTCAATCGAAATAAAGAAACGGGATTCGATAACGGGCGTAACGCGTTACACGTTGCGCAGCATCTCCAACAGCCGGTGAATATCCGGGCTGTCTAGGTCGCCTTCTGGTTCCTTGCGCGCGAGGAGCAAGTCCATCAGGTCGTTGTCGCTCAGATCGAGCAGGCGCGACAACGCGCCTACGTCTGCATCGGTGAGGTCATGCTCGTATCTGCCGAAGAACCGTTCGAAAACGATGTCGTTCTCCAGCAGACCCCGTCGCGCGCGCCAGCGAAGGCGCGCGCGACGGTGCGGGTCGGATTGATGCGAATCGTCGCTCATACGACCTTAAACCGCGCGGCGAACCATCAGTTCCTTGATCTTGCCGATCGCCTTCGTCGGGTTCAGGCCCTTCGGGCAAACGTCGACGCAGTTCATGATCGTGTGGCAACGGAACAGACGGTACGGATCTTCCAGGTTGTCGAGACGCTCGCCGGTGGCGGTGTCGCGGCTATCCGCGATGAAGCGGTAAGCCTGCAGCAGGCCGGCCGGGCCGACGAACTTGTCCGGGTTCCACCAGAAGCTCGGGCACGACGTCGAGCAGCTCGCGCACAGAATGCACTCGTACACGCCGTCGAGCTCGTCGCGTTCTTCCGGCGACTGGAGGCGCTCCTTCTCCGGCGGCGGCGCGTCGTTGATCAGGTACGGCTTGATCGAGTGATACTGGTTGAAGAAGTGCGTCATGTCGACGATCAGGTCGCGCACGACGGGCAGGCCCGGCAGCGGGCGCAGCACGATCTTCTGCGGCAGGTCGTTCAGGTTCGTCAGGCACGCGAGACCGTTCTTGCCGTTGATGTTCATCGCGTCCGAACCGCACACGCCCTCACGGCACGAGCGGCGGAACGACAGCGTCTCGTCCACTGCCTTCAGCTTGACCAGTGCGTCGAGCAGCATGCGTTCATGCTTGATCTCGAGCTCGTACGTCTGCATGCGCGGTGCCGCGTCCTTGTCCGGATCGTAGCGGTAGACTTCAAAAATGCGTTTTGCCATTTCGGATTCCTTTGACTCGGCTTAGAACGTGCGCGGCTTCGGCGGCACGGATTCGACCGTCAGCGGCTTCATTTGAACCGGCTTGTAGTCGAGGCGATCGCCTTCGCTGTACCACAGCGTGTGGCGCAGCCAGTTGTCGTCGTCGCGGTGTTCGTAATCGCTGTGTGCGTGCGCGCCACGGCTTTCCTTGCGCGCTTCCGCCGACACCATCGTCGCGCGGGCCACTTCGATCAGGTTCTCCAGCTCGAGCGCTTCGACGCGCGCGGTGTTGAACACCTTCGACTTGTCCTTCAGGTGGATGTTTTCCACGCGGGCCTTCAGGTCGGCCATCTGCTCGACACCTTCCTTGAGCAGCGCCGACGTGCGGAACACGCCTGCATGCTTCTGCATCGTCGAACGGATGTCGTTCGCGACGTCCTGCGTGTACTCGCCCGAGCTCGACTTCTCGAGCTTCGCCAGGCGTGCCAGCGAGAATTCGCCTGCATCAGCCGGCAGCGGCTTGTGTTCCTTCTGGTTCTTCACGTGCTCGACGATGTGGTTGCCGGCCGCACGGCCGAACACCACGAGGTCCAGCAGCGAGTTCGTGCCGAGACGGTTCGCGCCGTGCACGGACACGCACGAGCATTCGCCCACTGCGTAGAAGCCGTTGACCGGTTCCTTGTGATCGCGCGACGTGCCGACGACCTGACCGTGGATGTTGGTCGGGATGCCGCCCATCTGGTAGTGGATCGTCGGGACGACCGGGATCGGCTCCTTGATCGCATCGACGTTCGCGAACTTCAGCGCGATTTCGCGGATCGACGGCAGACGCTTCATGATCGTCTCTGCGCCGATGTGCGACAGGTCGAGCAGCACGTGGTCCTTGTTCGGACCGACGCCGCGGCCTTCCTTGATTTCCTGGTCCATCGAACGCGACACGAAGTCACGCGGCGCCAGATCCTTCAGCGTCGGTGCGTAGCGCTCCATGAAACGCTCGCCGTTCGCATTGCGCAGAATGCCGCCTTCGCCGCGCACGCCTTCGGTGATCAGCACGCCCGCACCGGCCACGCCGGTCGGGTGGAACTGCCAGAACTCCATGTCCTGCAGCGCGATGCCCGAGCGGGCTGCCATGCCGAGGCCGTCGCCGGTGTTGATGAACGCGTTGGTCGATGCCGCGAAGATCCGGCCTGCGCCGCCCGTCGCGAACAGCGTCGTCTTGCCTTCCATGATGTAGACGTCACCCGTCTCCATCTCGAGGGCCGTCACGCCCAGCACGTCGCCGTCGGCGTCGCGGATCAGGTCGAGCGCCATCCACTCGACGAAGAACTGCGTCTTCGCTTCGACGTTCTGCTGGTACAGCGTGTGCAGCAGCGCGTGACCGGTACGGTCGGCAGCCGCGCAAGCGCGCTGGACGGGCTTCTCGCCGTAGTTCGCGGTGTGGCCGCCGAACGGACGCTGGTAGATCGTGCCGTCGGCGTTACGGTCGAACGGCATGCCGAAGTGTTCCAGTTCGTACACGACGTTCGGTGCTTCGCGGCACATGAACTCGATCGCGTCCTGGTCGCCGAGCCAGTCGGAACCCTTGATCGTGTCGTAGAAGTGGAAGTGCCAGTTGTCTTCGCTCATGTTGCCGAGCGAGGCGCCGATGCCGCCCTGCGCGGCCACCGTGTGCGAACGCGTCGGGAACACCTTCGACAGCACGCCGACCGACAGGCCCGCGCGCGACAGTTGCAGCGCTGCGCGCAAGCCCGAGCCGCCCGCGCCGACGATCACCACGTCGAACTTGCGGCGCGGCAGGGAAGTTTTGATTGCAGCCATTCTTTACACTCTCCAGAGAATCTGCGCGGCGTAGCCCGCACATGCGAGCAGCCAGACGATGGTCAGCGATTGCAGCAGCAGGCGCACACCGACGGGCTTCACGTAGTCCATCCAGATGTCGCGCACGCCGACCCATGCGTGGTAGAAGAGGGAAAGCAGCGTCACGAAGGTCGCGAGCTTCATCCATTGTGCGGAGAAGATCGATGCCCAGCCTTCGTACGAGAAATCATGCGCGCCGAAGAACAGGACGAGCAGAATGACCGTGTAGACCGCCATGATCGTGGCGGTGACGCGCTGCGCAAGCCAGTCGCGCAGACCATAATGAGCGCCGACGACGAGGCGCTTCGAGCCGATTCGGTTGTTGGCTGCCATTTTCTTAGAATGCTCCGAACAGTTTGAGTGCCATGGCGATCGTCAGGGCGATCGAGACGACAAAGACGACGACTGCCGTCCGCTTGCCGCCTTCCTTCGTGACGGCGTCGTGGTTGACGTCCATCAGCAGGTGGCGAATGCCGGCGCAGAAATGGTGGAAGAACGCCCACGACAGCGCGAGGACGATCAACTTGACGACGATGTTGGAGAGGAAAGCCTTGAAGACTTCGAAGCTGAGCTCGGAGGTGAGGCTCTGGTCGAAGAGGAACAGCAGGAACGGCAGGAACAGGAACAGCAGCGCGCCGCTGATTCGATGGAGGATCGACAATATCGCTGCCAGCGGCATGCGGTATTTCATCGTGATATCGCCGAATCCGATGTTCCGGTATTCCGGCCTCGGCTTTCTTACTGCGTCAGTCATGCTAGACCCCTACTATGTTGTCACACTAATCCGCAATTTTAGCGCCTTTTTATATCGCGCTGCAGCGAAAGTCTGCTCTGGATCGTTACGCGAACGAGAATAAAGGCGGCCCGAAACGTGCTACGTGAAGGTGGGAAACCCGCATGCACGCTGCTTGTGCCGATACGTCGTCAGCTCAAGTCATTCTGATAGTAATACCCGGTTGTGACATACCAGCCGCGTCGCACTTCCACTGGCCGGTCGCCATATGTATAGGACACGCGCTCGACCGAAAGCAATGGGAAACCCGCCGGCACGTGCAGCAGGTCGGCCACGGCCGGCTCCGCCGCCACGGCGCGGATCTTTTCCGTCGCGCGGATCATCCGCGTGCCGAACTCCGTCTCGAACATCGCGTAGAGCGGCCCCTTGTACTCGCTGAGCCGCTCGAACGTGAGCCCCCGGAACATCGCGCCCGGCAGCCAGATTTCGTCGAGCACCGTCACTTCGCTGTCGAATTCCAGCAGGCGCCGCACCTGCACGACCGGATCGGCCGGCTTCAGGTCGAGTTGCCGCGCGATCTCGGCCGGCGCGCGCAGGCGCCGGCATTCGAGCAGGCGGCTCACGTGCGGGTGCTCGGCACCGTCGTCGGCCAGCAAACGAAGGAAGCGGAACTGCGCGCGATCTTCGTTGTGCGTTGCAACAAAAGTACCCTTGCCCTGCCGGCGAACCACGAGGTTTTCGGCGGCCAGTTCGTCAATCGCCTTGCGAACGGTGCCCTGGCTGACCTTGTAACGGGCCGCAAGCTCCACTTCGCTCGGGATGATCTCGCCCGGCTTCCATTCACCGGTTTCGAGACTTTGCGTGATCAATGACTTGATCTGCTGGTATAACGGACTGAAAGTCGGCGACGGAGAAGCGGCAGGCGTCGGCACGGAATCGCCCGCGCCCGGCTGCCCTTGGCTGCCTGCGCCGGTCGGATTCGCGTTGTTCGCCTGGTTCGATGTCATGGCGCGCATTTCATCACAAACCGCGCTTTTTCGTCCACTCAAATTCCGCAAAACATCTGTCTTATATAAGACATATGATACCGTTGACTTTGGGCCCGACGGCTCCTACACTCCGGGGCGAGCAAGGGTTCGCAGGTGCAAATACGCGTCCCCGGCTACGTGCCACGGCCGTCTCCAGGTTCACCGCGTCTGCCTTTCGCGAGTCCCCAGCCCTGCTTCAATGCAACGCTACGCATAACGCGCATAGAATGGCGTTTTTGCCTCGCGTCCACCGCTTCACCCGTCCTGGAGATTTTCAATGGCTAAGCCCGCAAAGCGCGTTGCCGTCACCGGCGCCGCAGGTCAAATCGCTTACTCCCTGCTGTTCCGCATCGCGAACGGCGACCTGCTCGGCAAGGACCAGCCGGTCATCCTGCAACTGCTCGACCTCCCGCAAGCCCAAGCCGCCGTCAAAGGCGTCGTGATGGAACTCGACGATTGCGCGTTCCCGCTGCTCGCGGGCGTCGTGATCACCGATGATCCGAAGGTTGCATTCAAGGATGCAGACGTCGCACTGCTGGTCGGCGCACGTCCGCGCTCGAAGGGCATGGAGCGCAAGGACCTGCTGTCGGCAAACGCCGAGATCTTCACGGTCCAGGGCGCCGCACTGAACGAAGTCGCGAGCCGCGACGTCAAGGTGCTGGTCGTCGGCAACCCGGCAAACACCAACGCATACATCGCAATGAAGTCGGCTCCGGATCTGCCGAAGAAGAACTTCACGGCCATGCTGCGCCTCGACCACAACCGTGCGCTGTCGCAACTGGCAGCCAAGTCGGGCAAGCCGGTCGCATCGATCGAGAAGCTCGCAGTGTGGGGCAACCACTCGCCGACGATGTACCCGGACTTCCGCTTCGCGACCGTCGAAGGCGAATCGCTGCTGAAGCTGATCAACGACGACGTGTGGAACCGCGACACGTTCATCCCGACCGTCGGCAAGCGCGGCGCGGCGATCATCGAAGCGCGCGGCCTGTCGTCGGCCGCATCGGCAGCCAACGCGGCGATCGACCACGTCCGTGACTGGGTGCTCGGCACGAACGGCAAGTGGGTTACGATGGGTATCCCGTCGGACGGCTCGTACGGCATCCCTGAAGACATCATCTACGGCGTGCCGGTCGTTTGCGAAAACGGCGAGTACAAGCGTATCGAAGGCCTGGAAATCGACGCGTTCTCGCGCGAGAAGATGGACGGCACGCTGGCCGAGCTGCTCGAAGAGCGCGACGGCGTCGCTCACCTGCTGAAGAACTAAGCAGGGATGCACTGCCGGGCCGCCTGCGGGCGGCCCGGTCACGGCATGGGCGGCGGGGCATGCATGCGCCGCCGCCCGATCCGATCCGGGCACGTTTTGCCGCACCAGGCGCCCCGCGCGCCGGCCCAGAACGCGCCCGAATCCGATTTTCTCCACGTTGCCCGCTTCCTGGACGTAGAAGAGATGTCCGCGCTCACTCCTGCACAAGTGCTGTACGACGGGGCGTCCCCGCCCGCGATCCTGCCCTGCTGCGATCACTACGCGGGCAGCGAGAAGCTGATGCGCAAGTCGCTCGCGCTCCAGGCCGAGCTCGGCCCCGTATTCGACATTACGCTCGACTGCGAGGACGGCGCGGCCGTCGGCCAGGAGGCCGCGCACGCGCAGCTCGTCGCCGAATTCCTCGGCAGCGCCGAAAACCGCTTCGGGCGGGTCGGCGTACGCATCCACGATTTTTCCCATTCCCACTGGCGCGACGACGTGCGCATCGTGTTGCGCGCCGCCCGTGCGCCGGCCTACATCACGCTACCGAAGATCGCGAGCGCCGCCGACGCAGCCGAGATGGTCGCGTTCATCGAAGGCACGCGCCGCGAGCTCGGCCTCGCGCAACCGATTCCGGTCGACGTGCTGGTCGAGACGCACGGCGCGCTCGCGCAGGCGGCCGCCCTCGCCGCGCTGCCGCTGGTCGGCACGCTGAGCTTCGGGCTGATGGACTTCGTGTCCGCGCATCATGGCGCGATCCCCGATGCGGCGATGCGCTCGCCCGGCCAGTTCGACCACCCGCTCGTGCGCCGTGCGAAGCTGGAAATCGCCGCGGCCTGCCACGCACACGGCAAGACGCCGTCGCACAACGTGACGACCGAAGTACGCGACATGAGCGTCGTGGCCGGCGATGCACGCCGCGCGCGCGACGAATTCGCGTTCACGCGGATGTGGAGCATCCACCCCGCGCAGGTTCGCCCGATCGTCGACGCGTTCGCACCGCGCACCGACGAAGTCGAGCTGGCCACCGGGATCCTGCTGGCCGCACAGGCGGCCGACTGGGGCCCGACGCGCCACGGCGATACCTTGCACGACCGCGCGAGCTACCGCTATTACTGGTCGGTGCTGCGCCGCGCGCGGGCGACCGGCCAGCCCGTGCCGGCCGAGGCCACCCCGCTGTTCGGCCCGAGCGCGGCCGGAGTGGCCCGGTGACCACGCCGACACACGGATTTCATCGAATCCCCGGAGCGTGAACCCGATACAGGTTTGCGAAACGACAAAAAACGTAACGGAGCCCGAAAACCTGAAATATGCGTGGCCAAATAGGTGAAAATAGCGGCCGCTGCGCGCTTCCGGGGCGCGTGCAGTTTCAAACCGGCCGGCGGATGCCGGCCCTTGTCAACTGATTATCGAAAGGTTCTGACTCCATGAAGAAACTCCTGATCGCTACCGCCATCGGCGCATTGTCCGCCACGATGCTGGTGTCGGCTCCGAGCGCGTTCGCCCAGGGTACGACCACGACCGCGAAGAAGACGGCCAAACGCCCGGCGCCGGCCAAACGCATCATCCCGCGCAGCAAGAAAGCCCAGGCGCGTGCCGCTGCCAAGGTCGATCCGGTGCCGGACGGCGCGGTCAAGTGGTCGTGCAAGGACGGTCTGTCGTTCGATCTCGCCGGCGACATGAAGCGCGACCAGGTCGTCACGGTTCACTGGGCGAAGAAGAACTACAAGCTGCCGCGTCAGGCCACGACGACGGGCGCCGATACGTTCTACGATCCGGCCAACGGCTTCAAGCTGATCGTGATCCCGACCAAGGCGATGCTGTTCACCGACGCGAACGGCGGCGAGCGTCTCGCCGACGAGTGCGTGACGCCGGAAATGGCGCAAGGCGCCGCAGCGCCGACGCAGTCGAACGAGCTGAAGCCGGCCACGAACTAAGCGCGTCTCCCAGACCCTCGATGTCCGCCCCCGTCTCCAACGTCCGCCCTGCGCCGGATTCGGTACTCGTCGATATCGTCGACTACGTGCTGAACACCGGCATCGACAGCGCGCTCGCGCTGGAGACGGCGCGTCATTGCCTGATCGACACGCTCGGATGCGGACTCGAGGCGCTGTCCTACCCTGCCTGCACCAAGCTGCTCGGCCCCGTCGTGCCCGGCACGATCGTACCGAACGGTGCGAAGGTGCCCGGCACGTCCTTCCAGCTCGATCCCGTCCAGGCCGCTTTCGACATCGGCGCGATGATCCGCTGGCTGGACTTCAACGACACCTGGCTCGCCGCCGAATGGGGCCACCCGTCCGACAATCTCGGCGGGATCCTGGCGACGGCCGACTGGCTGTCCCGCACGGCCGTCGCGGCCGGCAGGAAGCCGCTTGCCATGCGCGACGTGCTCGTCGCGATGATCCAGGCCCACGAAATCCAGGGCTGCCTGGCACTCGAGAATTCATTCAATGCCGTCGGGCTCGACCACGTGCTGCTCGTGAAGGTCGCGTCGACGGCTGTCGTCGGGCGCCTGCTCGGGCTCACGCGCGACGAGCTGATCAACGCGGTGTCCAACGCGTTCGTCGACGGCCAGTCGCTGCGCACCTATCGTCATGCGCCGAACACCGGTTCGCGCAAATCGTGGGCGGCAGGCGACGCCACGTCCCGCGCGGTGCGCCTCGCGCTAATCGCGAAAACGGGTGAAATGGGCTACCCGTCGGCGCTCACCGCAAAAACCTGGGGCTTCTACGACGTGCTGTTCGACGGGAAGCCGTTCCGCTTCCAGCGTCCGTACGGCACCTACGTGATGGAGAACGTGCTGTTCAAGATCGCGTTCCCCGCCGAATTCCATGCACAGACGGCCGCCGAGGCCGCGCTGCAGCTGCACGCGCAGCTCGCTGCCGCGGGCCGCACGACCGACGAGATCAGCCGGATCACGATCCGCACGCACGCGGCCGCGATCCGCATCATCGACAAGCAGGGCCCGCTCGCCAATCCGGCCGACCGCGACCACTGCATCCAGTACATGGTCGCCGTGCCGCTGCTGTTCGGCCGGCTGACCGCGGCCGACTACGAGGATTCGGTCGCCGCCGACCCGCGCATCGACGCGCTGCGCGCGAAAACGGTGTGCGTCGAGGACCCGCAGTTCACGAAGGATTACCATGACCCGGCCAGGCGATCGATCGCGAATGCGCTGACGATCGAATTCGCGGACGGATCGAAGCTTGCCGAAGTGACGGTCGAATACCCGATCGGCCATCAGCGACGCCGTGCAGACGGCATCCCGCTCCTGGTCGAAAAATTCAGGACCAACCTCGCCCGCCGTTTCCCGGCAAAGCAGCAACAAGCGATTCTCGACGTGTCGCTGGATCAGGCAAAGCTCGAAGCGATGCCGGTCGATGAGTACGTCGACTTGTATGTGATATAGCCGTCAAATACGAGACTCTTTGTTTCCTAGCCTTAAACCCAGGAAAATCACCATGGCCCACAATCTCCACAAGACCCTCAAGGAATTCGACAGCGGTTCCGGCAAAGGCAAGTTCTACTCGCTGCCGCAGCTCGGCAAGGAACTGAAGACGAAGATCGAGCGCCTGCCGGTGTCGATCCGTATCGTGCTCGAGTCCGTGCTGCGCAACTACGACGGCAAGAAGATCACCGAAGAGCACATCGAGCAGCTGGCGAACTGGAAGCCGACCGCGAAGCGCGTCGACGAGATTCCGTTCGTGGTGTCGCGTGTGGTGCTGCAGGACTTCACGGGCGTGCCGCTGCTCGCCGACATCGCGGCCATGCGCGGCGTCGCGGAGCGCACGGGCAAGAATCCGAAGAAGATCGAGCCGCTGGTCCCGGTCGATCTCGTCGTCGATCACTCGGTCCAGATCGACTACTTCCGCCAGAAGGACGCGCTCGACCTGAACATGAAGCTGGAATTCCAGCGCAACAACGAGCGCTACCAGTTCATGAAGTGGGGCATGCAGGCGTTCGACACGTTCAAGGTCGTGCCGCCGGGCGTGGGCATCGTCCACCAGGTGAACCTCGAGTATCTGGCACGCGGCGTCCACAAGAAGGCGGACGGCGGCGACACCGTGTACTACCCGGACACCCTCGTCGGCACGGACAGCCACACGACGATGATCAACGGCATCGGCGTGGTCGGCTGGGGCGTGGGCGGCATCGAGGCTGAAGCCGGCATGCTCGGCCAGCCGGTGTATTTCCTGACGCCGGACGTCGTCGGCGTCGAGCTGAAGGGCAAGCTGCGCGAAGGCGTGACGGCAACCGACCTGGTGCTCACGATCACCGAAATGCTGCGCAAGGAGAAGGTCGTCGGCAAGTTCGTCGAATTCTTCGGCGAAGGCACGAAGTCGCTGTCGCTGCCGGACCGCGCAACGATCGGCAACATGGCGCCGGAATACGGCGCGACGATGGGCTTCTTCCCGGTCGACGAAAAGACGATCGACTACTTCGAAGGCACGGGCCGCACGAAGGCCGAAATCGCCGCGTTCGAGAACTACTTCAAGGCACAGAAGCTCTTCGGCATTCCGAAGGCCGGTGACATCGACTACACGAAGACGGTGACGCTGGATCTCGCGACGGTCGCACCGTCGCTGGCCGGCCCGAAGCGCCCGCAGGACCGTATCGAAATCGGCAACGTCAAGTCGACGTTCACCGACCTGTTCTCGAAGCCGGTCGCGGAAAACGGCTTCGCGAAGAAGGCGGAAGATCTGGGCACGCAGTACACGACGAGCAATGGCGTCGACGTGAAGAACGGCGACGTGCTGATCGCCGCGATCACGTCGTGCACGAACACGTCGAACCCGAGCGTGCTGCTGGCTGCCGGCCTGCTCGCGAAGAAGGCCGTCGAAGCCGGCCTGACCGTCGCGCCGCACATCAAGACGTCGCTCGCGCCGGGATCGCGCATCGTCACCGAATACCTGACGAAGACGGGCCTGCTGCCCTACCTCGCAAAGCTCGGTTTCGAAGTCGCGGCCTACGGCTGCACGACCTGTATCGGCAACGCGGGCGACCTGACGCCGGAACTGAACGAAGCGATCACGAAGAACGACATCGTCGCGGCAGCCGTGCTGTCCGGCAACCGTAACTTCGAAGCGCGTATCCACCCGAACATCCGCGCGAACTTCCTCGCATCGCCGCCGCTCGTCGTCGCGTACGCGATCGCCGGCAACATCACGCGCGACCTGATGACCGAGCCGGTCGGCAAGGGCAAGGACGGTTACGACATCTACCTCGGCGACATCTGGCCGACGAGCGACGAAGTCCATGCGCTGCTGAAGTTCGCGCTCGACCCGAAGAAGTTCGAGGACAACTACTCGAAGCTGACCAAGAAGGGCGACCTCTGGA
The DNA here is from genome assembly GCF_003857765.1 of Burkholderia sp. Bp9016. Classification (NCBI taxonomy): domain Bacteria; kingdom Pseudomonadati; phylum Pseudomonadota; class Betaproteobacteria; order Burkholderiales; family Burkholderiaceae; genus Burkholderia; species Burkholderia sp. Bp9016. The sequence goes on from NZ_QTPY01000004.1 coordinate 121,897, forward strand.
GCAAGATCGAGGGCGAGACGGGCCAGGTCTACGACTGGCCGAAGTCGACCTACATCGCGGAGCCGCCGTTCTTCGGCCACGACTTCTCGATGGAGCCGGCCGCATCGATCCCGACGGTCAAGGGCGCGCGCGCGCTGGGCATCTTCGGCGACTCGGTCACGACCGACCACATCAGCCCGGCGGGCTCGATCAAGGAAGACTCGCCGGCAGGCAAGTGGCTGAAGGAGAACGGCGTGCAGAAGGCCGACTTCAACAGCTACGGCTCGCGCCGCGGCAACCACGACGTGATGATGCGCGGCACCTTCGCGAACGTCCGGATCAAGAACCTGATGATCCCGGCGAAGGCGGACGGCACGCGCGTCGAAGGCGGCCTGACGATCCACCAGCCGAGCGGCGAACAGCTGTCGATCTACGATGCGGCGATGAAGTACGTCGACGCCGGCACGCCGACCGTCGTGTTCGCGGGTGAAGAGTACGGCACGGGCTCGTCGCGCGACTGGGCCGCAAAGGGCACGCAGTTGCTCGGCGTGAAGGCCGTGATCGCACGCAGCTTCGAACGCATCCACCGCTCGAACCTCGTCGGCATGGGCGTGCTGCCGCTGCAGTTCAAGGGCTCGGACAGCGTGCAGTCGCTCGGCATCACTGGCGAAGAGACCTACGACATCGAAGGCCTCGGCGACGACTTCAAGCCGCAGCAGGACGTCACGCTCGTGATCCACCGCAAGAACGGCGAAACGATCCGCGTGCCGGTGCTGCTGCGCATCGATACGCCGATCGAAGTCGACTACTACAAGCACGGCGGGATCCTGCCGTTCGTGCTGCGCTCGCTGCTCGCAGCGTAAGCGTCCGCCTTTGCAGGTGCCGCAGCCGCCTCGCGGTGGCTGCGGCCGATTTGGTGCCCGACCTCGTGTCGGGCTTTTTTTTGCATGCTGGTCGGCGGGTGGCCGGCGCAGCGTCGATCGCGCGGCGGCGCCCCGCATTCGTGCGGGACGTCACCCGCCGACAGCCGGCTCGCGCGTCACGCCGCCTTGCTAGTTCGCGCCTTCGCGCCCGCGGAGGAACCTGATCGCGCGTTCTTCTTCAGATGCGCGCGGTTGTAGTCGATCGCCGCGCGAACGAGGCGCTTCAGCGCCCGCTTGTCGAGCCTGTCGCCTTCGAGTAAATCGATCGCACGGCGCGCATTGCCTTCAAGGCCCGCGTTGAACAACCCGTCGGGATCGGGAAGGTGCGCGCCATGCATGAACGTCAGCTTCACCTTGCCCTTGTGCGCATTCGCGACCGCAATCATCCCGTCGCACGACCACACGGGGCTGCCCATCCACTTCCATTCCTCGACGATGCCGTCGTTGACCGCGAGAATCGTATCGCGCAACTCCGCGAACGTCTTGCCGCGCCAGTCGGCGATCCCGGCGATCAATGCGTCGATGCGGGCCGACGCGTTCAGGTCCAGGGCGGATGTGCTCATGCCCCGGCGTCCCGGTCTTCATCAGGACGCGCCAACACCTGTTCAAGCGACCCAAGAAATTGCACCCATCCGTGCTGCGCACCGCGGTATGCCTGCTCCTGGTCCGTGCGGAAGCCGGCCTGCTCCATCCGCAACAGCGTGCCGCGTGGCGTCGGCGTGAGCGTCCAAGTGACGACGCTTTCGAGGCCATAGGCGGCCCACGTATAGGAAAGCACCCGCTGCGGCTCGATCGTCAGCACCGTGCAGTCGACCGCACCCCAGTCCGCGCGAAAGCTGAACGCGCGGCCCGCAACCGGCTCGAAATCGCTCTTCATCAGCCATGCCTCGATCAGGTGCGGCTGCGTGAGCGCGCGCCAGATCCTCTCCGGCGGATGCGGCAGTTCCCGTTCGACGACGACAGTACGCGTTTCAGTAGTGGCCTGATTCATTGATCCATCCTTTTCAACAGATCCTCGAGAGCGTCGAACCGGTTCTGCCAGAAGCCGGCCATCTGGCTGGTCCAGTCGATCAACGGAGTCAGTGCCTGCGGCTGCGCGCTGTAGTGCGTCTGCCGGCCTTCGTGGCGGTCGCTCACGAGCCCGGCCTGCTTCAGTACGCCCAGATGCTTCGATACCGCCGGCTGCGACACGCCTGCATGGGCCGTCAGCACAGCCACCGTCAGCTCGCCCTCCTCGCACAGCCGCTCGAAGAGCGCGCGGCGCGTCGGATCGGCGAGTGTCCGGAACAGCATGTCGTGAGCGTTTTGCATGAGTTAATTCATAACTCGATGGTTATTGATTGAAAGATAGCGGCCAGCCAGCGAGTGTCAAGGAGGAATTTCGCGGATATTCACGACCGTGGCGACGGAGCCGGTTGCAGGAAGGCTGAGAGAAAAACCCACACCGCCCATCGGGAATCCAGTACTTGTTCTAATTCTTATTCAATCGCCGCGCGCTCGATTCCACGCCATGCATCAAGCAACCTCATCATCGGGCTTCCATACGTCGCAGTTGTCGGAAAAAGTCATCTTCCACCAAGTTACGCCTCAAGTACGAGCCGCCCACCTGGATCAGAAACAGCAAGACGAACCCGCCGATACAGGCCCAGAACCACCCAGGGGATGCGTTGAGGGCATTCAGTCCGACCATGACCACGCCCAGCCAACAACTCCCGGCCACGGTGACAGACAAGCTAAGCAGACGCGCATAACCTGCATCGACGCGAGGCACAGGTACGAGTTCGGTTCCAACCAGGTTCAGCCGCACCTTTTGGGCGCTAGCAGACGCAACCAGTTGCGCGCCCTGGCCATGCGCGACCATCTGTGCCGCGAGCGCCTGAAGCAAGAGCGCATTTACCGGCCCCGGCTTGCCGATCGCGCGATCGACGTCGTGCACCGGCAGTTCCAGCCTTGCATCGTCGATGGCGCCGAGCGTTGCATGACGCCCCTGGGACGGAAGATCACTTATCCATGCGTGCCGGATGCGCCGGCGCGGCGTCTGCTCCGACGCCAGCAGCGTTTCCAGCGCTTCCACCACGGAATCGGACGGCATCGCAATCGGGCGGAATAAGCGGGCCTGTGGCCGGACTGTTCCCTTGAGGCTCGCGACTACGCGCGGCGACGTAAGCAACATCGCCACGGCGGCCTCGGACCAGGCCGGCTCCGTGCCCTCCGCATGTAGTTGGCAGCCCAGCAATAGCCGGAAATCGGACGTGCATTCCTTGTCGAACCACGTCTCGATATTTGCCTGCTTCGCACCGAATGGCACCCACCCGAACTGCACGAGATCGGGCAGGTACAGTTTCTTCCAGACCGCTCGGAGCTCGGTCAGATCGTCCTTGTCGGCGGATTGCAGGATCACGTCGACCGCATGACCCGACGCATCATGATGCGCGAGGCTGGCCGAGAACCGGCTCATCAGTTGCTCCAGTACCATCGCGAGCCGCGATACGCCTGTCGAACCTTCCGTATCCGGCAAAGGCAGGATCTTGCCTGGGTTGATCGGCGCGCTGCCCTCCAGGCCAAGCAGACGTTCGCCCAACTCGGGCTCGGGCGTCAACGCGATGCTATCGACGATCACCATGTGAGCTTGCGCCCATTGCCGCCACGTCGCCCGCTCGCTGCGGCACAGGAAATTCCACCAGTCGACCCGCTCGATCCAATCCTCGTAGCCGGAATAGATCAGCGCGCATACGCCGCCCGATATCAGCAGCGACAACAGGAAGGCGCGCCCGAAAAACGGTTCGGACATCACCGGTTTCCCCTGCTCCCAGTTGACTACCGTGATGAGCAGGCCCGCAGTCTGTATGACGACCACGGCGAGCACGCCCCACCAGATCGAGGGAGGTTTGCCGTACTGATATTCTGCGACGCCTGGGAGGGTCCATGCTCTGCTCATGCGATTTTCATCCCCGTGCTGCTGGCGATCACCTGGCTACCGCACTGCGTTCGGCACATGTGTACAGCCCATTTTCGGCCGCCTTCACTGTAGCCCTCGGCACACTCGATGATCGCGTTGTCGCCGTGCTCCGGACATGAGACGACGTCATGCAACAACGCGACCTTGCGGCCGTCGAGATCGAACGTCGAAGAAGCGGTCTTTACGATGCCGCCGTGTGTTGTCGCGTCGTCTTGGCATACTGGGAGCTTCATTCTTAAATCCCAAATTAAATATTTAATTTCTGTAAAGATCCGAGCACGGGTCAGGTTTTTTCCTTACCTACCACCGGCATTCCATAAAAATTACCCGCATAGCCCCACGATAATCGTCCCAATATTTTTCGACAACGGATTTTTCTGCACTTGATTCCGCCACTATCTCACCTGGATACTTGGAAGGGTCGTTCATGTTCGCAATATCACGAGCTGCCACCCCCCTTATAGGCATCCATCAATAATCTATATGCCATTTACGCACCCTCACGCGCGACCCCATCAATACCAAACAAATAGACATGCATGGCGAGCATATATTTTGCCCGAGATTCTTTCATTTCAGACGCCCTCATCAGCAAGGCAACATCCTCCGAAGTTGGCCTCCAGAGATCCCCACCCTCCCTATATTTTTTTGCATTCAAAATATGTCAGCGCAGGCGGATATCCGCCCTTCATCGCCATTTCCAAATATCCTTCCGCCTCACGCTCAACTTCACTCGTCGCAGACGCCGATTTTTCCGCCCCACACATATCACCATCATAATTAGCGAATCTAGAATTCGACCTCTTCAAATACATTTGATGATAGAGAATTCGATTCATATTAAGTTGGCCCACCGGATCTCCAGCATCTGCTTTTTGACGATAAGCTTCGCAATCGGCCGCCAATCTCCATCTATTTTCCGCTTGAGAAAATTTTATCTCCGCCGAGCGTTTTCTGGACTTCTCTGCTGATTCCACGGCGCCATCAATAAGCGTCGGAACAGGGGCCAGCACCGCTCCATAGGGAGTTGGAAGAGGAACACAGCTAGTGCAAATGAAAAATACCAATACCAGAGAAATGTAGCCAATAGCATTGTTTAACATACCCCAATATACTTTCTGTGTGCCTTGAGCCGAACGCTCAGGAGATCCTAAGGTAACAACGACGCATCTGGATTTGTCGGCTTGATCGATGTGTCGCAGGCGATTCGATCCTGGCCGGAGGGTGTAACGACACCATATAAATAATTCGGCCGTTTAGATGTAGAAAATGTTGAGCCGCGCACGCCGGGCGGATACGGTCTGCTCAAATCAATCCCCGGAATCAGCGGATATTCTTTCACATAAGCGCTACCATTTTCATTACCATAATCGACCTGAGCAAAAAACAGCTTATCTTTCGTTGCAGCAAACGTATACCTCCTCGAGTCTTCAAATGAATTAAAACTATGATCCGCGTAGACCTTCGTGGCGAAAGTCTTGCCACCATCTGTCGAGTACCAAAACGGCACCACACAACCTTTTTCGCCATCTCCACAAACCAATCCATTTGGGTAAGCCAGAGGCAACACAACATTCTCCCCAGTCGGATCGGCATTAATAATGCGCCCCTGGAAATTTTCAAACATGCCTCTCCCTAAAAATTTTCGAATTCCGGCATGAGTGTCGTTGTAGTACGACTCCCCGTGATAACAGTCCCGGTAACGTTCCAGCGTCACAAAGCGGTGATCGTCAATCCGATAGATCACTTGGGGCTGCGAGTCATACGGCAACTCCTTGAGCGCCGAGCTCATGAAATCTCCAAGCCCGAAGGTCGGACGTCGCGGAGTCTGCGCGGTGCAGCCTTGAGTCAGAGCAAGCAGTGCGATTATCAAAACGGTATATCTCATCAGGCTCCTCCTTTCCATTGCTGTTGCCGTAGTTGTTCGGCTTCGGACCTGCTTTGTTCCTCGGCTACCGTGTTCCAATCGATGTAGGCAGGTTTGACAATGCTTTGGGGAGCGCCAAACTCAAAATAGTCGTCATTGCCCCGCGTCCAGTCGGCAAACTTCATCAGGCGTGTCCAGAACGCAGGCCTCTCATACGCATCACAAAAGCCGATCGGCAAATCGTAGGCCACCACCCGGCGCATGAACGCCTGATGCTTCGGCAATGTACTGTGATTGGTCGGCTCGGCGCGATAGGTGTCGAGTCGTTGCAGCATTTCGTCCTGCGTCTCGAACCGAGTTGCGCGACGGTAACTATAAATATCCTCGGTAGTAACGGTGTGCCTCGGCTCAAAAATCGAGCGCATGTAACGGTAGTCAGGATCAGCGTAGTTCCCGGAATTCGGATCGGGAACCCACTTACCCATTTCATCCGCGCCTTTCCGTGAATTTTCGAACTGCTGCATCTCGTCTTCCGTAATCGGATACGGCACCTCCTCGGCGTTGATCGTTACTGATTTATCGGGATGCGGCACCGCCCATAACTTCATGAGCGGTGTAAAGATGTTCCGGTTGCCGTTCCAAAAATCGGTCGACTTCGCTCCGGGCACAAGCTTGTCGTCGGGAGTCGGTGGCAGCGTACCGAACCTCTTCTCGCCCGGTACGTCGCCCACCGGCGTACCGCGTGCCAGCATGCGCTGCTTCACGGTATCACCCAACTCACGAAGCAATTTGTCATCCACGCCCTGCCAGCCGATACTTTGCAGCGGCACCGCGCCCATCACGCGATCATGCGGTGTGAAATACACATAAAGACGACCGTGATTGTCGCGCTCATGAACGCCGGACTTGCGCTGGTTGTCGGGTCGCCAGAGATCCATATCTTCCGACGCTCCGCACTAAAGCTGCATCATTCGCTCCTCGTCCATCTCGCGCTTGTCCTGCTTGATCCGATTGGCAATATTCCGGAAGGTATTGACGCGCGCGTCGGGAGTCGGACGCTCCGCGCCGCAGGCTAGGGCATCCGTGACCTTGTCATCAAGGGAATACGGCGAATTCATTACGAACACTGCATCGGGTGCGCGTGTCTTGCATAAGGCCGTCGCCGCCAGCGCGATCATCGTCCCTTGGCTATGCGACATCACTGACACCGTATCGCGTGGACACTCTTTGCGAATCCGGTCAATCAAATCGGCCAGTCGTTGAGCCGCGTGCGCGTAATATGTGCGTGGAGGGGCGTCTTGCAATTGGCGATCAGCCTCTGTATTCAACGACTCCATGTCGAACTTGAGCACGTGACGCCTGAATCCCTCGTAGCTCCACAATTGCTGCAGGTTGTTGGTGCCGTTCTGGAAAGGACCACCTCCCCAATACCAAGGACCTTCCTCCTTGTTTACGCATTCTGCCCCCCACGCCCATAGATCAATGCCGCGCGGATTGCGCATTGGGATGCGCCACTTATGCTCGTCGCCGTTTGCAGAACGATAGCCCCAATAGAACCGAATCACGGGAGAATGCCCGGATTTTGCCGGATCAATCTGACGCGGAATCGGACGGCCATCGGAACCTTCAACGATATACGAGTTCGCTTCGAGCTTCGTTTCTTCCGTGCGGCCCAAACGATCATTCAATCCGGCACACAACGCCTGCTCCGCCGCGTCATACCACTCCCCCGTGGAATTCACGCCATGCACAAAGATAATGATGCCGGGCATATGAGGAGGAATGCGGCACTCGGCCCGCACCTGGAAACTGCTCGGCGTGTGATAAGACTCCCAATACGGTTGCCCCAGATGATCGCGCCTCATCGGCACGATGCGCGTGGCGGTGTCATGCTGATAGGGCTTCGTCGCATCTGCCTCGTCACCCGTGCCATCCGCCTGGTTTGTCTGGTCGGTCATGAATCAGACATCCTTATTGTTCTGAAGCAGCAGCTTGAGTCCATGCGCAACGTCCTGCCGGCTCAACGAGGTCTCCCCCTTGCCGTTGGTGACGCCCTCGATAATCTGCCCGCTAGCCAACTGAATCTTGTACGGCCGATTCACAATCGGTCGACCGGTGATGTCGTCGCTGAGAATGAACCGCTCGTCGTTCGCGATATCGATTTGATCGAACTTCGGTAGGGGCAGCGACAGCGCACCCGGTCCTTCCTTCTGGATTTCGATGATCTTGAGGATCAGGCAGCCGGCCCCGCCAATCTCGACGTTATCGCCCTGCACCTTGATGTAGGCCGTGCCGCCGCCGCCGAGCACCACCCCGTTGGCGGCATTGACGGTCGTGGTACCGTCGGCGCTGGTGATTCGCATGTCTTTCTGCGCCACCATCTCCATCGCGTCGGACTGCGCCTGGATTTGAACCTTGCCTCGGGCGGCATAGAGCTTGACGCCGAACTTGTGTGCAAACAGAGACAGCACCTCACCTGCTGCAATAGCAATATTCCGAAGCGCATTCACGTTGAACCGCGACGACGTGCCGACGCTAACGTCCTTGCCCGCCGACACCATCACCCGATCCGGCGTTGCCAGGCCTACGCCGTTCGGCGCGGACAGCGCAATCACGGCTGTCTTCAGGCCAGCGAGTTCGTCCTTCAGCCAAGCGTTTTCTGACTTCAGGTCTGCGATCTCCGCATGCGCAACGGCTGCGGCATCGGTCAATCCCCGAGCCTGCGCCTGCGTCAACGCAAACTGGTTCGTCATCGACCGCATGTCGGACGACTGTCCGGTCGCCTTCTCCTGCCTGTCGGACGACAGCAGCAGGCCACCACCCGCACGGACGTGCCCGCGATCGTCGGAGCGCAGTTCGAAGCCCTCGCCGCGTAGTCGCTGGTCCCGGCCCACCGTATAGCCGAGATTGAGCTGCGTCTTGCCGTGCTCGGTCGCGACCTTGATGTGTTCCTGGCCCTCCCGGTCGTCCAGCTCGACGGTGTTGTTCGAGCGCGTGCGGATCGTGTTGCGCGTGCCCCAGGGCACGCCCGCAACAATCGGGTCCGTATGCTGAGCGGTGTGCAGCACATGGCTGATGAACGGCAGATCCACGCAGCCCCACAGAAAGCTCACGCCGACCACCGTGCCTTCCACGAGCCCGAAGTGAAAGCCCGTCTGGTTCGGCCCGGCGAACGGCTTCGCCAGCCTCATCGGGCAGCTTTGCAGGCCGGGCGCCCGTGTGTCGCGATCCAGATGAAGATCGACGATGTATTCGCCCTGACCATCCAGATAGGGATCTCGCCAACCGCCGGACGACGCGATCGTCCCGGTGATCACCCCGTCGATCCGGGGCCACGCCTCTTCCTTCAACGGCATTCGATACTGGCGATCGGACGGAATCGCGTCGAACGTCACGTGATATGACTTCTTCCGGCTCGCGCCGCATATCGTCCGCACCACGAGCAACCCGTGCTTCGCATCCGGCAATTCCCGGTTCGACAGTTTCAGCGCCGAGCCGGGCGTGAGGTCCAGCATGTCGCATTCGCCGCGGTACTCGACCTGACCGGCCAGCGCTACCTCGCGACGCAGTTGCACCTCCTCCTTCGCCTCGTCCTCGCTCCGATTCGGTATCCCCCAGGTATACGCTTCACCATAAGTGGTGCGGTCGTCGCGTATCGGGCTTACGGCCTCGATCGGCTCCGATATCGCTGCTTCTGTGTTGAACGTGCGCACCGCGTAGGCGGATGGCAAAGTCCTGGCGCGCATCTCGAGCGCGCTGACCGACTCGACGCCTCCTGTTTCGAGCCCGCTGTGCGGCCGGTACGCAACCGTCAGGCGCTCAGGATCGCGACGGTAGTACGCGTAATCGTCACCAAAGCGCACTCGCTCGCACCGCTCGCCTTCCTCGCATACGAACCAGATGCCCGAGCGTCGGCACAGGCGCGTGATGAACGCCAAATCGTCCTCGCCCCACTGCATCACGAAGCTGCGCTTGCGATAGGTGCGATGCAACTGGAATTCAAAGCGCGCGAAGATCTGGTTGAACTCATGCTCTCGCAGAACCTGCTCGATGATCTCGGGAAAGGTCTTGTCCAGAAAGAACCGGCATTTGGGCGCATTGCGCAACAGCGCCAGACGCGACTCCAGCACGATCTCGTACAACGACTGATCGCGGTTGGTCGCTTTAAGGGCGAACCCCGTCACCACGCCTTGCACGCGACGTGCGCTTTCAGGCTGGCTCCACTGGTCACGCGGCGGCGGCTGGATCACGAACGCACCGATCCGTTTCAGGAAGTCAGTGCGGGACAGGTCATGGCGAGGGTGCGTGAACCGGATCGTGTACTTCGTCGGCTCTCCGATTCCGCGTGCCCCGGCGAACTCGTAGACGTCCGCCAGCGCGGCAGCGGGCGCACCCTTGATATCGAGACTGTAGAACTGGTGGATGTCGACGCCCGCGCGTGCGGGTGTATCCGGATCGGCCGTGCTCGGGGTCAATCAATCCTCCGGAAACGTTTGCGGAATAGACCACGCGACTTTAGCTAGGAAGGGAGCCAAGTCGCCATAGGACGAATCTGAAATTGGCAAAAAACTGGATTCGCAACCCCGAATCGGTTTGACATCCCGATGTAGCGGAAATGGATTCCGTGTTTCGCTGACGCAGGTTCGCCCGATTTTCGAATCTTTGCTCTAATTCGCGGCGGCGCCCTTGCAATCGAAAGCAGTCCGAAAGACTACACGACGCGTTGTTCCACAATTCGGGATGTGCAGGCGGCCAGTCGGCGCCTTTTCCATGCAACCGCGCACCCGCCCCAGGCCACCTCGCTTCGTTTGACCACATAGTGCGACATCGCCTGCGGTCGCGGCCGATCGCAAATCATGCGCTTACGCATTCGTCCGCGCGTCATCGCGCGCATTTCGGCACGATGGCGAACGATTTACGCGCACGAACGTCACGTGCCGCATTGTCGCGGTGCCGCGAACCGGTTCCCTCGCCAATGGCGGCCACCCTCCGCTGGCGCCGCGCGACACATGCGGCATCGTGCATCGATGTCAGAACTGACAGCTATGGAAACTGGCAGCTACCTGAACGGCGCCGACGCCCTACGCTCGTCACCGCTCGCGGCCCCACAAGGGCTATGGGCTCCAGCAACGTCGTCTCTCCTAAAAAGGACTCCCGATGAAAAGGAACGCCCGGTTTGCCCTTCCCCTTCCGTCGCCCCGCCGCCTCGCGTACGCGTGGCCGCTCGTGTTCGTGGCCGGTGCCGCGCACGCGACGACGGATTGGGTCGACACCCACACCAAGGCCTTTCTGACCGGCCCGCAGTTGATGGCGCGCAGCGCGGCACCGTCGCTCGAACTCGCGGCCGGCGAAACGACGAACGTCGTCGTCAGCCTGAAGCTGCGTAATGCCGCGCAACTCAAGCAACTGGCGCGCGACGTGAACCGGCCCGGCAGCGCACACTACCGCCAGTATCTGACGCCCGAGCAATTCCTCGCGAACTATGCGCCGACCGAAGCGCAGGTGAAGTCGGTCGTCGACTATCTGCGCAAGAGCGGGTTCGTGAACATCGAGGTCGCGCCGAACCGGCTGCTGGTGTCCGCGCACGGCACGGCCGGCACGGTGAAGACCGCGTTCAACACATCGCTCGTGCATTTCCAGTACGCGGGCCGCTCCGGCTTCGCGAACGCGTCGACCGCACAGGTGCCGCGCGCGCTCGGCGACGTCGTCGGCTCGGTGCTGGGGTTGCAGAACGTTGCACGCGCACGGCCGATGCTGCGCATCGGCAACGTCGCTAAGCCGCAGACGCTTGCGGCCGGCACGGCCACCGGCCATTATCCGAAGGAATTCCCGGGCCTTTACAACGCGACCGGAGTGCCGACCGCGGCCGGCGTGACGGTCGGGATCGTCACGATCGGCGGCGTCTCGCAGACGCTGCAGGACCTGAAGCAGTTCACGTCGAGCAACGGTTACGGCACGGTCGCGACCCAGACCGTGAAGACCAACGGCACCGGCACGACCGGCAGCTACAGCGACGACCAGGACGGCCAGGGCGAATGGGATCTCGACAGCCAGTCGATCGTCGGCTCGGCCGGCGGCCAGGTCGGCAAGCTCGTGTTCTACATGGCGGACCTGAACGCGGCCGGCAACACCGGGCTCACGCAGGCGTTCAACCGTGCAGTGTCGGACAACACCGCGAAGGTGATCAACGTGTCGCTCGGCTGGTGCGAAACCGATGCGAGCGCGGACGGCACGCTCGATGCCGAGGAACAGATCTTCACGACGGCCGCCGCGCAAGGCCAGACATTCTCGGTGTCGTCGGGCGACGAAGGCGTGTACGAGTGCAACAACCGCGGCTATCCGGACGGCGCAAACTACACAGTGTCGTGGCCGGCCGCGTCGCCGCACGTGCTCGCGATCGGCGGCACGACCCTGTACACGACCTCGGCCGGCGCATTCTCGAAGGAAACGGTCTGGAACGAAGGCCTCGACAGCAACGGCAAGCTATGGGCCACGGGTGGCGGCGTCAGCTCGATCCTGCCGGCACCGTCGTGGCAGCCGGGCAGCAACCGTCGGTTGCCCGACGTGTCGTTCGACGCCGCTCAGAGCACGGGCGCATACATCTACAACTACGGCCAGCTTCAGCAGATCGGCGGCACGAGCCTAGCCGCACCGATCTTCACCGGCTTCTGGGCACGCCTGCTCGCGGCGAACGGCACGGGCCTCGGTTTCCCGGCCGCGAAGTTCTATGCGGACATTCCGTCGAACCCGTCGCTCGTGCGCTACGACGTCGTATCGGGAAACAACGGCTATCAGGGGTATGGCTACACCGCAGGCACCGGCTGGGATTACCCGACCGGCTTCGGCAGCCTGAACATCTCGAACCTCAACAAGCTGATCCAGACGGGCGGCTTCTGAGCGAGATGTGATTTGACATGACGGCGCGCGGTGGTGTTGCATCGCGCGCCTGCCCCGCGATTATCCGGCACCAGGTTCACGCGGAATCCCGCTCCGTCGCGTGCTCCTTCACCGGCGCCGACGCGACGGGCGCACCGGCCCGATGCGACGGCGCGAACAGCCGCAGCCCGCTCGCGACGCTCGCGGCGCCGGCAAAGCCCGCACCGAGCATGAGCGCGAGCGTCGGCCCGTGCCGCCCCGCGATCCCGAACGACAGCGCGACGAGCGCGGCGCCGGTCGCCTGCCCGATCAGCCGCGCGGTCGCGATGATCCCGCTCGCGCCGCCGCTGCGTTCGGGCGGCGCGCTCGACATCAGCGCCTTCAGGTTCGGCGACTGGAAGAAGCCGAAGCCCGCGCCGCACAGCATCATCCGCCAGCCGATGTCGACGACGCCCGGCGCCGCCGGCAGCGCGGCAAGCGACACCATCCCCGCGCTCAGCAGCGCAAGCCCGATCGCACCGAGCAATCCGGGCGGATAACGGTCGGACAGCCGGCCCGCGATCGGCGCGGCGAGCGCGACGATCGCCGACCACGGCGTCATCAGGAAGCCGGTCTCCACCGCACTGCGATGCAGGACGGTTTCGAAATAGAACGGCAGCGACACGAACGCGAGCCCCTGCGCGGCGAACGCGCACACGGCCGTCAGCGCGGACAGCGTGAACACCGGGCGGCGAAACAGGTCGACCGGCAGCATCGGCGCCGGGTGCCCGGCCTGGCGGCGAATCAGCAGCCAGCCGAATGCGAGCGCGACGGCGGCGGCGGCGAACACGACGGAAAGCGGCCCGCGCTGCGCGAATTCGCCGAGCGCGAAGATCAGCGATGCAAACGTGATTACGTTGAACAGCGCGGCGAGCGGATCGAACGCATGCTTGCCGCGCGCCGTCTGCGGCAGCGACGGGATCGCCACCGCGAGCGCGACCACGCCGAGCGGCACGTTGACCGCGAACAGCCACGGCCATGCGGCGACCGACAGGATCAGCGACGCGATCGTCGGCCCTACGGCGAACGACACGCCGACGACGAGCGCGTTGAATCCGACGCCGCGCCCGAGCCGGTGCGCGGGAAACAGGTTGCGGATCAGCGCGACGTTCACGCTCATGATCGCGCTCGCGCCGAAGCCCTGCACGATCCGCGCGGCCGTCAGCTGCGGCAGCGTCGATGCGACCGAGCAGCCGAGCGACGCAAGCGTAAACACCGCAAGGCCGGCGATATACACGCGCTTGTGGCCGACGATGTCGCCGAGCGACGCGAACGGCAGCAGCGTCGCGACCATGGCGAGCTGGTACGCGTTGATGATCCATACCGACGCGGCCGGCGACGCGTGCAGGTCGGCGGCGATCGCGGGCAGCGCGGTGTTCGCGATCGCTGTGTCGAGCGTCGCGAGCGCGACGGCGAGCAGCACGGCGGACATCGCGCGCCAGTTGACGGCCGGCTCACGGGCTGCGGCGGAAGAAGCGAATTCGGACAAGATGAGGCTCGTCTGACGAGCGACGCGCAGCGTCGCGGATTGAGCGGCGCGGCGACGGGCGCTCCGTGCGGCAGGAACGGAACGCGCTGCACCGCGAACCGTATTGTTGCAGAGCCGCATCGAACGTGCAGGCAAGTGCGTCGTCAGTCAGCAAAACGAAAGCCTTGGCGCAGCACACCGGGTGCGCCGTGTCGTTGGGGACGCAACGATCGATACGCCGAACGTTGCGTCTGCGCGCCGTTACGACACCGCGCGCCGCGCGTTGCGTCCGCGCAGCCATTCGAGCGCGAGCAGCAGGCTCGTCGAGAAGATGATCAGGATCGTCGCGAGCGCGGCGATCGTCGGGCTGATGTTCTCGCGGATCCCGGTGAACATCTGGCGCGGCAGCGTCGTCTGGTCCGCGCCCGCGAGGAACAGCGTGACGACGACTTCGTCGAACGACGTCGCGAACGCGAACAGCGCGCCCGACATCACGCCCGGCGCGATCACCGGCAGCGTCACGCGGAAAAACGTCGTCACCGGATTCGCGCCGAGCGACAGGCTGGCGCGCACGAGGTTGTAATTGAAGCCCTGCAGCGTGGCGGCGACCGTCGTGACGACGAACGGCACGCCGAGCGCCGCGTGCGCGGCGATCAGGCCCGTGTATGTATTCGCGAGCCCGAGCGGCGCGAAGAACAAGTACATGCCGACGCCGACCACAACGACCGGCACAATCATCGGCGACAGCAGCACGGCCATCAGCAGCGCCTTGCCGCGGAAGTTCGCCTTCGTGAGCCCGATTGCGGCGAGCGTGCCGAGCACGGTCGCGACGATGGTCGCCGACGGCGCGACGATGAAGCTGTTCTTCGCAGCCATCCGCCACTCGTCGGATGCGATCAGGTTCTCGTACCAGCGCGTGGAAAAGCCGGGAATCGGATAGACGAGGAACGTGCTCGACGAAAACGACAGCGGCACGATCGCGAGCACCGGCAGGATCAGGTATAGCAGCGTGAGCACGACGAGCACGCGCAACGCGACGTACCACGCGCGCTCGACGAACGACATGTGCGGCGCGAACAGCGGCCTGGCGAGTTTCATGATCGGCATCCCCTTCCTGTATTGCGTATTCGTTTTTCGTGCCTCATGCCGGGCGCGACGCTCAGCCGAGGCTCACGTTCGTGCGCGTGAAGCGTCCGTACACCGCATACAGCACCAGCGTCGCGGCAAGCAGCAGGCCGCCGAGCGCGCACGCCATGCCCCAGTTGATCGTCACGTTCGTGAAGTACGCGACGTAATAGCTGACCATCTGGTCGTTCGGACCGCCAAGCAGCGCGGGCGTGATGTAGTAGCCGATCGCGAGGATGAACACGAGCAGCGCACCCGCGCCGATGCCCGGATAGGTCTGCGGCACGTACACGCGCCAGAACGCGGCGAACGGATGACTGCCGAGCGACACGGCCGCGCGCTGGTAAGTCGGCGGAATCGACTTCATCACGCTGTAGAGCGGCAGGATCATGAACGGCAGCAGGATATGCGTCATCGAGATGTATACGCCGACGCGGTTGAACAGCAGCGTCAGCGGATGCGAGATCAGCCCGCTGCCGATCAACGCCTTGTTGATCAGCCCTTCGCTCTGCAGCAGCACGATCCACGCGGCGACGCGCACCAGCACCGATGTCCAGAACGGAATCAGCACGAGAATCATCACGAGGTTCGCGCGGCGCTCCGACAGCGTCGAGATCCAGTACGCGAGCGGATAGCCGAGCAGCAGCGCGAACAGCGTGACCGCGACGCCGATCACGAACGTGCGGCCGAAGATCGCGAGATAGATCGACTGGTCGGGATCGGCCTGCACGATGTGGCCGAAGCCATCCTGCTTGTGGTCGAGCGACGCAAGCAGGTAGAACGGCGACAGCTGGCTGCCGTTCTTCGCGATCGACTGCCAGTATGCGACGTCCCCCCAGCGGGAATCGAGGTCGATCAACTTCGCACGCGTCTGTGCGGGCGTGAGCGCTGCGGCTGCGGCATCGTTGTCGTCCTTCAGCGGCATAGCGCGCGCCGTCTTCGCGACGAGCGAACGATAGCCGGGAATCTCGGTATTCAGACGCCGCGCAAGCGCGCCCATCGCCTCGCTGTCGGCGACCTTCGTCATGTCGGCCGCGAGCGCGGCATACGCGGCGTCGGACGGCCGCGTCTTGCGGTCCCAGCCCGACAGCGCGGCGATCGTGTTCGGCAGCGCGGTCGCGATCTCCGGATTCTGCACCGCACGCGTGAGCAGCGTGCCGATCGGCACGACGAAGATGAGCAACAGGAAAATCGCAAGCGGCGCGATCAGCAGCAGCGCCATCGTGCGCTTGCGGGCCTCGGCGGCCTTCAGTTCGCGCTTGAGCGCGGCTGTCGACGGCGAGGAAGGAGCGATCGTCATCGTGTTCAACGGTTCTCTCCGGCCGGGCGCGATCCGGCGGAATGCCGCGCGACGCGTTCAGCGCGACGCGCGGCCGGTTGCATCAGGATCCCTGAACGGTTACTTCGTCGCCCACGCGGCGAAGCGCTGCTCGAGCTCGTCGCTGTGGTCGGTCCAGAAGCCGATATCCTCCAGCACCGCGTTCTTGCCGTTGGCCGGCGAGTTCGGCAGGTTCGCGAGCGTCTTCGCGTCGAGCGACTTGATCGCCGCGACGTTCGCGGGGCCGTACGCGATGTGCTGCGCATACCCTTTCTGCGGTTTCGGCGTCAGCGTGTACGCGATGTACTGCTCGGCGAGCGCCTTGTTCGGCGAGCCCTTGGGAATCGCCCAGTAGTCGAGGTCGTAGATGCTGCCGTTCCACACGACCTTCAGGTTCTTCCCTTCCTTCTGCGCGGCGTCGATGCGGCCGTTGTACGCGGTCGACATCACGACATCGCCGGCGACCAGGAACTGCGGCGGCTGCGCGCCGGCTTCCCACCACTGGATGTTCGGCTTCAGCTCGTCGAGCTTCTTGAACGCGCGGTCCTGGCCGGCCTTCGTGGCGAGCACCTTGTATACGTCCTTCGGTGCGACGCCGTCGGCCATCAGCGCGAACTCGAGGTTGTAGCGTGCGCCCTTTCGCATCCCGCGCTTGCCGGGGAATTTCTTCACGTTCCAGAAATCGGCCCAGCCGGTGGGCGCCGATTTCAGCTTGTCCGCGTTGTACGACAGCGCGGTCGACCACACAAAGAAGCCGACGCCGCACACCTGCGGCGCTTCAGGAATCAGATCGGATTTCTTCGCGATCTTCGACCAGTCGAGCTTCTCGTACAGCCCTTCGTCGCAGCCGCGGTTCAGGTCGCCCGATTCGACTTCGACCACGTCCCAGTTGACGTGTTTCGCCTCGACCATTGCCTTTACTTTCGCCTGCTCGCCGTTGTATTCGACGGCCGTGACCTTGTTGCCGGTCGCCTTCTCGAACGGCTGGTTGAACGCGGCCTTCTGCGCGTCGCCGTTCGCGCCGCCGAAGTTGACGACCGTGAGTTCGGCCGCCGTGGCCGATACGCCGAAAGCGGCGAGCGCCAGTGCGACCGCGGTGCGACGTGCGGTAAAGCTTGCTCGGTTCATGGTGGTTCCTCTCCTCTCGTGGTGGAAGTGGGCAGTTGTTGTTGACGACGTGCTGCGGAAAACCGGGGAAACCATGTGTTACGCGAACACGCGCAGGTGCTCGGGCGCGAATGCGAGCGACACCGGCGCACCGGGCGAGAACGCGTCGAGCGCGCCCGTGCCGAGCGGCACCTTCACGAAACATTCGTCCTGGCCAGGCAGTGCGCAACGCATGCGCACGTGATCGCCGAAATAGATGAGGCTGCGAGCTTCGCCGGCCACGCGGTTGGCCGCACCGCTCACGGGTGCGTGCCCGTTCGCGAGGCTCATGCGCTCGGGGCGGATGCATGCGACGGCCGACGCGCCTTCGGCCGCATCGCCGATGCGGCGGCCTCGCAGCGTGGTGCCGTCGCCGAGCCTGAACTCGCAGAATTCGCCGTCGACGCGCGCGATGGTTCCGCGCAGCCGGTTGCTGTCGCCGATGAAGTTCGCGACGAATTCGTTGCACGGCGACTCGTACAGGCGGTCGACGGTGTCGAGCTGCTGCACGATGCCCTTGTCGAACACGGCGACACGATCGGACATCGTCAACGCCTCGCCCTGGTCGTGCGTCACGTAGACGAACGTCACACCGAGCTTCTCGTGCAACGCCTTCAGTTCGTACTGCATGTGTTCGCGCAACTGCTTGTCGAGCGCGCCGAGCGGCTCGTCCATCAACACGAGCTTCGGCTCGAACACGAGCGCACGGGCAAGCGCGATGCGCTGCTGCTGACCGCCCGACAACTGCGCCGGATAGCGCTTCGCGAAGCGCTCCATCTGCACCATCTTCAGCGCATGCGCGACGCGCTCCGCGCGCTCGGCCGCCGACAGCTTGCGCACCGTCAGCGGATACGCGACGTTCTGCTCGACCGTCAGGTGCGGGAACAGCGCGTAGTTCTGGAACACCATGCCGATGTTGCGCTTATGCGGCGGCACGGTATTCAGCAGTTCGCCGTCGAGCCGGATCTCGCCGCCGGTCGGAAATTCGAAGCCGGCCAGCATCATCAGGCATGTGGTCTTGCCCGAGCCCGACGGCCCGAGCAGCGTCAGGAATTCCCCCCGGTAAATATCGAGGTCGAGCGATTTGACGACCAGCGTCTCGCCGTCGTAGGTCTTCCGCACACCGCGAAAACTGACGATCACATCATCGGACTTCATCGTGGCTGTCTCCCCTGCTGCGCGACAATCATTTTCGAGATGCGAGCCACTATACGGCGCATACGGTTCTACAATAGGGAACCATTTCAATATTCCGAGTGGAACCACTTTGGACACCGTGATCGTCGCCGACTGGCTCTCCGCCCGTATCGACCGCAGCTCGCCCGAGCCGATGTACCGGCAATTGCTGCAACTGATGCAGCAAGCCATCCTGACCGGGGAATTGGGGCCAGGCACAAAACTGCCGAGTTCGCGCACGCTCGCGGCCGACCTGTCGATCGCCCGCAATACCGTGCTGCACGTGTACGACCAGCTCACGGCCGAAGGCTACGTGCTGACGACGACCGGCAGCGGCACCTATGTCGCCGATACGCGCCCGGATGCCGCCGCGATCCCCGCGCCGGGCGCCGCGCCGTCGTCGGCGGCCGCCGGCGCGCCGCTGCCGGATGCACAGGACGTGCTGTCGACGCGCGGCCAACAGTTGATCGAACACGCGGGCGTGTCGCGGCGCCAGTGGGGCGCGTTCATGCCGGGCGTGCCGGACGTATCGGAATTTCCGAGCCGAACGTGGAGCCGCCTGCAGGCGCGACTGTGGAAGGAAGCGAACCCCGAACTGCTGACCTACGCTCCGGGCGGCGGCTACCGGCCGCTGCGCCGCGCACTGGCCGACTACCTGCGCGTCGCGCGCTCGGTCAAATGCTCGCCGGACCAGGTGATCATCACGACCGGCATCCACCAGTCGATCGACCTCGCGGTGCGACTGCTGTCCGACATCGGCGATCGTGCGTGGGTCGAAGAGCCGTGCTACTGGGGCGTACGCAGCGTGCTGCAGGCGACCGGCCTCACGCTCGCACCGGTGCCGGTCGACGACGAAGGGATCGATCCGCGCGCGAGCGACATGCAGCATCCGCCGCGGCTCGTGCTCGTCACGCCGTCGCACCAATATCCGCTCGGCATGGTGATGAGTCTCGCGCGACGCCGGATGCTGCTCGAATACGCGCGTCAGCACCGCTGCTGGATCATCGAGGACGACTACGACAGCGAATTCCGCTATGGCAGCCGGCCGCTCGCGTCGCTGCAGGGGCTCGACGACGGCGGCCGCGTGATCTACGTCGGCAGCCTGGGCAAGATGCTGTTCCCCGGCCTGCGGATGGGCTACATGGTGGTCCCCGAGCATCTGGTCGACACATTCCGCACCGGACTGTCGGAGCTGTACCGCGAGGGCCAGCTGATGCAGCAGGCCGTGCTCGCCGAATTCATCATGGACGGGCACCTGACTTCGCACGTCAGGCGCATGCGCACGCTGTACGGCGAGCGCCGGCAATTGCTGATCGACGCGATCCGCGCCCGCTTCGGCGACGCGCTGCCCGTGATGGGCGACGAGGCCGGCCTGCATCTGGTGCTCGGCCTGCCCGACACGTGCGACGATCGCGTCGTCACGCAGAGCGCGTTCGACGCGGGCGTGATCGTGCGCCCGCTCACGAGCTACTACAGCCGCATGGACACCGCACGGCGCGGGCTGCTGCTCGGCTATGCGTGCGTCGCGCACGAAGGGATCGGCCCCGCGTTCGACACGCTCGCGCAAACCATCGAGCAGCATCTGCCGCGGCGCTTCACGCGTGCGGCATGACCGTGCGCGTCAGTTCGCGCCGCCCGCGCCGCGGTCGAGCGAGGCCGCGCGCACCGCTTCACCGGGCCTGGTGAACACGCGTTGCCGCAGTGCTGCAATCTGCGCGTCGCGGTCCTGCGGCGCCAGCCCGGCTGAGTCGATCTGCGCGCGCTGCGCCGCATAGTCGGCGTAGCGGCTCTGCCAAGATGCATCGTCCTGCTGCATCTGCGCGACCCGTGCGGCGGCCTCCGGGCCCAGTGTCTGTGTCAGTTGCGCGCGCATCGCGTCCGGCGTCGCCCCGCTTTTCTGCAACTGTGTGATCTGGTCGATTGCGGCGCGCTGCTGATCGATCCGCTGCTGCGCCGCCCGCTCGTCCGCCGGGATCTGCTGCGCGAGCGCCGCGAGCCGCTCGGCCTTCTGCGCATCCGTCAGCGTGCGGTCCTGCATGATCTTCAACCGCGCGAGATCGTGGCGCTGCCGCCATTGCTCCGCCCCGAAGAACGGCGTGCTCCAGTCGCCGAGCGTTCGGTATGCGATCGACGCGCGCTGGTCGAGTGCGAGTTGCAGCGCGCCGAGATCGGACTTGTCGACCGCGCCCGCATCCGGCAGTTTCGCGAGCGCATCGAGATACGCACGATACCGGTGCCAGACGTCGAGCGCTTCGGGCTGCGCGACCGTGCCGTCGAGCTGCGCGGCGATCTCGCGCACGACGAGCGCATCGAGCGCGGCCGCGCTCAGGTCGCTCTGCGCGGTCAGGCAGTAGTCGAAGAAATCGCGCACCGAGCGCGACTTCGCAAGATGGCCTCCGGCATCGAGCGGCAGCCGCGGCGCACTCGAACCGGCGAGCGGTGCCGGCAGGCCCGCGCTCGCCGGCACCGCGGCCTGCGGCGCGGCGGCCGCGCCACCAAGCGCCGCCGCCACCGCCGACGAGGGCGTGGCAGCAGCGCCGCGATGCGATGCCGCACCGTTCCAGATCGCCGCTCCGGCAATCGCCGCGAGCCCCACCGCCCCGTAGAGCGCAACGCGCCGCGCGAGCGGCGCGCGTCCTTCACGTGCCATCATCGATCACACGCCCGCGAGCTTCAGCCGGTTCGCATGCGTGCGGATCACCGCGACCGGATCCTCCGCGTACGCGCCGCGCACGCCGAGCAACTGGTTGATCTCGTCGAGGTGGTTCCACTTGTAATTCGTGCCGAGCACCTTCCCGTACAGTGCGCTGCACTTCGACACCAGCCCGTCGTTCTGGCCCGAGCCGCGATTGATCATCACCGTGCCGGTGCCGAGCAGCGCGAGCGTCGACAGATCGAGCGCGTTGGCCGGGTCGATCAACGGAATCGTGCTGGTATCCGTCGCCCCCGTGACGCCGAACGCGGAGATCGTCGGCTGGATCGCCGTGCCGGCCCACGAATACAGCAGATGCGTGTTGCCGCCGACCGTCTCCGTCGGCGCGCCCGTCTGGCAACTGCCTGGAGCACCGAGGCCGGCGCTCGGATAATTCCGGTTGTACGTGGCGGCCTGGGCGGTCGTCAGCGTCGTCAACGCGGCAAGCGCATCCTGGTCGGTGTTGTGGTTGCTGCTCGTCAGGATCCCGAACACATTGACGAACGCGGCGATCACCGACGACGACAGGCCGGTCGGATCGTTCGCGAGCACGCTCTGCACGAAGTCGGCGAACTCGGAGCCGCGATGCGGCGTGCCGATCGTCGTCACCGACGCGACGAGATCGGGCGCCACCGCGGCGACATAGCGCGACGTGAGGCCACCCTGGCTGTGGCCGATCAGGTTCACCTTGGTCGCGCCCGTCGCGGCGAGCACCGTCTTCACGTATGCGAGCAGCTGTTCGCCGCGCCCGTTCGGGCCGTCGTCGCTCTGGAAACCCGACAGGTTCGCGACATAGACGTTCGCACCGTGCTGCTGCAAGTCCTCCTGGATGCCGTACCAGTACTCGAGCACGCCCGCGTACTTGTCGGTGCCGGTAAGCCCGTGCACGAGGATGATCGGATAGCGCGTCGCCGCATAGTTGTCCACCGGCGCGATTGCCGCCATCGCCGTGTGCGCCGTCGCGAGCGTCATCGCCGCGGTCGTCCCGACGAACGGCGCGACGCTCATCGCGCATGCCACTGCCCCTGCCACCACCCTGGAACGCATCGATCTGGCCATGCATGTTCTCCTGATTATTGTGCTGCCGGTGCGAATGAGATCGGATCGACGCGCACGATGCGTTGCAGGCGCCGCGTGCGTCGAATGCGGGAGTGAATCACGAGTCGCGAACGTTTGCGCCCCGACTAGATACGGTTCTCTAATCGGTTGACGCGCCCCGCCCGTTCAGGCGGGGCCGCGTTCGTACGCGCGCATGCTGCATCGCACATGCGCGACAGGCGTTACAGCTTCGCGCTCACGCGCACCCATGCGGTGCGCCCCGGCTCCATCACCGGCGCGTTCGCCGGATAGCCGAAGCCCGCGTTGCCGGCCAGGTTCAAATGCTCGGCATAGGCCTTGTTCAAAACGTTATCGACACCGACCGAGACCTGCACCTTCTTGCTGACGTTGTACTGCGCGTGCAGCGACAGCACGCCGAACCCGGCGCTCGGGCCGAAGTCCTTGCCGACCACGTTGCCCTCATTCAGTGCATAGCGATGCTGCGGCGCAACGACTCGCCACAGGCCGCCGGCCGACCATGCGCCACGCGTGTATTCGAGCCCGACGCGCGCCTCGAGCGGGGGCATCTGCGGCAACGGCCCGCCGCTCGTCGCGTTGCGCCCCCACGCATAGGCGAGCGACGTCTCGACGCGCAGCGGCGCGACCGGCCGCCACGACACGCCTGCTTCGCCGCCCATGATCTGCGCGTTGACGTTGGTCGCCTGCGTGGTCGGGCCCATCATCCCGGCCGCGTAGTTGAACAGGATGAAGTCCTGCACATAGCCGGCATAGGCCGACACCCACGCGTCGAAGCGGTCGCTCTTGTACTGCGCGCCGATGTCGATCTGCGTGGTCTTCTCCGGCTGTACCGCGGAAAACGCATTGATCGAGCCGGCCGGCCCGCGCTGCGCAGAGAACAGCTCCCAGTAGTCGGGATAGCGTTCTGCGTGACCGACCCCGGCGTACCAGGTAACGGGCAGCGACGCGAGATCTCGCTCATAGCGCATGAAACCGCTCGGCAGCACGCGCGCGCGATCGTCATCGAAAGTCGGGTTCGGCTTGTTCATCATCATCCCGCTCGTGGTCGCACGCTTGTCGCGCGCGCTCGCGTAGTCGACCCGTGCGCCGCCAATCACGCGCGACGCGTCGTCCGCATACCAGGTCAGCTCGCCGAACGCGCCCGCGTTCCACATCGTCGCCTGCGCATTCCACGGCTGGTCGCCGTAGTTCTGTCGCCCCATCGCCGAGCGCGCGTCGAGCCGGTTCGATTGCGCATCGACGCCGGTCACGAGCTTGAAGTCGTCGCCGATGCGGAACGTCGCCGCTGCGCGCACGCCGAGCGTGCGGCGCCGCACTTCGGACGCCATGCGCATCGGCATGCTGCTGGTCGGATCGGGCTGCCGCAGCGTGTAGTTGTCCATCACGTGGTCGGCTTCGTTGTAGTACACGCGCGCCTCGATCCGGTCGAGCACGTCGCCGAGATGGCGCTTCTCGAACGACAGACCAAACGTCTCGCGACGAAAATGCGCGCCGTCCATCCCGCGTCCCGCATAACGCGCGTAGCCGTCGCCGGCGCCGGCCGTCAGTTCGACGCGCGTGTGATCGTCGGGCGTCCAGCCGAGCGCCGCGTCCGCGTTCCACTTGTCCCACTGCGACGGCACGGTATTGCCGTTGCCGTCCTTGTAGTCCTGCGCGTGCGCATGGTTCGCGGTCACGCGGCCGTACCCATCCGGCGTGCCTGCCGTCACATCGACGTTCTGATCGTTGCGGCCGAACGAGCCGCCGATCACGCTGCCCTCGAAACGCATGCCGGGCCGCTCGAAGCGCGGCGTCACGCGTTCGAACAACACGGTGCCGGCCGATGCGCCGGGACCGTACAGCACGGTCTGCGGCCCCTTCACGACCGTAACCTTGTCGTAGCTTTCGGGCGCGATATACGAAGTCGGCGCGTCCATCCGGTTCGGGCACGCGCCGAGCGTCGGCAGCCCGTTCGCGAGAATGTTCAGCCGCGAGCCGAACATCCCGCGCAGCACCGGGTCGCCGTTGGTCCCGCCGCTGCGGATCGACGTGAAGCCGGGGATCGTCTTCAGATAATCCGCCCCGTCGCTCGCCGGCAGCGGCTGGCGCGGCGTCTTCGGATCCGTGACGACGACGAGCGGTGTCGTCAGCGGCGACGCGACGATCTCGACGGGCGGCAGCAGCACGGTCGCGTCGTCGGTCGGCGTACCGGCCGCGCTCGCGGGTTCAGCGGCAGCCGCCGCGGTCATTGCGCTGACGGCCAGCGCGGGAACGGTGAGTTTCAGCATTTGCGGCACGCGCCGCTTACGGGAATGGCGCGGCGCCGTCGGCGCGCGCAACGAGAAAGTGTTCATGGATCGAATGCCCGAGTGACGCCCTCCACGCGGTCTCGACGGACCGCACGGATATCGGCGATGAAAAAACGGAAGACAGCGCGTCAGGCGCGCTCGGGCGGTGCGCGCGGATACGCGCGCGGATAGCGATCGTCGCGCGCCGCGGCGGCATGCAGTGCGGCGGCGGAAACGGTCGTGACGGAGACGAGAGCGAACGATGCAGCAGCCGGGCCGCCGATCGCGGGGCTGTGCGCGAAGAATGCGCAGTATCCGCATGCATCGAGATGCAACGCATGGTCGTGCGCGCTGACCGCACCGGCCGACCGGTGCGCGCCATGCTCTGCACTGCAGACGATTGCATCGGGCGTCGCCGCCTGTGCGATACGCCACTGCGACACCAGCGGCGCCGCGATCGCGATCCAGATCGCGAACACGCCGAGCCAGGCGGTCAAGTGACGATGTCGATGCAACATGCGCGGCAGTGCGTAAGAGAAATGTAAAAACAGCCGAGATGTTACAGAATGTTCGGTGCGATAGCCAGCCGTACGGACCGGTAAACGGCCCGGGGGCGCATGGTTGTCAACACAACCATGCGCCCCCGGGGCTGCAGCGTGGCGTCAGCGTGCGGCGATCACACCATGCGCCGCAGCACGTCGTCGCGCCGGATGAAATGGTGATAGAGCGCGGCCAGCGCATGCAGGCCGATCACGAAGTAGAACGCATTGCCGATCAGTTCGTGCGCTTCCTTGATCGTCGGCCGGAGCGCCTTGTCCGGGCCGAACAGCGTGAACGACACGCCGATCCAGTCGAGCGACACGGGCTTACCGCCCATGTTGACCATCATGATGCCGAGCAGCGGCTGCGCGATGATGAACACGTACAGCGCGAAATGCGCGAGCTTCGACAGCCACTTCAGCAGCGTCGCCTGCGGGATGGCTCCCGGCACGCGGCTGACCGCCCGCCACAGCACGCGCAATACCGACAGCACCAGCACGAACGTACCGGCCAGAAGGTGCACGTTCATCCAGAACACGCGACTGTCGCTGCCTTTCGGCCCGCGAATCTCGATGGCCAGGTAGGCCAGCGCCACCAGCAGAAAGATGGCCCAGTGAAAGAAGATCGCAGGCGAGCTGTAGCGCGTCTGTTTCGCAAGGATGTTTCTCATGCTTGGTCTCGTGTTTCTCGTGTTGTATTCGGGGAAAGCGCGCCGCGGCTGGCCTGGGCCGGGCGGCTGCCCCGATTGTAGCCGTCCGTGTGTCCACTGTTGCGCGACCGAATCAAATAACTGGAGAAACGGTGCTGCCCCGCCGCACGCCGGCATATGGAAAATCCGCATCGCGCGCGCGGACGGCTGTGGCACGATGAAGCTTTGGTGCGACGTCGCGCGGCCGTCATGAGCAAAGCGTTCTTCGTTGCAGCCTATCGGCTGATTGCCGCGCTGCTCGCGGTATCCACCACGCTGCACAGCATCGCGAACTACTGGTCCATGCCGAGCTTTCATCTCGGCAACTATCTCAGCTACTTCACGCAACTGAGCAGCCTCTACGCGGCCGCGGTGCTGGCCGCGGGGCTGCGGCGCATCGCGCGCCCGGGCTCGGCCCGCTACGAATCGATGCGCGGCGCCGCCGTGCTGTACATGCTGATCACCGCGATCGTCTACGCGCTGCTGCTCGCGCGGCTCGATGCGCTGCGCCACATCACGCCTGCCTTCAACAACTGGGTATTGCACCGGATCGTGCCGCTCGTGATGCTTTGCGACTGGCTGTACGTGGAGCCGCGCTCGCCGATCGCGCGGCGCAGCGCGTTCGCGTGGCTCGGCTTTCCGCTCGTCTATCTCGGCTATACGCTCGTGCGCGGCGCGCTGGAGAACTGGTATCCGTACCCGTTCGTCGATCCGCGTCCGCACGGCTACCTGCCGGTGGCAATCCAGTGCTCGTTGATTGCGCTCGGCGCGGCGGGACTTGCGCTCGGAATCCGCTGGCTCGGCAATCATGCGAGACAGTCCGGCGCCGCGACGCTCAAGGAAGGGTGAAGACGGGAGCGTGTGCGCCGCATGGCGCACACGTCGTGATGCGGTCGGTCAGCCGCCGTTGCGCGGCAGGAAGTTCATCGGATCGACGACCTTGCCGTTCTGCCGGACTTCGAACTCGAAAGTGGCGCGGCCGCTTGCGTCGGTCCCCATCTCGGCGACCGGCTGGCCCGCGCGCACTGCGTCGCCTTCGCTGACGAGCAGCTTGCCGTTGTGCCCGTAGGCCGTGATAAGCCCGTTGTCATGCTTCAGGATCACGAGCGGCCCGTAAGCCTTCACGCCCGACCCGGCATACACCACGCGCCCGTTTGCCGCTGCGCGCACCGAATGATCGGGCCCCGATGCGGCGATCACGACGCCGCGCGTCCTGCCGGCCGTAAACGACGTCACGACGCTGCCCGTGGCCGGCCATGCGAGCGAGCCTGGTTGTGCGACGGACGTGGACGGCTGCCCGAGCGACGTCGCGGCAGGCGGCGGCGCGACGCGCAGCACCTGGCCCGGCGACACGGCATCGGTGGGCGCCATGTGGTTCCAGGTGGCGACGTCCTGCACGCGCTGCCCGTAGGCGGCCGCGATGCCCGCGAGCGTGTCGCCCGGATTCACGCGGTAATAGCCGGCGATCACGCCCGGCGTGGCGACCGACGTCGGCGTCGACGGGCGCACCGGCTGCCAGCTGTCGGTCCACGGCGTCATCGTACAGCCCGTCAACGCGGCGGCCGCGACGACGAGCGCCGCCTGCGGCAGCCAGCGCGCCAGGGAATCGTGGATCGGAATATTTTTTTTCAAGGGTCCTCCCGGAGTTGCGTCGTCGCGCCGCCCACCGCCCCCCGGCGCGCGACGCACGATGTCCGGCCAAAAAGCCGGACCGACCAGTATCCGACCGCTGTCGCGGCCGTCAGTTTCCACAGCGGAACGTCGACGCGAACGGGCTCACCGGCCCCTTTTTCGCGTCGCTCCGATCGGCAAAGATACCATTTGTCGCGCTCAGGACCGCGGCAAGCACGCGTTCCGGCAACATTCTTGCGGCGCCGCGCACGGGTGCCGGCGGCGCGCAAGCCGCGCCCGGCGGGCTTGCGCCGCACCGCGAGGCCGCGGCAGTCGGCGTCGAACTACCCGCCGTCACCCGGCCGGACGCCTCCTATACTGCGGAATGCGGCACGATCCAGCGACAACGAGGAGATCACCATGAACAACGCGACGTTTCTATCCGTGCAGCTCAACGCCGAGGATTTCACTGGTTCCAGCGGCCTCGTCGAATTGCTCAACCGGCACCTGCTGTTCGCCACCGACGTCGCCGAAGCGGCCGACGCGCTCGTCCAGCTCGCGAGCGTCACGCACCTGACGGGCGCCGCCCGCCACAGCGTCGAACTGCCGGTACTCGCGATCGAGCGGCTGCGCGAAGCACTCGACACGCTCAGCGGCTACGACGAAACGTGGCTGCAGGCGCTGGAGCCGGCCGGAGGACCATTCGCCGCGATCGGACGCGGTCCGCGACCGTTGCACTGATCCGGCCGGCATGCCAATGAAAACAGCCCGTCGTTCCGCGATACGGAACGACGGGCTGCTTGTCCTTCGGGGTCCGATCAGGCCACCAGGATGGCCGTTCGATTAACGACCCTTGTAGACCGGTGCGCCATCCGACACGCGCTTGACTTGCCAGCCGGCCTTCGCGACAGCCGGAGCGCCCGACTCTTGCTGGGCGACCGGTTGTGCGCCGTAGCCGGTCGTATCGGCAGCGGCGACGTTCTGTTGCGGGTTCAGACGGGCTTCAGCGGCCTGGATGCCTGCCGGGTAGTCCGTACGGTCGCTTCCCAGCTTGTAGCCGGCTTGTTGCAGAGCGGACAGTTCGGCCTTCACCTGCGCGCGGGTGACGGGTGCGTTTTGTTGGGCAAACGACACGGCGGGAACGGCGAGGACGGCAGCTGCAGCGAACGTTGCGATCAGCGATTTCATGATTACCTCCGGAATTTTTTTGCTCCGCCGCACACACCATGTCTGCAGCGATGGAACAGAGTTTAGTCCCGGCGTCCCCTAGGGAAAACCATGAAAGAACGAAAACACTGTTTCCCAGAAGCCAACAATTCCGGGATCCGGTAATCAAAAACCCTACTCAAAGAATAGAATTTCGCAACAATGCCGCCCTCGCGGGCCGGTTACGACCAGTTCGCGTGGAAGCTGCCCGGCTTGTCGGTACGCTCGAACGTATGCGCGCCGAAGAAATCCCGCTGCGCCTGCACAAGGTTCGCCGGCAGCCGCTCGGAACGGTAGCTGTCGAAGTACGCGACCGCCGACGCAAACGCCGGTACCGGCACGCCTGCCTTCACCGCGGCAACCACGACGTCGCGCAGCGACGCCTGGTAGTTCGCGGCGATGTCCTTGAAGTACGGATCGAGCAGCAGGTTCGCGAGCGCCGGATCCGTCGCGTACGCGTCGGTGATCTTCTGCAGGAAGCGCGCGCGGATGATGCAGCCCGCGCGGAAGATCTTCGCGATCGTCCCGAGATCGAGGCTCCAGCCGTACTCTTCGGATGCCGTGCGCAGTTGCGCGAAGCCCTGTGCGTACGAAATCACCTTGCTCAGGTACAACGCGCGGCGCACCGCTTCGATGAACGCGGCACGATCGCCGTCGAACGACGCGGCGGCCGGGCCCGACAGGATCTTGCTGGCCGCGACGCGCTCCGTCTTCAGCGACGACAGCACGCGCGCGAACACCGATTCGGTGATGAGCGGCAGCGGCACGCCCAGATCCAGCGCGTTCTGGCTCGTCCACTTGCCGGTGCCCTTCTGCGCGGCGCGATCGAGGATCACGTCGACGAGGTGCTTGCCGGTTTGGTCGTCCTTCTTGCCGAAGATCTTCGCCGTGATCTCGATCAGGTAGCTGTCGAGCTCGCCCTGATTCCACTCGGTGTACACCGCGCCGAGTTCTTCGTTGGTCAGGCCCGCGACGTCCTTCAGCACCGCGTAGCTCTCGGCGATCAGTTGCATGTCGCCGTATTCGATCCCGTTGTGGACCATCTTCACGTAGTGGCCCGCACCGTCCGGCCCCATGTACGCGACGCACGGCTCACCGTCCGACGGCGCCTTCGCGGCGATCTGCTTGAGGATCGGCTCGACCAGGTCGTACGCGTCGCGCTGGCCGCCGGGCATGATCGACGGGCCGCGCAGCGCGCCCTCTTCGCCACCCGACACGCCGGTGCCGATGAAATGCAGGCCCGATTGCGCGAGTTCCTGGTTGCGGCGGATCGTGTCGGTAAAGTGCGTGTTGCCGCCGTCGATCAGCACGTCGCCCTTCTCGAGCAGCGGCTTGAGCGACGCGATCGTCGCGTCGGTCGCTTCGCCGGCCTTCACCATCATCAGGATTCGGCGCGGCGTTTCGAGCGATGCGACGAATTCCTCGAGCGTATAGGTCGGCACGAGATTGCGGCCGGGGAATTCGGCGATCAGTTCGTCGGTTTTCTCGCGGCTGCGGTTGTACACCGACACCGCGTAACCGCGGCTCTCGATATTGAGTGCGAGATTGCGGCCCATCACCGCGAGCCCGATCACACCGATTGCTTGTTTGCCCATTATTCGATTCTCCGGAAAAAACAGGGCGCGACCCGAGCCGGGCCGCGCGCACAGGCGAAAGGATAGTGGAAACCCGGCCGCGATGCGCGCATGCGCGTCATTGCTCGGCGTGCGGCAGGCGCCGGAACACGACGCTCAGGTTGTTGGCCGGCATCTCGACGACCTCGATGCAGTCGAGCCCGCGATCGAGGCCGAGCGCGACGACGGTCTCGAGATCGCGCACGCCCCACGACGGATCGCGGCTGCGCAACTGCAGGTCGAATGCTTCGTTCGACGGTGCCGTGTGACGGCCTTCGCGACGATACGGGCCATACAGGAACAGCACGCCGCCCGGGCGCAGCATGCGCGACGCCCCGGCGAACAGCGCGTCGGTGCACGCCCATGGCGAGATGTGGATCATGTTGATGCAGACGATTGCATCGAGCGCCGCGGCCGGCCATGCTGCGTCGCGCACGTCGAACGCGAGCGGCTCGGCCAGGTTCGCGAGGCCGGCATGCGCGACCCACGCGGCGATCGAGCGGCGCGCGTGCGCGTCGGGGTCGCTCGGCTGCCAGCGCAGCGCCGGCAATGCCTGCGCGAAATGGACCGCATGCTGCCCCGTGCCGCTCGCGATCTCGAGCACGTTGCCGCTCGCCGGCAGCACGCGGCGCAGCACGTCGAGGATCGGTTCGCGGTTGCGCTCGGCCGCCGGCGCCGACAACCGCGCGGACGGATCGGGGGCACCCGGCGATGACATCGGCCCGCTCACGATGCACGCTCCGGCGCGGTATCGCCGACGCCCAGCCGCGCCGTCAGCGCATCGAGCGCAGGCGCGCAGCGCGCCTCGACCTTCAGCGTCAGCATCGGATCGGCGCGCGTGTGGCCGAGGTTCAGCGCGGCGACGGGCTTGTCCCGCGCCTGCGCCCACACGCAGAAGCGGTAGCCCGAATACACCATCAGCGACGAACCGACGACGAGCAACGCATCGGCCGCGTCGAGCGCCTGCGACGCCAGCGCCACGCGTTCGCGCGGCACGTTCTCGCCGAAGAACACGACCGCCGGTTTCAGCAGCCCACCGCATGCGGGACACGCCGGAATGCGGAACGTGTCGAGCGCGGCCCACTCGAGGTGCGCGTCGCCGTCGGCGGCCGGCTCCGCCTGCGCGCCCAGCAATTCGGGGTTGTCCGTTTCGAGCACGGTCTGGATCGTCGCGCGTGCATGATGCGCGCCGCAATCGAGGCACGTCACGCCGTTGATCCCGCCGTGCAGTTCGATCACGTCGCCGCTGCCCGCGCGCTGATGCAGCCCGTCGACGTTCTGCGTAACGAGCCGCTCGATCCGGCCGGCACCGCCGAGCCGCGCGAGTGCGACGTGCGAGCGGTTCGGCTGCGCTCGGCCGACCACCGGCCAGCCGATCATGCTGCGCGCCCAGTAGCGTCGGCGTGCAGCGTCGGAGCCGAGGAATTCATGGAGTTGGATCGGCGGCGAGCGCATCCATTGACCGTTGCGGTCGCGATAGCCGGGAATGCCGGAATCCGTGCTGATGCCGGCGCCGGTCAGCACGAGCAGCCGCGGATGGCGCTCGACGAACGTGTGCAGCGCATCGAGCGCAGCCGGCTCGATGCCGGCGGATGAAGGGTCGTGCAAGGCGGTATCGTTCATGTCGGCGGTGCGTGATCGGGGTGCCGGCAGGCCGTGCGCCCGCACGGGCGGCCAGCGCGCCAGCACATGATACAGAACGCCGTGCGATCCGGCCGGAGGTCCGCGCGGCGCACCGGCACATCAAAAAAAGACGCCCATCGACCTCATGGCGATGGGCGCTTCAACAATTGATCCATCGGGGTAGTGGATCAACTGACAGCACAATGTCGTCGTATCCGCCGCGATGCGGCCGGCGGACCTTTCCCCTGAACTACGTCTTCGGTTTCCCGATGTCGCGCGGGTCGCTACCATGCAGCGCATGCGACGCATGAATGCACGCGTCGCGCTCGCATCTTGCATATTGGTGTGACGATCCGGAAGTCATGCTCGCCCATCTGCGTGCACCAGCGGCTCATCCCCGACGGCCGACTGGCACCTGTCGGCCTCGTGCGTCACGCATGCACGTCGTCGTCCGGAACGAACCTGATTCGATCGGATGGAACGGAAAGCCGTGTGCTCATGTCGCCACAATCAGCGGCGAAGCGAATCCACGGGCGGGTCGGCGATTCATGTTTGCAACACGATGCGTTGCGATTCGGTGTGTTTTCATTCTCTTGTCCCCGTCTTATATGCGTCCGACCCACTGAAGCGATTGCCGAACCGACTCCGCCGGCGATCGCGCTCACGGCCCATACGGATATGCAAGGAGCGCACCATGCTTCGCGGCACAAGGCCGCGCGGGCAGGTGAAATGGCCCCATCGGCAATCGGGCCGCGATGAATACACGCTAACGTTTCGAAAGTGAAACGACGGGAAAAAGCCCGCGCGATCGACGTCGGCACGCAGCGTTTGCCGCGGCGGCAGTGTTACAGGAATGGGACGGGCTGCGGCGTCGAGAGGATTCGCGCGACGCTGACGATCCTCTTACAGCCGATCGCGTGGCCGAAGCGCTCCGATCAACGATAGGCTTCGAGCGCCTTCACGCGGCGTTCGGTTTCGTCGACGACGCAACTGTCGTGTTCGACCAGTCCGAGCGTGCCGCCCGCATCGGGCTGCCGCGCCTCCGCGCAGCGGGTGTCGCGTGCCTTGAGCCAGCGGCGCTCGTCGTTGCGCAACCTCAGCTTGCCCGCTTCGTCGAGACTCGCCATCTTCGTCTTGTAAACGGCGTTCAACCGCTTGTCGGCCGCGTCGTATTTCAGTCCGAGGCAATTGCGGATGTCGGCCGTGACGCCCGACTCTTCGGCGGTCCTGCAGATATCGGCGCGCGGCGCTTCGTCCGCGACAGCGTTGCATGTCGCCGCGGACAGCACCGCGCTCGCCGCGAGGCCGGCCATCGTCTGCTGAAGTACGTTCATTCTGATCATTGCCTGATGACGGAACGCGCCGATTATGCCGGAACCGCCGATGCGTTCGATTGCCGGTGCTGCACGCACCGCAAGACGCGCGCAAACACGTTAGCATGCGGGCACGGCACGACTCGCGTGGCGAGCCCGCCTCCCCGACTTCAAGGAATGGACATGCCCTTGCCCACCCCCGACCGCGCCGGCGTCGCGCAACGCGTCTTCCCGGCCGGGCGGCTGTCGATCGGCCTGACGCTGCCGCTGCTTCGCGGCGGCAACACCGTCGCGGATTTCAACGAGCAGATCGAACTCGCCGCGCTTGCCGATACGCTCGGCTTTCGCGCACTGTGGATTCGCGACGTGCCGCTGAACAACGCCGACTATCCCGACCCGGTCGGGCATCTCGACCCATGGGTGCTGCTCGGCGCGCTCGCGTCGCGCACGCGCCGGATCGTGCTCGCCAGCGGCGCGATCGTGCTGCCGCTGCGTCATCCGCTGCATATCGCGAAAGGCGCGCTATCGGTCGCGGCGCTGTCCGGTTCGCGCTTCATCCTCGGGCTCGGCTCCGGCGACCGGCCGCCTGAATATGCGGCGTTCGGCGTGGATGCGGAAACGCGACGCGACCGGTATCGCCGGCACTGGGACATCGTCGCGACCGCGCTCGGCATGCCGTCGCGCGTGCTGCCCGACGAAGCGCCGCCCGACGCACCCGAGTTCACGCTGCTGCCGCGCGGCGACGACGCGGTGCCGATGCTCGCGGTCGGCTCCGGCGGACAGAGCGTCGACTGGATCGCGCGAAACTCGATCGGCTGGATGACGTATCACCGCGATCCGGACACGCAGCGCGCCCGCCATTCGATGTGGCGCGCGGCCGTCGACCGACTCCCGCGACCGGCATTTCGCGCATTCGGCGTATCGATGCGGCTCGATCTCGCGTCGAACCGCGATGCGCCGGCCACCGCGCTGCCGCTCGGCTATGCGACCGGCCGGCATGCGCTGATCGACATCCTGCGCGACATGCGCGCGGCCGGCACGCATCACGTCACGCTGAACCCGGGTTCGGACCGGCCCGTCCGAGAGATCATCGAGGAAATCGCCGGGCACGTGCTGCCGATCTTCCATGACGACCACGGATGATTCATCAGGAATTCGAATCAGTTTCATGCTGACGGAGCCATCTACGGCGAGCACGTTTCGTTCGCTGCTCATGCCCCATCGAGGCCACCGCGCCACGCGCCGCGCCGGCGCACGAACACGATTCCCGAATAGCGGGCCGCAATCCTTCCCGGCCGGACAGTTTCCCGCCCGACGCGCATCGTCCGGCAGACCACACACGCCCGCCATACCAGTCGCATGCCTGATTCGAATATTCATCGACGGAACTATTCGGTTCCGATCGCGATCATGTTAACTTCCGTCCATCGTCCAGACCGGCGGGCCGCGTGTCAAAGCGCGCCCGCATGCCTACTCATGCGACATATCCTGCTCGGCTGGCTGCTCGCCGCCGTCGTATCGGCCGCTCATGCGGCCACTCCTGCTCCGGCCGCCGCATCGGCCGCCTCCGGCGCCACGCCCGCGCTGACGCCGCAACAGGCGCAGCAAGCGCTTTCCGTGCTGCAAAACCCGCGCGAGCGTGAACAGGTCGAGACGACCTTGCGCGCGATCGCAGCCGTCGGCGTGTTGAGCACGCCCGCGGTTTCCGCGAGCAGCGCAGCCGCGGCCAGCGCCGCGTCGGCGGCAGCTGCACCCACCACGCTCACGACGAACGGGCTCGCGTCGATGATCGTCCGGCAGGGAGCGCACTGGGCAGCGGAAATCGGCGGCGCGCTGAACGAGTCGCTGCACTCGCTGCTCGATGTCGGCTCGGTCGGAAGCTGGTGGCACGAACGGCTGGTCCGCGCCGACGAGCGTGCGGACCTCACGCACGCGATCTTGATCATCCTCGCCGTGCTCGTACCCGCGTTCGTCGTCGAATGGTTCGCGAAGCGGCTGCTGCGGCACGCGCTGGCCGCTCTGAGCGCGCGTCGCGTGGAAGCGTCGCGACGGACCGAGGCCGAACCATCCGGGTCCGAGCCGCCCGGGCCCGACGACGACACAGTGTCGGCGGCGGCCCCGGCCGACTCGACCGCGAAGACCGACGACACCGATACGCCTGTTACGTCGTCGCAAGGCCGCGGCCACGCGCGCCGCCACACTACCCTGCTGCGCCGGATGCCGCGCGCGCTGGTCAGCCTCGCGTTGCGGGTCGTGCCGCTGCTGGTTTTCGTCGGCGTTGCGAGCCTGACGATGTCGGTCCTCGACGCCGCCGGCACGCCGGTCGAGAGCGCACTCGAATCGCTGATCGACATCTACGTGATCTGCCGCCTCGTGACGATCGTCAGCCGGCTGTTCTTCCAGCCCGATGCGCGGCAGCTGCGACTGCTGCACATCAGCGACGCGTGGGCCGCGTTCGCGCAACGCTCGATCGCACGGATCGTGATCGTCGTCGGCGTCTGCACGTCCGCGGTCGAGATCGCCGCGAACTTCGGCCTGAGTGATGCCGGCCACGTCGCATTGCTGAAGGCCATCGCACTCGTCGGCCACCTGATGGTCTCGGCGCTGATCCTGCGGTGCCGCCGGCCGGTCGCCGCGCGCATTCGCGCGGCCTGCGAAGACCGCCCGACCTTCGCGATGATCGGCAATGCGCTCGCCGACGCCTGGGCGCCCGCCTCGGTATTCGTCGTGATGGCGCTGTGGTTCGTATGGGCGCTCGACGTCCACAACGGCTATCGCGTGCTGATCACGCTCGGCGGCCGCTCGATCGCCGTGATGATCGGCATGCGGATCGTGTCGATCGTCGTGTTCGGCGCGCTCGCGCGGCTGTTCCAGCACCACGACGACGATCCCACGCTCGTTCACCTTCACGCCTATCGCTACTACCCGCTGCTGCGCCAGATCGTGTCGGCGGTGATCGCGGTCGTGACTGTCGTGCTGCTGCTGCAGATCTGGGGCGTGCCGATCTTCCACGCATTCGAAAGCGGCACGATCGGCCATCGGCTCGCGTCGGCGCTGATGACAATCGCGATCGCGGCCGTCGTCGCGCTGATCGTGTGGGAAGCCGCGAACATCGCGATCGAGCGGCGCCTGCAGCAGTGGACCCGCGAAGGCAATCTCGTGCGGGCCGCGCGGCTGCGCACGCTGCTGCCGATGCTGCGTTCGCTGCTGTTCATCATGATCGCGCTCGTCGTCGTGCTGACGGGCCTCAGCGAAATCGGCGTGAACATCGGCCCGCTGCTCGCCGGCGCGAGCATCTTCGGCGTCGCGCTCGGCTTCGGCTCGCAAAAGCTCGTGCAGGATTTCATCACCGGGATTTTCCTGCTGATGGAAAACGCGATGCAGGTGGGCGACTGGGTCACGCTCGCGGGCGTGTCCGGCACGGTCGAATACCTGTCGATCCGCACGGTGCGGCTGCGCGCGGGCGACGGGTCGCTCTACACGATCCCGTTCAGCTCGGTGACGACCGTCAACAACACGAATCGCGGGCTCGGCAACGCTGCCGTGAAGGTCAGCATCGCGTACGGCCAGGACATCGATCGCGCGATCGCGACGTTGAAGGAAATCGGCGCCGCACTGCGCGAGGACCCGAATTACAAGGACGGCATCCTGTCGGACTTCAGCTACTGGGGCATCGACCAGGTCGACGGCGCGACGATCGCGCTGGCAGGGCAAGTGCAGTGCAAGGACTCGGCGCGCTGGGGCGTACAGCGCGAATTCAACCGGCGGATCGCGGTGATGTTCGCCGAACGCGGGATCCGGATCGCGAATCCGCAGCGCAGTCTCGTCGCGTATGAGCAGGGTTCGCGGCCTGCTTCGCCCGGGAACGACGATGGCAACGAGCACGGCGACCAAGCCACCGGCACGCCGGCCGCCGAACCGCCGCTGCCCGCGGCACCGGCGCGCAAGCCGGACTGATCGGGCCGATGCCGGCGGCACTATCGCCTGCTGACGACTGACCGCCGCGCTCAGCGCGCGGCGGTTTTCTTCGCGCGCGGAACGCGCTTCGATGCGCTCGCCGGCGCGGCCGGCTTCGCGACGACGGCCTGTCCGCCGCCCGCCGCGCCGCGCTGTGCATGCCAGTGTTCGAGCAGCACACGCGTCTGATCGGCAATGGTCGCCATCAGCAGCGCGCCACCTTCCCCATCGAAACTGTCCCAGTCGAGCAGTTGCAGCGTGGAGCGCGGCACGAGATGGAATACCGTCAACTGCCCGAACAGGCTCATCGCGCGCAGCCGCGTGACGGGATCGTCGGCCGCTCGCCCGGAGATCCGGCCGATCAGCTCGGCGCTCACGTCGTTGAGCGGCTTGCGCACGCGCTTCATCAGGATTTCCGTCGCGCTTGCCGGCTCCTGCCCGACCTGCTCGCGCGCGAAGAACATCCGCTGCCCCAGCGTCTTCGGCACCGTGAACATCCGGTCGGCCAGCATGCGAAGGATGCCGACGAACGCGTCGATCAGCGCGTCGACGTCCGCATCCGCGTCCAGCACAGCCCGCGCATGTTCGACCGCCGGGCCCAGCACGCTCCAGCCGAGTTCGGCCATCGCGTCGACACACGCGCGGTACACGCCTTCCTTGTTCTCGAAGTAGTACTGCAGCGCCGGCGCGTTCACACCGGCCTTCGCAGCGATGTCGCGCGTCGATGCACCGGCGAACCCGTATTCGCCGAACAGCTCGATCGCCGCCTCGATGATCCGCTGGCGCGTCTCGTCGCCGCGCGCGTAGCCGGCCGCCGATGTGCGGCGCAGCTTCTTCGCTTCGTTCATGCATTCCTCGTCATTCGATCGGCCAGCATTTTACTTGACACAATTCTATCAGCTGGAATAATTCTTCCGATCGGAATAAATTGGATGCCCGCATGTCGACGCCGCAAGACCCGCTTTCGAAAGCAAATCGTCAGGAACCCGCACTATCGCCGCGCAACGGCGGCTCGAAGCGGCGCATCCTGATTGCCGTCGTCGTGCTCGCGGCGATCGGCGGCACCGTGTGGCTCGGCCGCTGGTGGACGGTCGGCCGCTTCATCGAGAGCACCGACGACGCGTATCTGCAGGCCGACAACATGACGGCCGCGCCGAAGGTGGCCGGCTACGTGACCGACGTCTACGTGCGCGACAACCAGACGGTCAAGGCCGGCGATCCGCTCGTACGGCTCGACGTCCGTCAGTACCAGGTCGCGCTCGCGCAATCGACCGCGACTGTCGACGCGCGCCGCGCCGACATCGCGCGCGCGGAAGCGGACATCAGCCAGCAGCGCGCGAACCTCGAACAGGCCGAAGCGCAGGCGAAGGTGTCGCGGATCAACGCAGCGCATGCGAGCGACGAATACGCGCGCTATGCGCCGCTCGCGGCGACCGGCGCCGAAACGCACGAACGCGTCGCCGACCTGAAGAGCACGCGCGACCAGGCCGCCGCGACGCTTGCCGCGAACAATGCGTCCATCGCCGCCGCCCGCACGCAGATCGCGTCGTTTACCGCGCAGCTTCAACAGGCGCGCGCGCAGCTCGAAGCCGCGCAGGCCAGCGCCGCGCAGGCGCAACTCGATCTCGACAACACGATCGTGCGCAGCACGCTCGACGGCCGCGTCGGCGACCGCACGGTGCGCGTCGGCCAGTACGTGCAACCCGGCACGCGCCTCTTGACCGTCGTGCCGGTGGATGCAATCTACCTCGTCGCAAACTTCAAGGAAACGCAGATCGGCCGGATGCGCATCGGCCAGCCCGTCGAACTGCACATCGACGCACTGCCGGACGACACGCTCACCGGCACCGTCGACAGCTTCGCGCCTGGCACGGGCGCGCAGTTCGCGCTGCTGCCGCCCGAGAACGCGACCGGCAACTTCACGAAGATCGTGCAGCGCGTGCCGGTGCGCATCCGCCTCGCCGCGAATGCGCGCGTGCAACACCTGCTGCCGGGTCTGTCCGTGACCGTCGACGTCGACACGCACTCGGCCGGCAACGAGAAGCATCATGGCTGATACCGCCGCGACCCCGCCCGCGCCGCCGCACGAAGGCCGCGCGAGCGTGACCGACTGGATCGCGGTTGCCGCCGGCGCACTCGGCGCGCTGATGGCAACGCTCGACATCTCGATCACGAACTCCGCGCTGCCGCAGATCCAGGGCGAAATCGGCGCGACGGGCACCGAGGGCACATGGATCTCGACCGGCTACCTGATGTCTGAAATCGTGATGATCCCGCTCGCCGCGTGGCTCACGCGCGTGTTCGGCCTGCGCAATTTCCTGCTGACGAACGCCGCGCTGTTCATCGCGTTCTCGATGATGTGCGGCTGGTCGCATTCGCTCGCGATGATGATCGCCGGACGCATCGGCCAGGGCTTCACGGGCGGCGCGCTGATCCCGACCGCGCAAACGATCATCCGCACGCGGCTGCCGCTGTCGCAACTGCCGGTCGGGATGACGCTGTTCGGCCTGATCGTGCTGCTCGGCCCGCTGTTCGGCCCCGTGCTGGGCGGCTGGCTCGCGGAGAACGTGAGCTGGAGCTGGTGCTTCTTCCTGAACCTGCCGGTGTGCCTGCTGCTGATGGCGCTGCTGGTGTTCGGGCTGCCGTCGGACAAGCCTCAATGGAATACGTTCTTCAATGCCGACTGGCTCGGGATTGCGGGCCTCGCGATCGGGCTGAGCTCGCTGACCGTCGTGCTCGAGGAAGGCCAGCGCGAACGCTGGTTCGAATCGCAGACGATCGTGACGCTGAGCTACGTGTCACTCGCAGGGATGATCCTGATCGCACTGTCGCAGCGCTTCGCAAAGCGGCCGATCATGCGCCTGTCGCTGATGCGCAACCCGCGCTATGCGAGCGTGATCGTGATCGTGTCCGCGGTGGGCGCCGGGCTGTACGGCGTGTCGTACCTGCTGCCGCAGTTCCTCGCGATCGTCGCTGGCTACAACGCGGAGCAGGCCGGCTCGATCATGCTGCTGTCGGGCCTGCCCGCGTTTCTCGTGATGCCGATCCTGCCGCGCCTGCTCGGCAAGGTCGACTTCCGCATCCTGGTGATTTCCGGCCTGCTGCTGTTCTGCCTGAGCTGCATGCTCGACATCAGCCTGACCGCGCAGAGCGTCGGCCACGATTTCGTGTGGTCGCAGCTGATTCGCGGCGTCGCGCAGATGCTCGCGATGATGCCGCTGAACCAGGCATCGATGGCCGCCGTCGCGCGCGAGGATTCGGGCGATGCGGCCGGGCTCTACAACATGGCGCGCAACCTCGGCGGCTCGATCGGGCTTGCGATCATCGGCACCGTGATCGACCGGCGCACGACCTTCCATGCCGCCGCGCTGCGCGAATCGGTGACGGCCAATTCGCTGATCGGGCAGGAGCGGCTGTCGAACTATGCGGCGAACTGGTTCGCACACACGGGCGACCTCGCGTATTCGAACATGCGCGCGCTCGGCCAGCTCGCGCAGCAGATCCAGGTCCAGGCCATCGTGATGACCTACTCCGAAACCTTCTACCTGCTAGGCCTCGCGCTGCTTGCGTGCGTGCCGCTCGCGCTGCTGCTGAAAACGCCGCGCGGCCCGCAACCGATGTCATCCGGCCATTGAACCGTCTTACGCGATGAAGCCCTTCTCCCTGTCCCGCCGCCCCGCACTCACGCTGTGCGCGGCCGCATGCCTGCTCGCCGGCTGTACCGTCGGCCCCGACTACCACGGCGCGCCCGCGGCGCCCGACGCACCGACCTTCGTGCGCGCGCCGGCATCCGGCGTCGACACCGCCGCGCCCGCGCCGAGCGCGTGGTGGCATGCGCTGCACGATCGCCAGCTCGACGACCTGATTGCCGCCGCGCTCGCGCACAACCCCGATCTCCACGTCGCGCAGGCGCGCTTGCGGGCATCGCGCGCACAACTCTCGCAACAGCGCGCGGCCCAGTTGCCGAAGTCGTCGGCCACCGTCGCCGCGATCCGCATGCGCGAGCCGGATGTCAGCGCACTCGCCTCGCTGCTGCCGTCGGACGGTTCGAACCAGTCGGGCGGCTCGTCCCCATCGCTCGGCGGCTCCGGTCCTCTGCAACTGTATTCGGCAGGCTTCGACGCGACCTGGGAAATCGACCTGTTCGGCGGCACGCGTCGCGCGGTCGAAGCCGCCTCCGCGCAGGCGGAAGCCGTCGACGCCGATCTCGCCGACACGCAGGTGTCGATCGCGGCCGAAGTGGCGACCGCGTATGTCGACCTGCGCGATCAGCAGCAACGGCTCGCGCTGTCACGGCGCACGGCCGAGCTGCAACAGAAGATGCTCGAACTCACCGAGCAGCGCCGCGCGCGCGGCGTCGCCGCCGATGCGGACATCGAGCGCCTGACGACGCAGGTCGAGAACACGCGCGCGTCGCTGATACCGCTCGACGCGCAGGTAACGGAGTCGCTCGACCGGCTGGCCATCCTGACCGGCCGTGCACCCGGTACACTCGATGCCGCGCTGTCGGCGCCGGACACGCCGTTGCCGGCGCTGCCCGCGAGCGTGCCGGTCGGCGATCCGGCCGCGCTGCTGAAGCAGCGGCCGGACATCCGCGCGGCCGAGCGCCGGCTCGCATCGAGCAATGCGCAGATCGGCGAACACATCGCCGACTATTTCCCGAAAGTGACGCTGCTCGGCGATCTCGGTTTCAGCGCGACGGACCCCGGCCATCTGTTCCGCAAGCAGAACTTCACGTGGGTCGGCGCGCCGTACCTGCAATGGAACATCCTCGACTTCGGACGCACGCGCGGCGCGGTGCGCGCAGCCGAAGCGTCGCGCGACGAAGCGGAAGCGAACTATCAGAAAGCGGTGCTCGGCGCGTTGCAGGACGCGAACACGTCGCTGCAGCGCTACGGACACCAGCGCGAACACGTCGTCGCGCTCACCAAGGTGCAGACGTCGGCCACGCATTCGGCCACGCTGATGGACGAACGCTATCGCGCGGGCGTCGCGTCGATGATCGATCTGCTCGATACGCAACGCGAAGCGCTCGCCGCCCAACAGAACGTGATCGCCGGGCAAGCCGAACTGATCAAGGATTACGTGTCGCTGCAGAAGAGCCTCGGGCTCGGATGGCAGACGAACGCCGGTTGACGCGCGGCAAACCGCCAGCGGCATGTAGCCGCATCGATCCGGCCGCTCGAGCCGGCAGGGCCGGCGCCGCTGCGTTGATCGTCGGCGCGTTGCTTCGTCCGCTCGCGTGGCCGTGCGATGCGATATATCACGATGCGTCGACCTATCTCGTTCTCGCAATGATGCTGCCGATCGGGCTGGTCGCGGCGGCCATCGGTCTCGCCAGGCTGATTCGCCGAACGCTCGCCCCTGCCGGAACCGGACATGCCGCGCAGGACGACACACACCCGCGACTCGAATGATTCCTCGACGAACGCTCGCGCATTACGAATCGATTCGTCGATGATCGAGCGAATCGATCCGTCATTGCATCCAGAACCGGGCAAGTACGAAGCCGCGCCGTCGTGGCAATCGTCGAGCCTCACCGGATCCACCAGGCGTGCATTGCCCGACGTCGGCTTCGACGCCGACCTGCGCACCGGCGCGATCCTCGTGGTGAACGGCCAGACGTCCAACACGCTGTGGGGCTCGGGCTATCTGAACAACGAAGGCGGCACGAGTCTCGCCGCACCGATCTTCACGGGCATCTGGGCGCGTCTGCAATCGGCGAACAACAACGCACTCGGCTTCCCGGCGTCGAGCATCTACAAGTACTTCCCGGGCAACGCGACGCTGCTGCACGACGTCACGTCCGGCAACAACGGCAGCGGTAGCTACGGCTACAACGCGAAAGCCGGCTGGGACGCGACGACGGGCTTCGGCAGCGTGAACATCTCGAAGCTGAACGCGTTCATCAAGAGCACGTCGGATTTCGTGCGATGACGGCGCGATGACCGGTGTTCCGGCCCACCGCCGGCACCGCCTCGCCGAAACAGAAAGCCCGCGACGGCCTCACGGCCTCGCGGGTTTTTCGCATGTCCGGCCTGTTCGTTGCTCCTTCATGCTTTCAAACTGCAAGGCACTCACACACTGTTACACAACATGGCGACACCTTCCGCACCCGTCGCGCGTTTATCCGAATATCAATCGATCGAGGAACAACAACATGCCGACCCGATCTTCCCGTCCTTCTCTTGCTCCGGCCGATGCCTCCGGAGCATCCACGGACGGTGCCGGCACCGTGCTCGAACCGGTCGCGTGACCCGTATACCCGCTTACGCCTCCACTACATCGAACGAACACCATGAACGCTACCTCCGCACCCCGCCGCCCCGTCAGGACGCTGATTGCGTCGTCCCTCATCGTGTCGC
Source organism: Burkholderia sp. Bp9016 (assembly GCF_003857765.1). Lineage (NCBI taxonomy): Bacteria > Pseudomonadati > Pseudomonadota > Betaproteobacteria > Burkholderiales > Burkholderiaceae > Burkholderia > Burkholderia sp. Bp9016. The sequence continues at coordinate 165,725 of NZ_QTPY01000004.1, forward strand.
TGCTCGGGCTGTCGGCCTGTAACAAGAACGACAGCACGTCCACGCCGTCCGCACCGGCAAGCGATGCCGGCGCCGCGTCCGCCCCGCAGCCCGCGTCGACGCCGGTTGCATACACGCCGCCGAGCGCCGACCAGCTCTACCAGATGGTCGCGCCGATCGCGCTCTTTCCGGACAAGCTCGTTGCGCTGGTGCTCGCGGGCGCCACCTACCCGGACCAGATCGCGGCCGCAAACATCTGGGTCGGGCAGAATCCGTCGCTGAAGGGGCAGGCACTCGCTACCGCCGCCGATACGCAGCCGTGGGATCCGTCCGTCAAGGCGCTGACCGCATTCCCCGCGGTGCTCGCGCAAATGGCGTCGAACCCGGCGTGGACGACCGCACTCGGCCAGGCGTACTACAACGATCCGACCGACGTGATGAATGCGATCCAGGTGATGCGCCAGCGGGCGCAGGCATCGGGCCATCTGCGCTCGGGCAGCCAGTTGCACGTCACGCAGGTCGCACCGGCCGCGCCGGCCAACTACGCGCCGTCTGCCGACGCACCGGTGGTCTACAACGGCCCGGCCATCATCCCGCCGCCGGAACAGGCCATCGAGATCGAGCCCGCACAGCCGGACGTCGTCTACGTGCCGTCGTACAACCCGACGCTCGTCTATGGCGAACCCGTGTCGTCCTATCCCGGCTACGTGTACCGGCCGCCCGCATACACCACCGGCGAAGCCGTGGCGGCCGGCGTGGTCACGTTCGGTATCGGCATTGCGGTGGGCGCCGCGATCTTCGGGCACCACGACTGGGGCTGGCACGCGTGGGGCATGAACTGGGGCGCGCCGCACCGGGGCGGCCCGAGCCGGAACGAAGGCTGGCGGCGTCCGGCCGTGGTGTACAACCACAGCACGTACGTGACGAAGTCGACCACCGTGGTCAACAACATCACCAACATCCGCAACACGCGAATCACGAACAACTACGGCGGCAACGTCACCAACAACAATACGTTCGAGCGCAACGGCATGCGCCCGGGCGCGGAGCCGCCGCGCGAGCAGGCGATGCGGCCCTCTCCCGGCGCCGCGCCGATGACGATGCCGCACTTCGGCGCGAGTGACGCACGCCCGGGTGCGCGACCGGCGCCGAACGCATTCGAGCAGAACCGCGCGAATGCGCCGCATGCCGATGCAACGGATCGGCAGGCACCCGGTGGCCCGATGCATGCTCAACGGGCGATGCAGCAGGAACGGGAGCAGGCGCAGCAGCGGAACGAAGCGCAGCAACAGCAGCAGCAACGCGAGGAGATGCAGCAACGCAACGAAGCTCAACAGCAACACGAGCAAATGCAGCAGCACAACGAGGCTCAACAGCAACACGAGCAAATGCAGCAGCACAACGAGGCTCGGCAACAGCAACAACGCGCGGAGATGCAGCAACGCAACGAGGCTCAGCAGCAACAGCAGCGCAAGGAGATGCAGCCGCATCCCCAACCGCAGCCGCAGGAACACGCGGCACCGCAGCCAAGACAACCCGAGCCCGCGCAGCATCACCCCGCGCAACCGCAACAGCAGCACGAGCAGCACGACCCGCATGAACACCGCCCCGAGTGAACGGTAGCGGCCGCCACATGCACGCGTGCAGTGCCGTCAGCACATGTGACGACGTCTCGTGCATCAAGCACGAGACCGGCTCGTTCGCTAGCGTCCTACCGCGGGCATCCGGCAACGAAGGCAGGGATCGCCGGATGCCCGCGTCATCGCTCATAGCTGCGACTCGATCGGGAACAAGCCGAGAAACCACACCTCCATCCGCCGCGCCGCGGACACTTCCGGTTCGTGATCGAGCTCGGTCACCTTCCCGTCCGCGTCGGTCTGCATCCACTTGAGCTGCCCTGTCCCCGCCGGATCCGTCCTCAATTCGACGCGCCACGCGATGCGATCGAGCCGCGGCTCCAGGTCGGCTGCGACTTCGGACGCGATCGCCGGACTCTCGCAATAAACGCCGATCTCGGTGTTGAGGTTCAACGAGCGCGGGTCGAGATTCATCGACCCGATGAAGATGCTCTTGCGGTCGAACACATACGTCTTCGCATGCAACGACGCGCGCGACGAACCGATGATGACCTGCTTCGAGATGCTCTTGTCGCCGGACGGCCGGCGCTCGTAAAGCCGCACACCGGCCTCCACCAGATCGCGCCGATACCGCCGGTAGCCAGCATGCACGGCCGCGACGTCGGTCGATGCGAGCGAGTTCGTCAGGATCGTCACGCGTACGCCGCGCGCGGTGAGCGCATGCAGCCGTTCGACCATGTCCTTGCCCGGCACGAAATACGGCGACACGATCAGCAACTCGTGCTCGGGCCGCAACGCAAGCGCACGCAGCTGCGGCATCAGGTGCCCTTCACTGTCCTTCGGTGCCCGCGCGATCTTCGCGGGATCGTCGTACAGCAGCGTTGCATGCCCCCATGAGAGTTCCGCACCCTCGCCATGCACGATCTGGTCGAGCCGGTGCCGCGCCTCGAGCACGTACGGATTGTCTTCCATGGCCCGCAGGTAATCGCGCAATCGTTCGCGCTCCTGATCGAGTCCGCCCGGTGGCGCGTCATGTCCGACCAGCACATTGACCGGATACGCATACGGCGAATTCCAGAACGTATCGAATTCGTTCGAGATGTCGTTCACGACCGGGCCGTGCACGACGACGTCGAGATCGCCGAACTCCAGCATCGACGACGCGCCGAAGTACTCGTCGCCGATATTGCGGCCGCCGATGATCGCCGCCTGGTTGTCCGCGATCATCGCCTTGTTGTGCATGCGCCGATTGACACGCGCGAATTCAAACACCGTGCCGATCTTCTTGAAGTGGCGTGTCGCGACCGGGTTGAAGAGCCGGATCTCGATGTTCGGATGCGAACTGATCTCGAGCAGTTTTCGGTCGTCCGCGTTCGTCCCGAGATCGTCGAGCAGCACGCGCACGCGTACTCCGCGGTCGGCCGCGCGCATGATCGCATCCGCGAGTTCATGTCCGGTCAGGTCGTCGTGCCAGATGTAGTACTGGAGGTCCAGCGAGCGGTCCGCGCGATCGGCGAGCAGCACGCGCGCATCGAGCGCATCGACCGGGTCACGCAGCAGATGAAACGCGTCCTGCCCCGGATGAGCGGCGGCCTGCTGACGAAATGCCACGCCCAGGCGCGTGTTGCCGGTATCGGTGAATGCATGCGTCGGCGCGCGGTCAGCCTGCGGCGGCAGGCTCGCGCACGCGACAAGCATCAGCAACGACAGAATCGCACCCCACGAACGCAGCATGATCATGTTGGCCGCCCCCCACTGTCGGGCGAAGTCGGATTGTATTTGTTCTGGCTGCCGGACGAAGCGCGGCACGGGTCCACGGTGCGTACGCTGAACGGACCAGCGTGCGACCGGATCGCGCTACAGCATACTTCGATTGATCTCGGGGCGGCGCGCTTTCAGTGTTTCCCCGGTGGCGAGGATGCGACATGCGGCACCGGCGCGAACGCATTCAATACGTTCGACACATTCAGGCGGCGCACAAGAAAAAACCCGCGACGCCGTGCGGCATCGCGGGTTTCGCAGCTTCCCCGGACAATCGTGGAAGCGAATCTGGTGGGCCCCCCGGGAGTCGAACCCGGCACCAACGAATTATGAGTTCGCTGCTCTAACCAAGCATGAGCTAGGGGCCCAGACGAGAAGCAAAGCGTGCTACACGCTGCCCCGGCAACGAGGCCGGGCGGGCATTGTAACAACAAAGACGACAAAGGGGACAAACGCCACCGGCATCACGCGGATACCAGCGGCGTTCGTAACTGAGACGCTGGAAATCAGTTCCCTTCGAGGAACGACTTCAGCTTGTCGGAACGGCTCGGGTGACGCAGCTTGCGCAGCGCCTTCGCCTCGATCTGACGGATCCGCTCGCGGGTGACGTCGAACTGCTTGCCGACTTCCTCGAGCGTGTGATCGGTGCTCATCTCGATGCCGAAACGCATCCGCAGCACCTTCGCCTCGCGCGGCGTCAGCGAATCGAGCACGTCCTTCACGACGTCGCGCATGCTTGCATGCAGCGCGGCATCCGCCGGCGCGACCGTGTTGTTGTCCTCGATGAAGTCGCCGAGATGGGAATCGTCGTCGTCACCGATCGGCGTTTCCATCGAGATCGGCTCCTTCGCGATCTTCATGATCTTGCGGATCTTGTCTTCCGGCATTTCCATCTTCTCGGCGAGCGTTGCCGGATCCGGCTCGAGACCGGTTTCCTGCAGGATCTGCCGCGAGATGCGGTTCATCTTGTTGATCGTTTCGATCATGTGAACCGGAATACGGATCGTACGCGCCTGGTCCGCGATCGAACGCGTGATGGCCTGACGGATCCACCACGTCGCATAGGTCGAGAACTTGTAGCCGCGACGGTATTCGAACTTGTCCACCGCCTTCATCAGGCCGATGTTGCCTTCCTGGATCAGATCGAGGAACTGCAGGCCGCGGTTCGTGTACTTCTTCGCGATCGAGATCACGAGACGCAGGTTCGCCTCGGTCATTTCGCGCTTCGCCTGACGCGCCTTCAGTTCGCCGGCCGCCATCTGGCGGTTGGTTTCCTTCAGGTCCTTCAGCGGCAGCACGACACGCGCCTGCAGGTCGAGCAGACGCTGCTGCTGTTCGCGGATCGCCGGAACGTTACGCGACAGCACCGCGCTGTACGAATGACCTTCGGCCGCGACCTTCTCGGCCCAGTCGAGATCCGTCTCGCTGCCGGGGAAGCGCGCGATGAATTCCGAACGCGGCATGCCGCACTTGTCGACGACGATGTGCAGGATCTGACGCTCGACCTGACGCACTTCGTCCACTTGCGCACGCAGCGTGTCGCACAGACGCTCGACGGTACGCGCGGTGAAGCGGATCGTCATCAGTTCGGTCTGGATCGTTTCCTGCGCCTTCAGGTAGGCCTTCGACTTGTAGCCTTCCTTCTCGAACGCGCGGCGCATCTTGTCGAACCACTCGCTGATCTGCGAGAACTTTTCGAGCGAGGCACGCTTGAGGGCTTCGAGCTGGGCGGCGTTGGCCGACGCCTGCGCAGCACCGTCGTCCTCCTCCTCTTCCTCTTCTTCCTCTTCCTCTTCGGCTTCCTCGTCCTCGTTCTCGATCGCTTCCGCTTCCTTCGCGGAGAAACCGTCCGTATCGGCGGAGTCCGAAGCATTCGGATCGAGCAGGCCGTCGACGAGTTCGTCGACGCGGATCTCTTCGTTCGCGACGCGCTCGGCCATCGCGAGGATGTCGGCGATCGTCGTCGGGCACGCGGAAATTGCCATCACCATGTGGCGCAGGCCGTCCTCGATCCGCTTCGCGATCTCGATTTCGCCTTCGCGCGTGAGCAGCTCGACCGTACCCATTTCACGCATGTACATCCGGACCGGATCGGTCGTGCGACCGAATTCCGAATCGACGGTGGACAGCGCGACTTCCGCTTCCTCTTCGACTTCATCGTCGGACGACGCGGCCGGCGCGTTGTCGTTCAGGAGCAGCGTTTCCGCGTCCGGCGCCTGCTCGTAAACCGCCACGCCCATGTCGTTGAACGTGCCGATGATGCCTTCGAGGGCTTCAGTCTCGGTGAAGTTGTCCGGCAGGTGGTCGTTGATTTCGGCATACGTGAGGAAGCCGCGCTCCTTGCCGAGCTTGATCAGCGCGCGCAGCTTCACGCGGCGCTCTTCGAGCTCCTCGGCCGTGCCGGGCGTGCTCGTCGCGAACGCTTCCTTCAGCAGCGCCTTTTCCTTGGCGCGACGATCACGCACCTTGGATTTGCCCGGAGCAGCCGCGGCTGCGGGCTGCTCGTCGCTCTGATTTGCGTCGTCATCGACGGATACTTCGTTCAGCTTTTTGGTCATGGAGTTCGCCGTACCGGCTATATCGACTCGCGGCTGCTGGACGACAGCCGGTTGAACCGTTGGTGCATGAGTAGTACGTACTGCCGTTTCGTCCGCGGCGGCAGTCGTGTCCCTTGCGCTTTTCGCACTTGCCCGCTTCGCCGCCGGCTGGGCCGGCCCGGAGTCGGGTCTAGCGGCAGCCCGTGTTCTGGCTGCCGGCGCCGGCGCAGCCTGAGCAGTGCCGGCCGCGGTTTTTTTTCCTGCAGGGGCTGACGTGGCTGAAGACGCTGTCCTGATGGAAGAAGCAGACTTGGCCGCTGTGACCTTTGTGGTCGGCTCCGTCGAGCCCTTGCCTGTTGCTTTCTTTCCGCCTGTCGTCTTTGCCATCGCGAATTTCGCCTCTGCTTAGAAAACAAACCGCTGGAAACCTTATATTATAGCACGCTGGGGAACCCTCTCCTGGCGCCCCGGCCGCCTACAGCCCGAGCCGACGCTTCATGTCGGTTCGCTGCTGGTTCAATTCCGTCAATTCCGCCAGTTCCTCGGGTGTGAAAGTGGATTGCCGCGCCAGCCTGTCGAGCCGGTCGCAGCAAGCGTCATAGCGCATCTTGAGCACCGCTGCCTGCAGTTCCTCCCCCGCGATCCGTTCCTGTTCACGCTGCCGCTCGGGCACCGTCTCGTCTTCCGGATTCTGTAACAGCAAGTCGCGGACGTTTTCATCATAGTCCAGAATTTCGCGGAAGATTTCCTCGTAAGTCGCCCCATTAGAGGACGTCCGCAGGACATCCGACAGCAGCCGGAACTCGGCACCGTCGCCCAGCGCGCGCGCATGATCGACGACCTCCGCGAACAACTCGCCGATGCGCGGCAGCGTACGCAGGGTCGCAATCTGATCGTCGTCGAGTTGCGATGCGATCCGCGGATGCATGACGAGCGTGCGCAATGCCCGCTTTTCGCTGTCGGTCACGCGTCGCCGCTCGCTGCGCGGGGGTGCCTGGCGCGGCGGCGCGGCGATCCGCGAATCGACGTCGGACAGCGCGGCCACTTCTTCGAACGGGATATCGAGCCGGTCGGCGAACATGTGCATGATCTGCGCGCGCAACGCGTTCGCCGGCAGCGCCTGCAGCAGCGGCTTCGCATCGAACAGCGCCTTCGCACGGCCTTCCGGCTGATCGAGCGCCTTGCCGGCAATTGCTTCGTTCAACAGAAATTGCGACAACGGCATCGCGCGCTCGACCTGTTCGGAGAACGCATCCGCGCCGAATTCACGTACGTAGCTGTCCGGATCATGCTCGGACGGCAGGAAAAGGAATCGGATCGTGCGATTGTCCGCCGCATGCGGCAGGCATGCCTCGAGCGCGCGGCGTGCCGCACGCCGGCCGGCCGAGTCGCCGTCGAAGCTGAAGATGACCGTGTCGGTCTGGCGCAGCAGCTTCTGTACGTGAATCGGCGTGCACGCCGTGCCGAGCGTCGCGACCGCGTTCGGGAATCCGAGCTGCGCGAGCGCGACGACGTCCATGTAGCCTTCGACGACCAGCACGTACTTGCGCTCGCGAATCGCGAGACGCGCCTCGAACAGCCCGTACAGTTCGCTGCCCTTGTTGAACAGCGGCGTTTCGGGCGAGTTCAGGTACTTCGGCTCGCCGCTGCCGAGCACGCGGCCGCCGAACCCGATCACCTGCCCCTTCACGTTGCGGATCGGGAACATGATTCGCTCGCGGAACCGGTCATAGCGTCGAGCGACACCTTGCCCGTCGGTCTTCTCGCTGACGATCACGAGCCCCGATTCGACGAGCGAATCGTCACGGTAGTCCGGGAACGCGGCTTCGAGGTTCTGCCAGCCGTCCGGTGCATAGCCGAGCCCGAAGCGCGCAGCGATCTCGCCGGTCAGGCCCCGGTTCTTCAGATACTGGATCGCGACGGTCGCGCCGCGCAATTGCTTGCGGTAGTAGTCGCACGCGGCCGACATCACGTCGGACAACGCAGTCGCGACCGACTTCGATACGGGCGCCGGATAATCGCCACCGCCCCCACCGCCACCGCGCATCGACGGCTCGTGCGGCACGGTCAACCCGACCGATTGCGCGAGTTCCTGGACCGCTTCCGGGAACGTGAGGCCGGCGTGCTCCATCAGGAAGCCGATCGCCGTGCCGTGCGCGCCGCAGCCGAAGCAGTGATAGAACTGCTTGGTCGGACTGACGGTAAACGACGGGCTTTTCTCGTTGTGGAACGGGCACAGCCCCATGAAGTTCGCGCCGCCCTTCTTGAGCTGCACGTACCGGCCCACCACGTCGACGATATCGACGCGGTTCAGCAAATCCTGCAGGAACGAATGCGGAATCACCGTGGGATCGAGCGAAAAAAACGATACGACGCCCCGGCGCACGCGCATGCGGCGCGCCGGGAAGCGGGATTTACTTAGAAAGCGCGGCCTTGACCTGCGCGGAAACGGCCGTCATGTCGGCACGGCCGGCGAGCTTGCCCTTCAGCACGCCCATCACCTTGCCCATGTCCTGCGGGCCCGCCGCGCCCGTTGCCGCGACCGCGGCCTGGACTTCGGCAGCCACTTCGGCGTCCGACAGCTGCGCGGGCATGTAGGCGCCCAGCACGGTCAGCTCGGCCTGTTCCTTCGCGACGAGATCGTCGCGGCCAGCGGCCTCGAACTGGCTGATCGAATCCTTGCGCTGCTTGATCATCTTGTCGATCACGGCCGTGATGCCCGCGTCGTCGAGGGTCACGCGATCGTCGACCTCGCGTTGCTTGATCGCGGCCATCAGCAGGCGAATCGTCGCCAGACGCTCGCTTTCCTTCGCGCGCATCGCGGCCTTCATGTCTTCGCTGATCTGCTCTTTCAAACTCATCTTGCACCCGGGATGGAAGTGTGACTTCGACGCCCACAAAAGGGCGTCAACACAAAAACCCGCTTGGGACTATGTCTCAAGCGGGTTGCTCGAATCCGGCATCGGCGACTCGCCCCGCAATCGTGACCGACCGTGCGGAATCGCCGGTGCGCCGCTCGGTGAATCGCGCGGCGCTCAATCGTTCAGTACAGCTTCTTCGGCAACGTCTGGCTGCGGATCCGCTTGTAATGACGCTTCACCGCGGCAGCCTTCTTGCGCTTGCGTTCGGCCGTCGGCTTCTCGTAAAACTCGCGCGCACGAAGCTCGGTCAACAGACCGTTCTTCTCGATCGTGCGCTTGAAGCGACGCATGGCGACTTCGAACGGCTCGTTCTCTTTAACGCGAATGATCGTCATGATCCGACACGAATAAAGGTTTGCAGGGAAGATTTACGAGTATAGCAGAGCACCGCACAAAGACATAAGGGCCGGGTCCCGCATACACGGGCAGGCCGCGGGCCGTCACGCGCCGCGCGCGAACTCCGCCGCCGCCTGCCCGGCCGCCGTGCCGGACGCCCATGCCCACTGGAAGTTGTAGCCGCCGAGCCAGCCCGTCACGTCCACGGCTTCGCCGATGAAGAACAGCCCCGGCACCCGCGCGCTCATCATCGTCGCCGACGACAGTTCGCGCGTATCGACACCGCCCTTCGTCACCTCGGCCTTCTTGTAGCCCTCGGTGCCGTTCGGCGTCAGCGTCCAGCCGGACAGCGCATCGCCGATCTGGCGCAGCGTCTTGTCGGGCAGGTCCGCGAGCCGCGCATCGGCCGTGACGCGGTGCGTGTCGAGCCACACGTGCGCGAGACGCGACGGCACCCAGTCCGCGAGCAACGAGCCGATCTGGCGCTTCGACGAGCGCTTCGCGTCCAGTAGTTCGGCCACCGCGTCGCGCTGCGGCAGCAGGTCGATGCGAATCGGATCGCCGGACTGCCAGTAGCTGGATATCTGCAGAATGCCGGGCCCCGACAGGCCGCGATGAGTCAGCAGCAGATCCTCGACGAATTCGCCGCCGCGCTTCTTGTCGCCGGTCGACACGCGCACCTCGAGCGACACGCCGGACAGCGCCGCGAACGGCTCCCAGTCCTGCTGCGCGAACGTGAGCGGCACGAGCGCGGGCCGCGTATCGACGAGTTTGTGGCCGAACTGCTTCGCGAGCCGGTAGCCGAAGTCCGTCGCGCCGATCTTCGGGATCGACAGGCCTCCCGTCGCAACGACCAGCGCGCGCGCGCGGATCGGCCCCGCCTGCTGCGTGTCGAGCGTGAAGCCGTCCTCCGGCGCGTGGCGCACCGCGTCCACGACCACGGGCCGGCGCCACGCGACGCCGCCCGCGTCGCACTCATGCTTCAGCACGTCGATGATCGCGTCGCTGCCGTGGTCGCAAAAGAGCTGGCCCTTGTGCTTTTCGTGCCAGGTGACATGATGGCGCTTGAGCAGCCCGAGGAAGTCGCGCGGCGTATAGCGCGCGAGCGCCGAGCGCGCGAAATGAGGATTCGACGACAGGTAGTTGTCGGGGCCAGCGTACAGATTCGTGAAGTTGCAGCGGCCGCCGCCCGAGATGCGGATTTTCTCTGCGAGCCGCGGCGCGTGGTCGATCAGCACCACACGGCGGCCGAGTTGCCCGGCGACCGCGGCGCTCATCATCCCGGCGGCGCCCGCGCCGATCACGGCGATGTCATAAGTTTCCATGGCGCGGATTGTACCTGCCCAGCCCGGGACCGGGCCGCCCGCGGCGGCGGCCAGCCCTCGCCTGCTATAATTTAAGGTTACGTTGACCTTCCTGCGGCACGTCCGATACGGCGCGCCCTGCCCGCACCCATGCTCGTTCTCGGCATCGAAAGCTCCTGCGACGAAACCGGCCTCGCGCTCTACGACACGCAGCGCGGCCTGCTCGCGCACGCGCTCCATTCGCAGATCGCGATGCATCGCGAATACGGCGGCGTCGTGCCCGAGCTCGCCTCGCGCGACCACATCCGCCGCGCGCTGCCGCTGCTCGAGGAAGTGATGACCCAAAGCGGCACGCACCGCGACGACATCGACGCGATCGCCTTCACACAGGGCCCCGGCCTCGCCGGCGCACTGCTGGTCGGCGCGAGCATCGCGAATGCGCTCGCGCTCGCGTGGAACAAGCCGACCGTCGGCATCCATCACCTCGAAGGCCATCTGCTGTCGCCGCTGCTCGTCGACGCGCCGCCGCCGTTCCCGTTCATCGCGCTGCTCGTGTCGGGCGGCCATACGCAACTGATGCGTGTGACCGACGTCGGCGTGTACGAGACACTGGGCGAGACGCTCGACGATGCGGCCGGCGAAGCGTTCGACAAGACCGCGAAGCTGATCGGCCTCGGCTACCCGGGCGGCCCGGAAGTCTCGAAGCTCGCGGAAACGGGCACGCCGGGCGCCGTCGTGCTGCCGCGTCCGATGCTGCATTCCGGCGATCTCGACTTCAGCTTCAGCGGCCTGAAGACGGCCGTGCTCACGCAGATGAAGAAATTCGAGGCCGCGAAGCTCGAAGGCGAGGCGCTGGAGCGCGCGAAGGCCGACCTCGCGCGCGGCTTCGTCGATGCGGCCGTCGACGTGCTCGTCGCGAAGTCGCTCGCCGCGCTCAAGAAAACGAAGCTCAAGCGGCTCGTGGTCGCCGGCGGCGTCGGCGCGAATCGCCAGTTGCGCGCGGCGCTATCGGCCGCCGCGGCCAAGCGCGGCTTCGACGTGCACTACCCCGACCTCGCGCTCTGCACCGACAACGGCGCAATGATCGCGCTCGCCGGCGCGCTGCGACTCGGCCGCTGGCCCGAGCAAGCAAGCGCCGACTACGCGTTCACGGTCAAACCGCGCTGGGATCTCGCGTCGCTCGCACGCTGAGCCGCACAACGCGATAACCCCGCGCCGGCCGGCACGCTCCGAAAAAAAGCCGCTCAATTCGAGCGGCCTTCTTCATTGCAGCGGCGAATCGACGCAGCGTTACGCGGCGTGGCGCTTGTCGCGCTCGATCAGCGCATACGCGCTGTGATTGTGGATCGACTCGAAGTTCTCGGCTTCGAGCACATACGCGATCACGCGCGCATCCGCATCGAGACGCTGCGCGACGTCGCGCACCAGATCCTCGACGAACTTCGGGTTTTCGTACGCACGCTCCGTGACGAACTTCTCGTCCGGACGCTTCAGCAGGCCCCACAGCTCGCACGACGCCTCTTCTTCCGCGATGCGGATCAGCGCTTCGACCGGCAGGTCGGCCGCGAGCTCGGCGTCGATCGTCACGTGCGAGCGCTGGTTGTGCGCGCCGTACTGCGAGATCTTCTTCGAGCACGGGCACAGGCTCGTCACCGGCACGAGCACCTTCAGGAACAGGCGCGTCTCGCCGTCGCGGCTTTCGCCCGCGAGCGTCACTTCATAGTCGAGCAGGCTCTGCACCCCCGACACCGGCGCCGTCTTGTTCACGAAATACGGAAACGTGACCTCGATGCGGCCGGCCTCGGCTTCGAGCTTCTCGAGCATCGATGCAAGCATCGCGCGGAAGCGTTCGACCGTCAGCGGCGCACGGTTGTCTTCGAGCAGCGCGACGAAGCGCGACATGTGCGTGCCCTTCTGATCGGCGGGCAGACGCACGTCGAGGTTCCAGACGCCGACGGTCGGCTGCACGTCGCCGCTCTCGGTGCACACCGTCAACGGATGCCGGACCGCCTTCACGCCCACGCGCTGAATCGGAATCTGGCGGGTATCCACCGTGCTCTGCACGTCGGGCATCACGAAGGCGGGATTCATCTGGTTCATCTTGTTCAATCCTTGTAAGCCGCGCGTTCGACGACGCGCACGCCGCGTCATGCGGCAGCCGGAAAAGCAACATGGGCCCGCAGGCCCATGTTTTCCGAATCAATGAAGACCGGTTATGCCAGTCGCACCGACGCCGCCCGCGGGCGGCGCCAGCTTACGCGACGCGCTTCGCCTGACCGGCGACATCGGCCGCCGGGCTCAGGAAGCGTTCGCGAATCGATTTCGCGATGCCCGCGCCGTCGAGGCCGCATTGCGACAGCAGCTTCGCGGGGTCGCCGTGATCGATGAACTGGTCAGGGAGGCCCAATTGTATTACGGGTCGGATAACCCCACTCTCCATCAGGGCTTCGACGCAGGCCGAGCCCGCACCGCCCATCACGCAGCCTTCCTCGACCGTGACGAGGTAGTCGTGCGTCTCGGCGAGTTCACGCACGAGCGCCGCATCGACCGGCTTCACGAAGCGCATGTTCGCGACCGTTGCGTCGAGCTCTTCACCCGCCACGAGCGACGGCGCGACCATCGTGCCGAACGCGAGGATTGCGACGCGCTTGCCTTCCGGCTGCGACGTACGGCGACGCACTTCGCCCTTGCCGAGCGGGATCCCGGTGAGTTCCTTCACCGTCGCCACGCCCGTGCCCGCGCCGCGCGGATAACGCACCGCGGTCGGGTTCGGCTGCTGAAGCGCCGTGTGCAGCATCTGGCGGCACTCGTTCTCGTCGGACGCAGCCATGACCGTCATGTTCGGGATGCAGCGCATGAACGCGAGATCGTACGCGCCGGCGTGCGTCGCGCCGTCAGCACCGACGAGGCCCGCACGGTCGATGGCGAACACGACCGGCAGATTCTGCAGCGCGACGTCGTGAATCAGTTGATCGTAGGCACGCTGCAGGAACGTCGAGTAGATCGCGACGACGGGCTTCAACCCCTCGGTTGCGAGGCCGCCCGCGAACGTCACCGCGTGCTGCTCGGCGATGCCGACGTCGTAGTAGCGATCCTTGAAGCGCTTCTCGAATTCGACCATGCCCGAACCTTCGCGCATCGCGGGCGTGATGCCGACGACGCGCGAATCGCGCTCGGCTTCGTCGCACAGCCATTCGCCGAACACCTGCGTGTATGTCTTCTTCGCGGGCGTGGTCGACGGCTTGATGCCTTCTGCCGGGTTGAACTTGCCGGGACCGTGATAGAGCACGGGATCGGCTTCGGCGAGCTTGTAGCCCTGGCCTTTCTTCGTCACCACGTGCAGGAACTGCGGGCCGCGCAGTTCGCGGATGTTCTGCAGCGTCGGGATCAGCGAATCGAGATCGTGACCGTCGATCGGGCCGATGTAGTTGAAGCCGAACTCTTCGAACAGCGTAGCCGGTACGACCATGCCCTTCGCATGCTCCTCGAGCTTGCGCGCGAGTTCGAGCACGGGGGGCGCGACGCTCAGCACGCGCTCGACGCCTGCGCGCGCGGCCGCGTAGAAGCGGCCCGACATCAGGCGTGCGAGATGGCGATTCAGCGCGCCGACCGGCGGCGAAATCGACATGTCGTTGTCGTTGAGGATCACGAGCAGCTTCGCATCCTCCGACACGCCCGCGTTGTTCATCGCCTCGAACGCCATGCCGGCCGTCATCGCACCGTCGCCGATCACCGCGATCGAGAAGCGATCGTCGCCGTTCAGCTGGCTGCCGATCGCCATGCCGAGCGCCGCCGAGATCGACGTGCTCGAGTGTGCGGTGCCGAACGTGTCGTATTCGGATTCACTGCGACGCGGAAAACCCGAGATGCCGCCGTACTGGCGCAGCGAATGCATCTGGTCGCGGCGCCCCGTCAGGATCTTGTGCGGGTAGGTCTGGTGACCCACGTCCCAGACGATCCGGTCGTTCGGCGTGTTGAACACGTAGTGCAACGCGATCGTCAGCTCGACCGTCCCGAGGTTGGACGACAGATGGCCGCCCGTCTTCGACACGCTGTCGAGCACGAACGCGCGCAGTTCGTCCGCGAGCGGTTGGAGTTGGCGACGATCGAGGCGGCGCAAATCCGCCGGGTCGTCGATGGTTTTCAGCAAGTCGTACATCGTCGTTCCATTGTAGGAAATCAAACGCGCCCGCATTCTATTGCACGCACCGTAGCGTGTGCGCAGCGGCGGGCTTTCGCGTCAGCTGACCCGGTTCACCACCAGGTCGGCAAGTTCGGCGAGACGCTGTGCGCGTGCGCCGAACGGTTTCAGCGCGTCGTGCGCTTCGGCGCGCAGCTGGGCTGCGAGCTCGCGCGACGCGTCGAGGCCGAGGATCGATACGTAGGTCGGCTTGTCGTTCGCCGCGTCCTTGCCGGCCGTCTTGCCGAGCGTCGCCGAATCGGTCGTGACGTCGAGAATATCGTCGACGACCTGAAAGGCCAGACCCACGGCCCCCGCGTATACATCGAGCGCAGCCATCGCTTCCGCCGACGGCGCCTCGCCAGCCAGTGCCCCCATCCGCACGGCCGCACGCAGCAGCGCGCCCGTCTTCATCCGGTGCATCGTCTCGAGCTGTTCACGCGTCAGCTTGAGGCCGACGCTCGCCAGGTCGATCGCCTGACCGCCGGCCATGCCGATCGAGCCGCTCGCGAGCGCAAGCTCGCGCACGAGCGCGGCCTGCTGCACCGGCGACAGCGCAGCGGCGTCGGTCAGCGCGACGAATGCCTGCGACTGCAGCGCATCGCCGACCAGCAGCGCCGTCGGCTCGTCGTACTGCACGTGCACGGTCGGCTTGCCGCGTCGCAGCGCGTCGTCGTCCATGCACGGCATGTCGTCGTGCACGAGCGAGTAGACGTGGATCATCTCCAGCGCCGCCGCCGCCGCGTTGCGCGCCGCTTCCGTCGCGCCGGTCAGTTCGCCTGCCGCATGGCACAGCAGCGGGCGAACGCGCTTGCCGCCGCCGAGGACCGCGTAGCGCATCGCTTCGTGGAGCTGCGTGGGCACCACGTTTTCAGCCGGCAAATAGTGGCCGAGTGCGTCCTCGACGCGGTCGAGCACGGACCGCATCCATTGTTCGAATGTCATAGATCGTCGTCTTCGCCGTCCGTGGCGGCCGTTCCGGACGAAAGCGGCTTCAGCGTCGCGCCGTCGAGCACGCGGACCTGCTGCTCCACCTTCTCGAGTTGCTGTTGGCAAAATGCAACGAGGGTCGCACCGCGGCGATACGCCGCCAGCGAATCCTCGAGGCTCAGTGCGCCGCCTTCCATCCGGGCAACCAGCGTCTCGAGTTCCGCGAGCGCCGCTTCGTAATTATCCGGCAACGGCTCGGTGCCATTACCGGGCGGGGTAGCGCCTTGGGATGCGGTTTTCGCCATGGACGAGGGTGTCAAATTTCAAAACAAGTCGGACATTCTACGGCAAAAGAGAATTTTCCGACCTGCCGACTTGGGCACCCTGGCCCGGCTTCGGGCCCCTTCTGTTGCACACATTGTGCACCCGGCGATCGTCGCCCGACAAAAAATTGACACAAATCAGGCACTTAATCCTAGCCTTGCGAGGCGAACCGGGTATAATTCCCCGTTTCCCTAAATCGATTTTTCGATGGTTGGGTTGTTCACTGCTTTCACGCTAACACCGGGAGTGGGAATGTCCAATCTGAGCGATGCGCTTCAGTTGAAGTCGGCTCACAGCCAGCTTCCAGTCACTGCATATTTCGATGAGGCGCTGCTCGAGCGCGAGATCGAAACCCTCTTCAAGAAAGGACCTCGTTACGTCGGGCACGAGTTGATGGTGCCCGAGGCGGGGGATTATTTTGCGCTGCCGTCCGAGAAGGAAGGCCGCGTGCTGGTCCGCAATCCGGCGAACCAGATCGAACTGCTGTCGAACGTGTGCCGCCACCGGCAGGCGATCATGCTCAACGGGCGCGGCCACGCACAGAACATCGTGTGCCCGCTGCACCGCTGGACGTACGATCTGGAAGGCCAGTTGCTCGGCGCACCGCACTTCCCCGACAAGCCGTGCCTGAACCTCGGCAAGAGCCCGCTGCAGAACTGGCAGGGGCTGCTGTTCGAGGCCGAAGGCCGCAACGTCGCGCGCGACCTGGCGAACCTCGGCACGAAGCATCACTTCGACTTCTCCGAGTACCAGTTCGATCACGTCGAAGTGCACGAGTGCGATTACAACTGGAAGACGTTCATCGAGGTCTACCTCGAGGATTACCACGTCGTTCCGTTCCACCCGGGCCTCGGCAGCTTCGTGTCGTGCGACGATCTCAACTGGGAGTTCGGCGACTGGTACAGCGTGCAGACGGTCGGCGTGCACAACGCGCTCGCCAAGCCGGGCAGCGCGACCTACCAGAAGTGGCACGAGCAGGTGCTCAAGTTCCGCAACGGCGTGCCGCCGGAGTTCGGCGCGATCTGGATGGTCTACTACCCGGGCCTGATGATCGAGTGGTATCCGCACGTGCTCGTCGTGTCGTGGCTGATCCCGCGCGGCCCGCAGAAGACGACGAACATCGTCGAGTTCTATTACCCCGAGGAAATCGCGCTGTTCGAGCGCGATTTCGTCGAGGCCGAGCGCGCCGCTTATATGGAGACGGCCGTCGAGGACGACGAAATCGCGATGCGGATGGACGCAGGCCGGCGTGCGTTGATGGCGCGCGGCGAGTCGCAGGTCGGTCCATACCAGAGCCCGATGGAAGACGGCATGCAGCACTTCCACGAGTTCCTGCGCCGCCATCTCGGCGATATCTGACGGCCTCCGCGGCGCTCCGGCGCCGCACGGCATTCGGCATATGAAAAGACGGGTTTCGGCCCGTCTTTTTTTGTTTAGACTTGGAGTACCAGGCCGTTTGCACTCCAGGGAGCCGTCATGCCACACACCCACTACACCACGCTCATCTCCGCAGCCAATCTCGCCGAGCGCCTGGCAGCCGCGCCCGGCAGCGTCGCCGTGTTCGACTGCCGCTTCGATCTCGTCGATCCGAACGCGGGTGAAGCCGCCTATGCGGCCGGCCATATCGCAGGCGCCCAGTACCTTCATCTCGATCGCGACCTGTCCGGACGCAAGACGGGCACCAACGGCCGCCATCCGCTGCCGACCCGGGACGCGCTCGCCACCCTGCTCGCGAGCCGCGGCGTCAAACAGGGCCAGCAGGTCGTGGCCTATGACGCACAAGGCGGCGCCTATGCAGCGCGCCTGTGGTGGCTGCTGCGCTGGCTCGGGCACGATTCGGTCGCCGTGCTCGACGGCGGCCTGCAGGCATGGGAAGCGGCCGGCCAGCCGCTGACGACCGACGTGCCGCACCCCGCCGCCGGCGATTTCCGTACGGGGGCGCCGCTCGAATCGACGGTCGATGCGGCAACCGTGCTCGCGAACGTGACGTCGCCCGCGCGTGTCGTGATCGACGCGCGCGCACCGGACCGCTATCGCGGCGAAAACGAAACGATCGATCGTGTGGGCGGCCACATTCCGGGCGCACGCAACCGGTTCTTCAAGGACAACCTGAACGCCGACGGCCGCTTCAAGACCGGCCACGAGCTGCGCGAGACGTTCACGACACTGCTGGCCGGCACCGAACCGAATCGCGCGATCCTGCAGTGCGGCTCGGGTGTCACCGCATGCCACAACGCGCTCGCGCTAGAGATCGCGGGGCTGCACGGCGCGTCGCTGTATCCGGGCTCGTGGAGCGAGTGGAGCGCCGATCCGTCGCGACCGGTCGCGACCGGCCCGACGCCGTAAGCATCGGCGCGGCACGATGACGAAGCGGCGGCCCCGGCCGCCGCTTGCTGTTTACATCACGCCATACTTGTGGAACCACGCGATCGCGCGCTTCCAGCCGTCCTCGGCGTCACCCTTCACGTAGCTCGGCCGATAGTCGGCGAAAAACGCGTGGCCAGCATCCGGATAGACGACGATCTCAGACTCGCGGGCGAGCTTCGAATCGCTTGTCTGGATCGCCTTACGCATGTCCGCGAGCGACGCCTGCGTGATGTTCTGATCCTTCTCGCCGTACAGCCCGAGCACCGGCACCTTCAGCGACGACGCACGATCGACCGGATTGAACGGCGTCATCTCGTCGGTCTTGCCTTCGACGAACCCGTACCACGCCACCGCGGCGCGCACGTGCGGATTGTGCTCCGCATACAGCCACGCCTGACGACCGCCCCAGCAGAACCCGGTCACGCCGAGACGCGACAGGTCGCCGCCGTTCTTCCCGGCCCATGCGACGGTCGCATCGAGATCCTCGGTGACCTGCCGGTCAGGGACCTTGCTGATGATGTGGTCGTACAGTTCCTTCATCGTCGGATACTTCGCCGCGTTGCCCTGCCGTGCGAACAGATCCGGCGCGATCGCGAGATAGCCGAGCTTCGCGAAGCGGCGACAGACGTCGGCGATATGCGCATGCACGCCGAAGATCTCGTGAATTACGATGACGACCGGCAAGTTCGTCTTGTCGACCGGTTGCGCGCGATACGCGGGGATGCTCGCATCGCCCGAGCGGATCTCGATGGTGTCGACGTCCAGCCCGGCGCTGTCGGTCGTGACCGTCTGCGCCGACACGGGCAGCACCGCTGCCGCGAAAGTACCGCCCAGCGCGGCCTGCATGAACTTGCGGCGCGAGAACGGAACGTGGGGAACCAGGCTGTCGACTTCGGGTTTCAACATGAATGCACTCCTCGATTGGGCGCCGCCGTCACGGTCACGGATTCGATCTGACGGGGCATCGCGCCGGCGGACGGCGCGGTTGTTGCGGCGGTTGGCACCCCGCCGCAAACGGAAACCCGGACAAGATGCCCAATAATCCGTTGCCACGTCAACTGTCAGATGTGTAAGACTCGATTACGACGACTCGATCGAGCGGTGTCGATGGCGATGTCGATGCGCGCCGACGGGACCGGAAATCCACACGCAGCAGGTATGCTGCGACACGCCGCTGCGTAATCGAATGCTTGCCGATCGAAACACAAAAAGACGTTGCAGCCAGCGGTGCGCTGGCAAGCGCAGCGTGCGGCGACGCTTCCCGCAACTGAAGCAACGACGGGCAGGAACCCGTTCCCTGCCCGCTTCATGCGCGATCCGTGCGCTCAGTGCAACTTGACGCGCGGCAACGTCGTGCGCCGCAGCCAGTGCGCGAACGTGTCGAGCACCATGCGCGGATAGCCGTGCAGCGCCGCGATATGCAGCCGGTACAGCGACATGTACATGAACCGCGCGAACAGCCCTTCGATCAGCATGTTGCCGCCGATCAGCCCGCCCATCAGGTTGCCGACCGCGCTGAAGTGACCGAGCGACACGAGCGAACCGAAATCGCGATACGTGAACTCGGGCAGCGGACGCCCGTCGAGCCGGCAGCCGATCGCCTTCAGCAGGAAGCTCGCCTGCTGGTGCGCGGCCTGCGCGCGCGGCGGCACGTTGCGCTCGTTGCCCGGCCACACGCATGCGGCACAATCGCCGAGCGCGAACACGTTGTCGTCGGTGAAAGTTTGCAGCGTGCGACGCACGTCGAGCTGGCCAAGCTTGTTGACCTGAAGGCCGTCGAGATGCGACAGCACCGACGGCGCCTTGATGCCGGCCGCCCAGACCGTGAGGTCCGCGCGCACCGCCTTGCCGCTCGCGGTATGCACGACACCCGGCGCGACCTCGGTCACGCGCTCGGCAAGCATCAGCCGCACGCCGAGCTTCTCGAGCAGTTCAGCCGTCGCCGCGGACACGCGCTCCTGCAATGCCGGGAGAATCCGCGGCCCCGATTCGATCAGCACGATGCCGACGTCGTGCCGCGGATCGAGCTTGTGCAGACCGTACACGGACAGCACCTGGGCAGTATTGCGCAACTCCGCGGACAACTCGACGCCCGTCGCACCGCCACCGACGATCACGACCTGGATGCGTGGCTCGGCCGCCGCACCGGGCACGGGTTCGGTAGGCGCCTGATGTTCGGCGCGCATGCACGCAGCGATCAGCCGCTTGCGGAAACGCTCGGCCTCGCCGACGGTATCCAGCGCGATCGTGTTTTCCGCCGCGCCCTGCACGCCGAAGAAGTGCGTCGTGCTGCCGATCGCGATCACGAGCGTGTCGTATTCGAGGTCACGCGCCGGCAGCAGCTCCTCGCCATCGCTGTCGTTGACGGGCGACAGCGTGATGCGCTTCGCGGCACGGTCGAGCGCGCTCAGTTCGCCCTGCTGGAACTCGAACCCGTGCCAGCGCGCCTGCGCCGCGTATTCGAGCTCCTGCGTGAACGGGTCCATGCTGCCGGCCGCGACTTCGTGCAGCAATGGTTTCCAGATGTGGGTCGGATTGCGGTCGACGAGCGTGACGAGCGCACGCGCAGGACGATTGCCGCGCGCGCCGTAACGGTCGCCGAGCCGCGTCGCCAGTTCCAGGCCGCCCGCGCCTCCGCCTACGATGATGATCCGATGCATCTGACTCCCCCTTTGCGATTCGAAACTGCTGCCGCCGGACGATACAGACGCGATGCGTTCGCATCGCCCGCTGGATTAACCAGTTCGGACATCATCGATGTGCAGTTCGAAGCACTTCGATGCGTCCGATCCCGGAACGCGGGGCACGCAGCCCCCGCGACAATGACCTGACTGACATGCATTGTCCGGGAGCTTGCGCGTTGACCACAAGCAAACCATCTCGATATTCAACATCTCCGCAACAATATGCCGCGGGAATGCGGGAATCAGGCAGCGATGCGTCAGTGCGCCTCTTCCCAGTTCGCACCGGCGCCGACTTCGGCGACGAGCGGGACCTTCAGCTTCGCGACGCCGCACATCATTTCCGGCAACTTCTCGCGCACGAGCGACAGTTCGCCGTCGGGCACCTCGAGCACCAGTTCATCGTGCACCTGCATGATCATCCGCGACGCAAGCCCGTCGCGCGTGAGCCAGTCGTCCACCGCGATCATCGACAGCTTGATCAGGTCGGCCGCCGTGCCCTGCATCGGTGCATTGATGGCCGCGCGTTCGGCCGCCTGACGGCGCGGGCCGTTGCCGCCGTTGATTTCCGGCAGCCACAGACGACGGCCGAAAACGGTCTCAACGTAGCCCTTTTCCTTCGCCACGGCGCGCGTATTTTCCATGTACTGCGCAACACCGGGGTAACGCGCGAAGTAGCGGTCGATATAGAGCTTCGCCGCATCGCGCGTGATGCCGAGGTTCGACGCGAGGCCGAACGCGCTCATCCCGTAGATGAGCCCGAAGTTGATCACCTTCGCGATCCGGCGCTGGTCGGAATTGACTTCCAGCGGGGTCACGCCGAACACTTCAGCGGCGGTGGCACGGTGAATGTCCTCGCCCTGCGAGAACGCACGCAAGAGCGACGCGTCGCCCGAGATGTGCGCCATGATCCGCAGTTCGATCTGCGAATAGTCGGCCGACACGATCCGATGGCCCGGTGACGCGATGAATGCCTCGCGAATTCGCCGGCCTTCGGCCGTGCGCACCGGAATGTTCTGAAGATTGGGATCGTTCGACGCGAGGCGGCCCGTGACGGCGACGGCCTGCGCATAGTTCGTATGCACGCGGCCCGTTTCGGGATTCACCATGCGCGGCAGCTTGTCGGTGTACGTCGACTTCAGCTTCGACAGTCCTCGATGTTCGAGCAGCAGCTTCGGCAGCGGATAATCCTCGGCCAGCTTCTGCAACACTTCTTCGTCGGTCGACGGTGCGCCGCTCGGCGTTTTCTTCACGACCGGCAACTGCAGCTTCTCGAAGAAGATCTGCCCGATCTGCTTCGGCGAGCCGAGATTGAATTCGCCGCCGGCCAGTTCGTACGCCTGCCCTTCGAGCTCGATGAGCCGCGTGGCGATCTCGCTGCTTTGCGCCTGCAACAGCGCATCGTCGATCAGCACGCCGGTACGCTCCATCTTGCGCAACACGAGCGACACCGGCATCTCGATGTCGCGATACACGTGCTCGAGGCCGGGCTCGCGCGCGACCTGCGGATACAACACCTGATGAAGCTGCAACGTGATGTCGGCATCTTCAGCCGCGTACGCAGCGGCCTGCTCGAGCGCGACTTCATCGAAGCCGATCTGCTTCGCGCCCTTGCCAGCCACGTCTTCGTACTTGATCGTCTTGACGCCCAGATGACGCAGCGCGAGGCTGTCCATATCGTGTGTGCGATGCGATTCGAGCACGTATGATTCGAGCAGCGTGTCGTGCTCGATGCCGTTCAGCGCGATACCGTAATTCGCGAGCACCTGCGCGTCGTACTTCAGGTGCTGGCCGACCTTCTTTCGATCGGCCGATTCGAGCCACGGCTTCAGGCGTGCGAGCACGTCGTCGAACGGAAGCTGCTCGGGCAGATCGGGGCCGCGATGCGCAACCGGCAGATAGGCAGCCTTGCCCGGCTCGATCGAGAACGACAGCCCGACGAGTCGCGCCACCATCGGATCGAGCGACGTGGTTTCGGTATCGAATGCGGTCAGTGCGGCCGCATCGATCTTCGCGAACCATGCGTCGAACTGCTCCCACGTCTGGATCGTGTCGTATTCGCGGACGATGTCGGCCATCACCACCGGCGCCGGCTCGCCTTCCGGCGCATCGGCACCGCCTCCTTCGGCGGGCGCGCTCTCGACTTCGCGCAGCCACGTCTTGAAGCCGTAGCGCGCGAAGATGTCGCGCAGCAGGTCGCGCGCTTCGCCATCGGATTTCAGCGACGCCTCGATCGATTCGAGATGCGGCGCGAGATCGCAGGCCGTCTCGACGGTTACGAGCTTGCGGCCGAGCGGCAGGAAGTCGAGTGCGCGGCGCAGATTGTCGCCGACCACGCCCTTGATCTCGCCCGCGTGTTCGATCACGCCGTCGAGGCTGTCGTATTGCGACAGCCACTTGACGGCCGTCTTCGGCCCGCACTTCTCGACGCCCGGCACGTTGTCGACGGTGTCGCCGATCAGCGACAGGTAGTCGATGATCCGCTCGGGCGGCACGCCGAACTTCGCGATCACGCCGTCTCGATCGAGCGTCTCGTTGGTCATCGTATTGACGAGCGTGACGCGATCGGTAACAAGCTGCGCGAGATCCTTGTCGCCGGTCGACACGATCACGTTCATGCCGTGCCGCTCGGCTTCGCGCGCAAGCGTGCCGATCACGTCGTCGGCTTCGACACCCTCGACCATCAACAACGGCCAGCCGAGTGCACGCACCGCGCCGTGAATCGGTTCGACCTGCAATGCAAGATCGGACGGCATCGACGGACGGTTTGCCTTATAGTCGGCATAAAGGTCATCGCGGAACGTCTTGCCCTTTGCATCGAACACGCAAGCGCTATACTCTGCACTGACTTCCTTGCGCATACGGCGCAGCATGTTGATGATTCCGTAGAGCGCTCCGGTCGGCTCCCCGCCAGGGCCACGCAAATCAGGCATCGCATGGTAAGCCCGATACAGATAGCTCGAACCGTCAACCAATAGCAGGGTCTTACCTTCCAGATTTCGTTCTTCAGGCATTATGAACAAGAGAAAAGTGATTCCGAGTCTGCGTTCGCTCGCAGATCAAGAACGCGCGACGGCCAAGAAGGCACGCGCATCGTGGCAGATGTTCACGATTATGGCAGAGTTTATCGAGGCGACCGAGTACCTGTCGGAGATCCGCCCTGCCGTCAGCATCTACGGTTCTGCCCGCCTCAAACCCGACACGCCGCACTACAAGCTCGCCGTGCAGATCGCACGCAAGCTCTCCGACGCCGGCTTCGCCGTGATCTCCGGCGGCGGCCCCGGCATCATGGAAGCCGCGAACAAGGGCGCGCACGCCGGCAAGGCGCCGTCGGTCGGCCTGAACATCGAGTTGCCGCATGAGCAGGCCGGCAACCACTATCAGGACATCTCGCTGCGCTTCCGTCACTTCTTCACGCGCAAGGTCACGTTCGTGAAGAACTCCGATGCGGTGATCGTGATGCCGGGCGGCTTCGGCACGCTCGACGAACTGTCCGAAGTGCTCACGCTGATCCAGACGAAAAAGTCGCGCCTCGTGCCGATCATTCTCGTCGGCAGCGAGTTCTGGAAGGGCCTGCTGCAGTGGTTCCGCGATCAGCTGATTCCGATGGGGCTCATCAATCCGGAAGACATGAACCTGATGCAGGTGATCGACGATCCCGACCAGGTGCTCGACGCCGTGCTCGCGTTCTACGAGGACAGCGGCGAAGAGGAGGGCTCGGACGATACCGAAGGTCATCCGCCGGGGCCCGAAGAAGACCGCATGTTCTACCTGTAAATCCGTCAATCGATCGATGTCGATGGCCGGCCTCATGGCCGGCGTATCGCTTCACGCGCGGCAGGCATGGCCATTCGGCCTCCTGCCGCGCATGACTTTGTAACGCCGCGTTAATCCGGTTTCACGGCCGCGTGCCGTCGAATGTCAAATCCCGGCAGCCCGCACCGCGCAATGCGCGGCAACGTCCCGTGCGTGCGGCTCGTCATTGTCAAATCACGCTGCGCGCGCGCCATTCGGTCGCGCTGCGTCACGCCAATCCGCCGTAACAAGCGCGCCTCGCCTTTTCCACGCCGCGCCCGCACACTGCAGTCGTCGGCGTGGCGACCCCCCGGTGGAACGATTCCCCCTCGCGTCCATCGCGTCGCGCCGACCTCTCAACAACGACATCACGGAAACAAACATGCAACGCTCGCTGATCGCCCTCGCCTTCGCCGGCCTCGGCCTCTCGCTGTCCGGCCTCGCCCACGCCGTCAACGTCGATGTCAACATCGGCACGCCCGCGCCGGTCGTCGTCGCGCCGGCACCCGTGGCGGTGGTCGGCTGGCACGGCGACCGCTACTGGGACGGCCATCGCTACTGGGAACGCCGCGAATGGGAAGACCATCAGCGCCACCATGGCCACGATGGCCGCGACGGGTACCACTGCCCGCCGGGACACATGAAGAAAGGCGAGTGCTGAACGCCCGGGCGCAGGGCCTTCGAGGCCGCGCACTGACGTAAAAAAACAAGGCCGCACGCGAACGAAGGTTCGCGTGCGGCCTTTGTCATTGCAGGCGCGGCTGCGCCGCGCGCGTTACTGAAACGCCACTTCCGCAAAGCTCCGCAGCTTGCGGCTATGCAGCTTGTCAAGCCCGTTCGTGCGCAGGATCTCCATCGCCTTCACGCCAATCTGCAGATGCTGGTCGACCTGCCCGCGATAGAACGTGTCGGCCATGCCCGGCAGTTTCAGCTCGCCGTGCAGCGGCTTGTCCGATACGCACAGCAGCGTGCCGTACGGTACGCGGAAGCGGAACCCGTTCGCGGCGATCGTCGCGCTTTCCATGTCGAGCGCGATCGCCCGGCTCTGCGACAGTCGCTGCACGGGCTCGCGGTGATCGCGCAACTCCCAGTTGCGATTGTCGACACTCGCGACCGTCCCCGTGCGCATCACGCGCTTCAGTTCGACGCCTTCGAGCTGCGTGACTTCGGCCACGCCGCGCTCGAGTGCGAGTTGCACTTCGGCGAGCGCCGGGATAGGCACCCACAGCGGCAGGTCGGCGTCGAGCACGTGATCCTCGCGCACGTAACCGTGTGCGAGCACGTAGTCGCCGAGACGCTGCGTGTTGCGCAGGCCCGCGCAGTGACCGAGCATCACCCATGCATGCGGACGCAGCACCGCGATGTGGTCGGTGATCGTCTTCGCATTCGACGGGCCGACGCCGATGTTGACCATCGTGATCCCGCTGCCGTCCGCGCGCTTCAGGTGATACGCGGGCATCTGCGGCAACCGCGGCGGTGCGGCGCCTTCGGCCGCCTCGCTGCCGAGATTCGCGTTGTACGTGATGACGTCGCCCGGCTCGACGAACGCGCTGTACTCGCTGCGGTACGCACGCACCTCCGGATCGCTGCTTTCGGTCATCAGCGTGCGGCCCAGCTTCACGAACTCGTCGATGTAGAACTGATAGTTCGTATAGAGCACGTAGTTCTGGAAGTGCGTGGGCGACGTCGCCGTGTAGTGACGCAGCCGGTGCAGCGAAAAGTCGACGCGTGCGGCGGTAAACAGCGCGAGCGGATGCGGCTCGCCATGCTCGGGCTCGAACGTGCCGTTGACGATGCGGTCGTCGAGATACGACAGATCGGGCGTATCGAAGATGTCGCGCATCGCGAGCAGGCGGTCGCGGTCGAGTTCGCCTTCGAGGTGGATCCCTTCGGGGAACGCGAAGTGAATTGGAATCGGCTGCGACGACACGCCGACCTCGATCTTCACATGGTGGTTCTTCGACAGCAGACGCAGTTGCTCGCGATAGTAGTTCGCGAAGAGATCGGGACGCGTGACGGTGGTCTCGAACACGCCCGGGCCCGCGACGAAACCGTACGAGCGGCGCGAATCGACATGCGTGTTGACTTCGGTGCGGATCCGTACAAACGGATAGCACGCACGCACGTGCTCGGTGATCGGTTCGTGGCGGCGATAGCGCGCGAATGCATCGCGCAGGAAACCGGTATTCGTGTCGTAGATCGCCGACAGCCGCGCGACGGCGGCGATCGGGTCGTCGAATGCTTCGACGGGCGGGCTCTCGGGCGTCAGCACCCGGTGCCGGCGGCTCAAATCGTTCTTCATTTTCATCACCTCGTCTGATCCGACGACATTACCACGGAACCCGGTCACGATCATGGCCGCCCGCTTGCAGGCCGCCTGCACGTGAAGGCCGGGCGACGCGCAGTATTTGCTAAAATCGGAAGGTTCACTGGAGACTCATCATGAAGCCGCTCATTCTCGTCGCCGCTGCCGCCGCGTTCGCTGGCGTGTTTGCCACTGCCGGCGCCGCCTACGCCGCCGGCAGCACGCCGGCCGCCGACGCGCAGGCCCAGGCCGAGGCCAACGAAGCCGCCGGCCTGCCCGATCTCCGCAAGATCAACCGGCCGGGCGCCGAAGTCACGTCGAAAGTAGACTTCGCCGACATCCGCCGCACGCCGAGCTTCCATGAAAAAAGCAAGAACGGCACCGAGGTCACCGAGTATCGCGATCGCGGCAAGCCGGTCGAGATCGACGTGAAGTCGAACTTCGGCACGCGCTACCAGATGAGCTCGACGCTCGACACGTCGCCGAAGCCGCACGACGCGGGCGTCCCGATCACGCGCCTGCCGTCGGTCAACCTGCGCTACTGATTTCCTGCCGCGCCGCATCGATCCCGACGCGGCACGCCAGTTCCCCCTTCACCTCCTGTCGCGCTGCACGCCCCGCGCGGGCCGACAACTGACCAGACGCATCCCGCATGGCCGTTTTCACCGCTGTTTCCGACTCCGATCTCGCGCAATGGATGCGCCACTATGAACTGGGCGACGTGCTGGCGTTCCGCGGCATTCCGTCCGGCATCGAAAACAGCAATTTCTTCCTGACGACGACGCGCGGCGAATACGTCCTCACGATCTTCGAAAAGCTGACGGCGGAGCAACTTCCGTTCTACCTGGACCTGATGCGCCATCTGGCCGGCCACGGCGTGCCGGTGCCGGATCCGATCCCGCGCGACGACGGCGCGCTGTTCGGCGAGCTGCACGGCAAGCCGGCGGCGATCGTCACGAAGCTCGACGGGGCCGCCGAGCTCGCACCGGGGGTCGAACACTGCATCGAGGTCGGGCAGATGCTCGCCCGCC
Source organism: Burkholderia sp. Bp9016 (assembly GCF_003857765.1). NCBI lineage: Bacteria > Pseudomonadati > Pseudomonadota > Betaproteobacteria > Burkholderiales > Burkholderiaceae > Burkholderia > Burkholderia sp. Bp9016. The sequence continues at coordinate 193,753 of NZ_QTPY01000004.1, forward strand.
TGCACCTGGCAGGGCGCGACTACCCGCGCTACCAGCCGAACCTGCGCAGCCTGCCGTGGTGGCAGGAGAACGTGCCGGCAATCGTCCCGTTCATCTCGGACGCGCAGCGCACACTGCTCGAGGGCGAACTGGCGCACCAGGCCACCTTCTTCGCGTCGGACGACTACGCGGCGCTGCCGAGCGGCCCGTGCCACTGCGACCTGTTCCGCGACAACGTGCTGTTTGCGCACGCGGCGCCCGATACCGGCCATGACGTCCGGCTCGGCGGGTTCTTCGACTTCTATTTCGCCGGCTGCGACAAATGGCTGTTCGACGTCGCGGTCACCGTCAACGACTGGTGCGTCGACCTCGCGACCGGCGTGCTCGACGTCGCGCGCGCGGACGCACTGCTGCGCGCGTACCAGACGGTGCGCCCGTTCACGGCCGAGGAACGCCGCCACTGGAGCGACATGCTGCGCGCCGGCGCGTACCGCTTCTGGGTATCGCGCCTGTACGACTTCTACCTGCCGCGCGCGGCCGAAATGCTCAAACCGCACGACCCCGGCCATTTCGAACGCATCCTGCGTGAGCGTATTGCCCATACGCCCGCGCTTCCCGAGATCCACACCGCATGCAACTGATCGAAGTGCCCGCGAAAGCGGGCTATGTCTGGTTCCGTCAAGGCATCTGGCTGTTCCGCCGGAACCCGCTCGCGTTCATCACGCTGTTTTTCACGTACCTGCTGGCGATCACGCTGGTGTCGATGGTGCCGGTGGTCGGCGCGGCGCTGCCGCTGCTGTTCATCCCCGGCATCGCGGTCGGCTTCATGGCCGCGTGCCGCGACACGGTGGCCGGCAAACCGGTGATGCCGACGATCCTCATCGACGGCTTCCGCTCGTACGGCCCGGCCACGACGCAACGGCTGCTCGTGCTCGGCGTCGTCTATGTCGCGCTGATGGTGCTGGTGTTCGCCGCTTCGTCGATCGTGGACGGCGGCGCACTGCTCCACATGATGCTGGGCACGACGGGCGACACGAGCACCACGCCGGAAGCGCTCGCCGCGCAAGGCACGCTCGGCGCCCTGCTCCTCGCGACGCTGCTCTACGCGCCGGTCGCGATGCTGTTCTGGTTCGCTCCCGTGCTCACCGCGTGGCATGACATTCCACCCGCCAAGGCGCTGTTCTTCAGCATCGTCAGCTGCTGGCGCAATCGCGGCGCGTTCGTCGTGTACGGCCTGCTGTGGTTCGGCGTGGCGCTCGGCACGTCGTTCGGCCTGTCGCTGCTGCTGCAGGCGCTCGGCGCCGGCGCCTACGGGCTGACGATCATGATGCCGGTGACGATCATCATCGTCACGATGATGTACTGCTCGTTCTACGCGACCTATCGCGGCTGCTTCGGCGTGCAGGAACCGGGCGCCCCGACGCCCGCGTCGGGCCGCTGAACCCGGATCGGCCGGCGCGCATCGCCGGCCGCCTCCCCCCGCCAGGGCCGGACATCGCCGCCGGCCCGTCCAGCCCGCCGCCGCTTGCCCAGCTCCCCTGTTCAACCCAATCATTTGCGCGCAAAATAATTTGCGTGCAAATCGTTAGCGCGTCCGCCGCGCCGCCTGAATCATGGACCGTCTGCCCCAGTTGCCCCAGACGCTCGACGAGCAACTCTGCTTCGCGCTGTACGCCACTTCGCATGCGATGACGAAGGCGTACAAGCCGTTGCTCGACAAGCTGTCACTGACCTATCCCCAATATCTGGCAATGCTCGTGCTGTGGGAACGCGACGACATCGCGGTGAAGGACATCGCCGGCCGGCTCGACCTCGACCCGGCCACCGTCACGCCGCTGCTGAAACGGCTCGAGGCACTCGGCTATGTCGAGCGCGTGCGCAGCGCGACCGACGAGCGCGTCGTGAACGTGCGCGTGACAGCAGAGGGACGCGCGCTGAAGGACAAGGCACGCTCGGTACCCGCCGATCTCTTTTGCGCGATGCAGCAAACACCCGAGTTCCTGGTGCGGCTGCGCGCGGATCTCCAGCAACTGCGCAGCGCGCTGTCGGACGCCAACGAAAGCTGACGCACCGCTCCGCCAGCGGGCCCGGCACCGCCGGGCCTTTTCTTTGAAATTTCATTTGCACACAAATCATTTGTGTTCTATATTTTCTTCGTGGCCGGCGACACCCCGTCCGACCGGGCCGCTTTCCTCCCTTTCTTTCGACAGGAGCTGCACGATGAACATTCTGTACAAGACGAGCGCCACAAGCACGGGCGGCCGCGACGGCCGCGCGGTGTCCGCCGACAACAAGCTGGAAGTAAAGCTGGCCGCGCCGCGCGAGCTCGGCGGCACGGGCGCCGAAGGCACGAATCCGGAGCAGCTCTTTGCCGCAGGCTACTCGGCCTGTTTCCTGAGCGCGATGAAATTCGTCGCCGGCCAGAACAAGCAGACGCTGCCGGCCGACACGCAGGTCACGGCAGAAGTGGGCATCGGCCCGAACGATGCAGGCGGCTTCGGGCTGGACATCGAGCTGCGCGTGTCGCTGCCCGGTCTCGACAAGGCCGACGCGCAGGCGCTGGTCGACAAGGCGCACCACGTGTGCCCGTACTCGAACGCCACGCGCAACAACGTGCCGGTGCGACTGACGGTCGTCTGACGCGACGCGCGACGTCAAATGCAAAAAGGGCGTGTGCGGCTTGTGCCGCACACGCCCTTTTGCGTGATTCGCAGGACCGACTGACGAGCCGGCCCGAGCTGCGCTGCTTAACGCGAGCCGAACGAGAACGGACGGCTCATCGCCGCTTCGCGATCGATCTTGCGCATACGGAATTCGAGATCGTAGATGTCGGTCGCTTCGGACAGGTACGCTTCGGCGCGCTCTTTCGAGGCCTTCTCGGCGTTTTTGGTCAGCATCAGGAAGAGGTGGCTCAGCAGGTACATGTTCGATCTCGCAATCCAAAGGTTCTTCGACTAGGGTTTTCCCGAATTATAGGGAAAACCCTAAATCTTGGCTAGCGTCGATCAGACGGTGCGTCGCTCGGTCGCCACAGTTCGACGATTCTGTTCGAAAAAGGACCAGATCATGGCGCTCGCATCGGGGCCGACGGCCGCGTGAAACGGCACGGCTTCGTCCCCGCCCGCCCACGCATGATCGAGCCCTTTCACGTGGCAAAGCCGCACAACCGGTTCGCCGTCGCGACGCACGTCGGTGATCTGCGCGCCCGCCTCGCGCGTCTCCGCGCGGTCGCCGCCGCGCAGCGCGCCGCGGCTGTCCGCGAGCCCGTTCAGGCGCATGAACTGGACGGTCAACTGATCGGCGTTCTTCGGCGCGACGACATGGTCGCCGTCGCCCTGCACGATCAGCGCGGGCATGCCCGGATGCGAACCGGGGTCGACCAGCGCATCGACGGCCACGGCCGGGTTCTGCCGCAGACCGCGCCGCATCACGTCCATCGCGCTGATCCCGGAATTCGCCTCGCCGAGCGCCGGGCCCGAATGCAGCGCGACCGCCGCGAAGCGGTCGGGATGGTGCAGCGCGAGCAGCGACGCGAGGCCCGCGCCGGCCGACAGACCCGCGACGTACACGCGCGACGCATCGAAACCGTGCTCGTCGACGAGCGCGTCGACGAGCGATGCGACCGCATCCGCTTCGCCGCGGCCCGCGCGGTCGGTGTCTTCGTACCAGTGCCAGCAGCCGTGCGCATGCGCACGCAGCGATTGCTCCGGGTACAGCACCGCGAAACCGTGCTTATCGGCCAGCAGGTTCATCCGGGTACCCTGCGCAAACTCGTCGGCCGATTGCTGGCAGCCGTGCAGCATCACAACGAGCGGCATCGCGCCACGTCGACGGCCTGGTGGCACATAGAGGCCATATGCAAGTTGCTGGACCAGGCGCCCGAGCGCCGGCGCCATCGGATGCTCGCCGCGCGTCCATTCGCCGGCCGCCCACGCAGCCGCGCGGGGTCGCACGCGCGATTCTCGCGGCGGGGACAGATCAGCAGCAGCGGACGACGCTGCGGCCTCGAGCGTATCTCGCGTGATCCGCTGGGCATCGCGCGCCGCACGTTTGGCAGCCGGAGACAGCATGCGTTTCACGCCGCCCAGCCATACCTTCGTCAGACTTTTGGTCATCGATCGGGCTCGCAGTCAGGGAAAATGGGGGACACCACACAGGGGGCATCGTTCACGTTTGTGCAATGCACCATAACACTGTTTCTGGGATTTTTCCTGCATGGGGATAGTTCCCCGCGCCGCGAAAAACGGGCCTCGAGCACACGCGGCGCTATACTCGGGTTTGGCCGCTTGTATCCGTTGTAGTCGTTCTTTCCGGCTCGCGCGTTGATTTAAGCATTCGTCCCGCCTCTGCCTGTCCCCTTCCCGATGTTCGACCTGTCGTCTCACCTGTGGATCATGATCACCGCATTCGGCGGCGCCGGCCTGACGTTGCCGCTCGCGGTCACGATCGCCGTCTGGCTGGCGCTCGGCTATTCGTGGCAGCGTTCGGCCGCATGGCTGGGGGTGCTCGCGGCCGCGATCGCGATCGTCGCGCTCACGAAGATCGCGTTCCTCGGCTGGGGCATCGGCATCCGCTCATGGGACTTCACAGGCTTCAGCGGCCACGCGATGCTGTCGACGTCGGTGTATCCCGTCGCGATCTTCCTCGCGCTGATCCGCACGCGCGCGCCGATCCGGATCGCCGGCATCGCGCTCGGGCTCGCGGCCGGCATCGCGGTCGGCGTATCGCGCGTCGCGCTGGATGCCCATTCGCCGTCCGAATCGATCACCGGCTGCATCGTCGGCGCGATCGCCGCGCTCGCGTTCATCGCCGGTTCGTGGCGCGCCGTGCCGCACCGCTGGTCGGTGCCGGCCGTGGTCGCCAGCCTCGCCCTCGTCACGGTCGCACTGCACGGCATCACGGTCCCGTCGCACCGCTGGGTCACGAAGGTCGCGCTGGAATTGTCGGGGCACAAGCGCCCGTTCGTTCGCGCACGCTGGAAAGCCAATCCGAACTACCGGCCGGCGTCGCAGCCGTCGTCGCTGCAGCGCAGCGAATCGTCGGCGGCATTGCTGCACGCGTAACGGGCCACGCGAGCGTCATTCCCGCCCGCTCTCACGTCTGACAATTTCATGTGCACCGTCACATGAGCGGTATGTCGAGCGTTATAACCTGCCCTATATTACGATTACGGTTTTCCACCATTCAAACGATCAGACCATGCGCTCAACCGTTCGCCCGCTTCGCCGCACTCTGCTCCGCTTTCTGCCAATCGCCACGCTTGCCGCCGGGATCGCGTTCAGCGCACCGGCTTCCGCTGCCGACGAACTGGTCGTTTCGGCAGCCGCGAGCCTGACGAACGCGTTCAAGGCCGTCGGCGATGCATACCAGAAGCAGCATCCGGACACCAAGGTGCTGTTCAACTTCGGCGCGTCGGACGTGCTGATGCAGCAGATCGCCAAAGGCGCACCGGCCGACGTGTTCGCGTCCGCCGACCAGAAGGCGATGGATCGCGCGGTCAGCGAAAACGTCATCGTGCCCGGCACGCGCCGCGATTTCGCCGCGAACTCGCTCGTGCTGATCGTGCCGGCTGACAGCCACGCGGCAGCACCGACGTCGCTGAACGACCTGACGGCGCCGGGCGTGAAGCGTGTCGCGTACGGCGACCCGGCGTCGGTGCCGGTCGGCCGCTACACCGAAGGCGCGCTGCGCGCGGCCGGCGTGTGGGACGCGATCAGCGCGAAGGGCGTGCTGGCGGCGAACGTGCGCCAGAGCCTCGATTACGTCGCGCGCGGCGAAGTCGACGCGGGCTTCGTGTTCGGCACCGACGCGGCGATCATGCCGGGCCGCGTGAAAGTCGCACTGACCGTGCCGACGCAAACAGCCATCACCTATCCGATCGCGGTGGTCAAGGACAGCCGCCATGCCGCGCAGGCGCAGTCGTTCATCGACTTCGTCGCGTCGCCGCAGGGCCAGGCCGTGCTGTCGACGTTCGGCTTCAAGCCCGCGGGCAAGTGAGCGTAGCGTGATGCAGGACGCCTGGGTACCGCTGCTGTTGTCGCTGAAGGTCGCCGGCTGGGCGACCGCGCTCGACATCGTGCTCGGCGTCGCGGCCGCCTTCGTACTCGCACGCTGGCGCTCGCCGATGCGCGACGTCGTCGATTCGCTGCTGACGCTGCCGCTCGTGCTGCCGCCGACGGTGCTCGGCTACTACCTGCTCGTGCTGCTCGGCAGGCGCGGCGTGTTCGGCGCATGGCTCGACAAGCTCGGCATCGAGCTCGTCTTCACGTGGCAGGGCGCGGTGGTCGCATCGATGGTCGTCGCGTTCCCGCTGGTCCTGAAGTCGGCGCGCACCGCGTTCGAGAGCGTCGATCCGCATCTCGAGCGCGCGGCGCGCACGCTCGGGCTCGGCGAAGCCGCGGTGTTCTTCCGCGTGACGCTGCCGCTCGCCACGCGCGGCATCCTCGCCGGTGCGCTGCTCGCGTTCGCGCGCGCGCTCGGCGAATTCGGCGCGACGCTGATGATCGCCGGCAACCTGCCCGGCCGCACGCAGACGCTGTCGGTCGCGATCTATGCCGCCGTGCAGGCCGGCGACGACAACACGGCCAACTTCCTCGTGCTCGTGACGTCGATCACCTGCGTGCTCGTGTTGCTCGCGACCGGCTGGCTTGTGCCGTCGCGGGCCGGCCGGAACCAGTTGACATGACGCGCGCGTCACATCCGCGTCGTCCGGCTGCGCGCCGCATGACGATCCGCCTTTCCGCCACGCGCCGCGCTGCACGACGGAGGCCCGCGTGAGCGTCTCCGTCGATATCCGCAAGACCTACGCGAACGCCGAGCGCCGCTTCACGCTCGACGTGTCGTTTACCGCCACCACGCAGCGCGTCGTGCTGTTCGGGCCGTCCGGCGCGGGCAAGAGCATGACGCTGCAGGCAATCGCCGGCCTGCTGTCGCCCGACGAAGGCACGATCACGCTGAGCGGCGAACCGCTGTTCGATGCCGCACGCGGCATCGACGTGCCGACGCGCGCACGCCGCGTCGCATACCTGTTCCAGGACTACGCGCTGTTTCCGCACCTGAACGTGCGCCAGAACATCGCATTCGGGCTCACGCCGGGCCTGCGCAATCCGCGCGCGAAGACAGTGCCGCCCGAAGTCGCGTACTGGCTGCACGCGTTCGAACTCGACAAGCTTGCGGGGCAATTTCCGTCGCAGTTGTCGGGCGGACAGAAGCAGCGCGTCGCGCTTGCGCGCGCGCTGGTCGCGCAACCGCGCATCCTGCTGCTCGACGAGCCGTTCGCGGCACTCGACGGCGCGATGCGCCAGCGCATGCGTCATGAGCTCGCGGAACTGCAGGCACGGCTCGACATCCCGATGGTACTCATCTCGCACGACCCCGACGACGTCGCCGCGTTCGGCGATCAGGTCGTGCAATTGAGCGAAGGGCGCGTGCAGGCGACGACACCGCACGCCGAGTGGCCGACGCGCGTAACCTGAGCGCGCGAAGGCAGTGGCTCTGGCAGCCACGTTGGAGCCTGAGAGAAGCCGCACTGGCGGCATAAGTCGAAACGGGACCGAAGCCGGCGCCTCGCCCCCTGGGCGGTGCCGGTTTCGCCTCGGTCCGTACGCGCCGACGGCAAAGGCCCGCGCCACCGCCGCGTGTTGTCAGCCCGTCACCGCCAGAATCACGCTCGATGCCTTGAACAGCGCGATCGCGCGCCGGCCCGCGTCGAGCCGCAGCGCATCGACGCTGCCGTTCGTGACGACGGCCGTGAGCGTCCCGCCGCCATCGAGCGCAAGCGTCACCTCGCTGTTCACCGCACCGGCTGCAACGTCTTCGACCATGCCGCGCAACTGGTTGCGCGCCGACACCTTCAATGCTGCTTCGGCATCTGCATCGCCGTCATCGTCGACGGCCAGCACGATCCACGACGCCTTCACGAGCGCGCACGCATCCGCACCGGGCTGCAAGCCGAGCACGTCGGCGCTTTCGTGCGTGAGCACCACGACGATCGCCTGCCCGCCGGGCAGCACGAGCGTCACTTCGTCATTGACCGTGCCGCGCACGATCGACTCGACCTTGCCGAACAACTGGTTGCGCGCGCTCGTCTTCATCCCGATCCGGCCGATCAGCGCCCAGTCGACGTCGAAACCGGCCACGGCCGCGCTGGCGGCCTCGATGAAGCGGCGATGCTCGCGCTCGATCGCGCGGAACGCGGCGATCAGCGACGTCGCGCGCGGCGTCAGCGTCGTGCCGCCGCCGCCCTTGCCGCCCGTCGAACGCATCACGAGCGGTTCGCCGGCGAGATTATTCATCGTATCGATCGCATCCCATGCCGCCTTGTAGCTGAGGCCGACGGCCTTTGCCGCGCGCGTGATCGAACCGGTGTCGCCAACCGCCGCGAGCAGCGCGATGCGGGTGGCGCCGCCGAGCGTCTGCTCGCCCGCGCGCAACCACAGTTCGCCGCCCAGTTCGAGCGGTTCAACAGAAGAGGCAGGAGGCGACGCGTCGGTCATCGGTCTGGTCGAAGGAAACGGGTGGTCATTATAGTGAGCACGCTCCGCTCAACCCGACTTCCCGTCGAGCCTCGGCGGACGCAGGCTCGCGAGCAGCACTTCAGCGTCGCGCGCCGCGCGTTGCTCGAGTGCGGCCCCGTAGCCGCGCACGAAACCGAGTTGGTACGCGGGCGCCGCCAGTTGTTCGAGATGATGCAGCGCGACGATTGTGTCGTTCGCCTCGCCCAGCACGCTCTGCACGCGCGCGAGGGTCTTGACCGTCTCGTTGCGGGTGCGGCGCGACGCCAGCGACGCGAAGAATTCGAGCGCATAGCGCAGCCGCTTCGCATCGATCCGCACCTGGTGCCGCGCGGCCGTATCGAGCGACGTGAGCGACGGCGATGCATACAGATGGCCGAACAACCGGCGCACGCGCTTGGTCGCGTGACGCCGCAGCGACAGGGCATCGTCCCCTTCGACGGACGGCAGCGCGAGCGTACTCAGCCATTCGAGCCAGCCGAGCGTCAGTCTCGCATAGCGCGCGGAATGCAGGGCCTGCCGCAATTCGACACGCGCGGTCGTCGCCTGCGCACGTGCGGCGTCGAGCGTGCCGTTCCAGTCGGCGTTGCCGCCGTCGGCCGCGATCAGCGCAGGCAGGCTCTCGGTCGAGAACACGTCCCAGTCGCGCACCGTGCCGAGCAGCGCGGCGATCCAGCGCAGGTCGACGCCGAACGTGTCCTGCCATTGCTCGTCCGCGAAACGCGGAAAGAAGCGCATCAGCGTGCGCAACCGGCGCAGCGCGACGCGCATCTGGTGCACGAATTCGGGATCGTCGCGATCGAGTACGCCGCCTTCGTTGCCGAGCCATTGCGCGGCAATGTCGCCGGACAGCGCAAACAGCGCGCCGCGCTGCGAGCGGATACCGGTCAGGTCGACGAGTTGTGCCTTGACCGGCTCGGCGACGGCGGATTCGCCCGCGCACGCGCGATCGATGACGCTGGTCAGTTGCACGAACGCGGGCCACGCGCCGCTCAGTTCGCGCGCGGCGGCGAACAGCGCATGCAATGCGGCTGCACGCGCGGGCGGCGTTTCCCAGTCGGGCGCCGCGAGACGCAGTTCGACGTGACGGCGCGGCGGCTCGACGCCGCCATGCAGCGCGATGTCGTCGAGCGTCATCTCGACCACCACGCCGCTGTCGTCCGCCCATCGCCCGCGCCGCCGCTCGCTCACGAGTTGCAACGGCAGCGGCCCGGACGACGCGGCGACCGCCGCTTCGTCCACCGCACCGTTGCTCGCGCGATCGCGCTCGCCCGTTGCTTCTGCCGATTCGGTATCTGCCTGCGTCGCCGGCTCCGGCATCGCGACGACGATGCCCGCATGCTCGGCGTCGAACAGCTCGCGCTCCACGACCCCCGGCGCAAATGCCTTCGTGCGGGACGCGACGACCCGGCGCCCCTGCGCATTCGACTCGACCCACGTCCACCAGCTCTCGCCGGGATTCGGCTCGGCCTCCTCGATCTGGCACGGCTCGATCGTCACGCGCTCCTGGCCGCGGCGCATGCGCACCTGCGGGCAGATCCGCCACGCGCGGACGAGTTCGGCACCGAAGTCGCGCTGCGCGCCTCGAGCCCGGCTCCCCGCCTTGACCGGCCAACCTTCCAGCGACAGGCACAACACGATTTCCAGCACACGCGACATGGAGGCTCCTGCACATGAAGAATCGCCGGCGCATGCCCGGTGCCGACGTCGACCGTGAAGCAGCTTCCATAGTACACGGCGCAAAAGCGCGCGGGCGACGATCCGGCCCCTGTCGCCCTGTCGCGCATCAAACGACGTATTGCGCGAGCCCGTTGCCGAACGACCAGCCCTCCTTCAGCACCTCGACGAGGCTGATGAAGACGTCCTGCTGCCGCACGCCGGGCTGCCGCGCGAGGTTTTCCGCGATCGTCCGGTACAGCGCCTGTTTCTGCTCGAGCGTGCGCGTGTTGTTCGCGGTGATCTGGATCATCACGAGATCGTCGCTGCGTTCGATGTCGAGGTAATGGCGGCCGAATACGAAGTTCTCGGCCGAATGCTCGGACACGACCATGAAGATGTCGTCCTCGGGCACGTTGAACGCGTGCATCAGCGCGCGATGCACGCCGTCGACGAGCGCCGCGCGGTAGGCGGCCGGTTTGCCTTCGCGCACTGCGATACGGGTGAATGGCATGGTCCTGCTCCTTTCGATGACGTTGAAAAAACGAGAACGGCACGTCAGGTTAGGCACGCCTGACTATAATGAACAGTCATCGATCAATATTTCATTCATTTACATCTGAAATGAAAGTCCTCGACCTCGATGCGGTTCGCGCGTTCGTGCTGGTCGCCGATCTCGCCAGCTTCACGCGCGCCGCCGATGCGCTCGGCACCACCCAGTCGGCCGTCAGCCTGAAACTGAAGCGGCTGGAAACGCACCTCGGCAAGCCGCTGCTCGCACGCACGCCGCGCGTCGTCAAGCTCGCGGCCGACGGCGAGAACTTCCTGCCGGCCGCGCGAGCGCTGCTCGACGCGCACGATCACGCGCTCGGCACGATTTCCAGCGGCACGCATCGCCTGTCGCTCGGCGTCAGCGAACACGTCGCGGTGCCCGATCTGCCGGCCGTGCTGACCAGCCTGCACCGGCAGGATCCGGGGCTATCGCTCGAAATGCATCTGGGAACGTCGTCGAACCTGCTCGTGCAGTACGACGAGCGGCGGCTCGACGCGGTGATCGTACGGCACGAACCAGGCGAGGATCCGCCGCGCGACGACGGCACGCTGCTGTTTACCGAGCCGCTCGCATGGCTCGCCGCGCCCGACTGGGCGCCGCGCGCGGGCGAGCCGCTGCCGCTCGCGGTGCTGGCCGGCCCGTGCGGCGTGCGTGCCGCCGCGCTGCGCGCGCTCGACCACGCAGGGTGGCTGTGGCGCGAGCGCTTCACGGGCGGCGGCATCGCGGCGGTCACGGCCGCCGCCGCGGCCGGGCTCGCGGTCTGTCCGCTGGCCCGGCGCGTCGCACCGCGCACGCTGGTCGATGTCGGCGCGAAATTCGGCTTGCCGCCGCTGCCGCATTCGCAGGTCGTGCTGTATTCGCGGGTACGCGACGCGCGCGCGGCGGCCGCGCTGCGAAGGTTTTCCGACAGCCTTGCAATCTCGGCGTAAACTTGAGGGTTTCGCCGCCCGCAATCCCCTGAAGAATTCCAATGAAGCCCGAATCCCGCAAGCACCTCCGCGCCAACCTGCTGATGCTCGTCGCCGCCGCGATCTGGGGTTCGGCTTTCGTCGCGCAACGACTGAGCCTCGACGTGATCGGCCCGTTCCTGTTTACGGGGCTGCGCTTCCTGCTCGGCGCACTGGTGCTGATCCCGCTGCTGACACTCAACGCCGCGTCGCGCGCGCAGTTCGCGGCAATTCGCCGCGCGCCGGCGTTGCTGCTGCCGGGCCTCTCGCTCGGCGGGCTGCTCGCCGTGGCGATCTCGCTGCAGCAGTTCGGCCTGCAATACACGCGCGTTGCGAATGCAGGCTTCATCAGCTCGCTGTATGTCGTGATCGTGCCGCTGATGGGCGTGTTCGTCCGTCACCGGATCGGCGCCGGCACATGGTTCGGCGCGCTGCTCGCGGCGATCGGCCTGTATTTCCTCAGCATCGACGAACATTTCTCGGTGCTCTACGGCGACTGGTTCCAGCTCGGGGGCGCGGTCATCATCGCCGCACACGTGATGGCCGTCGGCCATTTCGCGCGGCGTCACGACCCGCTCGTGCTCGCGTTCCTGCAGTTCGTCGCGTGTGGCGTGCTGTGCCTCACGGTCGGCCTCGTCGTCGAGCCGGTCAGCGTCGCGATGCTGCACGACGCACTGCCGACGCTGCTGTACGGCGGGCTGCTGTCGGTGGGCGTCGGCTATACGCTGCAGGTCGTCGCGCAGCGCGACGCGGCGCCTGCGCACGCGGCCGTGATCTTCAGCATGGAAGGCGTGTTCGCGGCCGTCGCGGGCTGGGCCGCGCTCGGCGAGACGCTGACGCTGCGTGCGCTGGTCGGCTGTGCGCTGATGCTGGCCGGCCTGCTCGCCTGCCAGTTGCTGCCGAACGGCGACGCACGAAAGAAGGACGAGGACGCGCTGCCGGCGTGATCCGCGCCGCTGTCCCTATAATGGCGGTTCGTATGTTCACCATGCCAACCGCTTCCGACAGGCCTGCTCCGTGACGCCCCTTTCCGCCGATCCCGCCGCCGACCTGCTGCGCGAACGCGCAGCGCACTATGCCGCCCAGGCGGCGCTGTTCTTGCGCGACCAGGCGCTTTCCACCGCATCGCACGACCTGCGCAGCCCGCTGAACGCCATGCACAGCTGGGCATACGTGCTCGAGCGCCAGCTCGCCGGCAGCGACCCGAACCAGCAGCGCGCGCTTGCCGGTATCCGCGCGGGGATCGACCAGCAGGTCGCGCTGATCGACGACGTGCTCGACGCGCCGCGCGCGGAAACCCGCTCGCTCACGATCGCGCCGCAGCCGTTCGCGCTGCGCCCGCTGCTCGACGACACGCTCGCGCTGGCGCGCTTCGCGCTCGCCGACGCGCGGCAAGTGAGCATCGACGCGACGCTGCCCGACGGCGAGCCGTCGCTGTCGGCCGATCGCCTGCGCGTCGCACAGGCGCTGTGGACGATGCTGACGACCGCCGTCGAGGCCAGCGCCGCCGGCTCGCGCGTGACGTTCGCCTGCACGCGCGACGGCGCGCAATGTGTCGCACGCGTCACCTGCGGCGTCGATGCCGATGCGCTCGCCGATCCAGCGCTGCCACACGTATTCGAACCGTTCGCGCGCCGCGAAATGCTGCGCACGCGCGACGCGAAAAAGGTTTCGTGGACGCTCGCGCTGTGTCAGCGCGTCGCGCTCGCGCACGGCGGCACGTTCACACACGACCCGTTCGCCGACCGCGCAACCGTCACCCTCACGCTCTCCGTCCCCGGCGAGGCGCCGGTGTAAGCAATCGGCCGCCCAATTCATTACATTTTCCTTTCTGGCTCTATACTGATGAGCCTGTCATGACTGGAGCGATTCTTTGTTACAGATCTTCGCGCTCATCGGCGCGTTGTTCCTGGTGGCCCTGAACGGGTTTTTCGTCGCAGCCGAATTCGGCCTCGTCAAACTGCGCGCAACGCGCGTCAAGACACTCGCCCGCAAGCACGGCCTGCGCGGGCGCATCCTCGCCCTCGTCCATGGCCGGCTGGACGCGTATCTTTCCGCGTGTCAGCTCGGCATCACGCTCGCCTCGCTCGGCCTCGGCTGGGTCGGCGAGCCGGCGTTCGCGCAACTGATCGGCCCGCTGCTCGACCTGATCGGCGTGCAGTCCGAACGTATCGTGCACCTGATTTCGCTCGTGTTCGCATTCTCGCTGATCTCGTTCCTGCACATCGTGGTCGGCGAGCTGGCACCGAAATCGATGGCGATCCGCCAGTCGGAAAAGGTCGGCCTGTGGGTCGCGCTACCGCTCTACGCGTTCTACTGGGCGATGTATCCGGCGATCTGGGTGCTCAACAGCAGCGCCAACGCGGTGCTGCGGCTCGCGGGGCTGTCGGCCGACCACGGCGGCGACGCGCACTACTCGACCGACGAACTGAAGCTGATCCTGCGCAGCCGCCGCAGCGCGGCCGGCAACGCGGCGCAGCCGGCCCGCGGCACGTACACCAACGACGAGTGGAACACGCTCGCGCATTCGCTCGATTTTTCGTCGATGACGGTGTCGGACCTGATGCGGCCCGCCCATGAAATGATCGGCCTGCGGCGCGACCTGCCGCTGCCCGACAACATGGAGATCGTCGCGCGGCACCGCTTCAGCCGCTATCCGCTGTTCGAGGATGCGTCGCGCGAGCAGGTAAGCGGGCTGATCCACCTCAAGGACCTGCTGCTCGCGCGCCACGCCGGCGCGGCGCTCGAGGATCTGTCCGACTACGTGCGTCCGGTGCAGTACGTGAAGCCCGATACGCCGGCGCTGGAACTGTTCCGCCGCTTCCGCAAGGGTGCACCGCACTTCGCGCTGGTCGGCAACAAGGGCGCGAAGCCGATCGGCTTCCTGACGCTCGACAACCTGCTCGGCGCGCTGGTCGGTCAGATTCACGACGAGTTCCGCCAGGGCGACGCCGACTGGAGCCGCCTCGACGACGGCACGCTGATGGGCAAGGGCAGCCTGCCCGTCGTGTCGCTCGAGCAGGCGCTCGGCATCGACATCGACGAAGGGCGTGCGGAATCGGTCGGCGGCCTGGTGATCCAGGCCCTGAACGATCTGCCGACCGAAGGGCAGCGCGTGTCGTTCGACCGCTTCGACGTCGTCGTGAAGAAGATGAACGGGCCGCGCATCGTGCTGGTGCGCGTCTATCCGAAGGTCGCGAAGGAAGCCGACGAATGATGGCTTCCGCGCACCGCGCGCGATGAACGCGATGCTGCCGCGCTGCTGCGTGATCACGCCCGAGCCGGCGTCCTCGTCGGCCGCCGATTGCCGCGCATTCCTCGATCGCTTGTCGGACGTGCTCGCGCGCGGCGAGGCGCTCGTGCAGTTGCGCGTGAAGTCGTTCGATTCGGCCGCGTTTGCACGGCTGGCCGCCGATGCGCTCGCGCGCTGCGACGCGGCCGGCGCGCAACTGATGCTCAACGGCCCGATCGATGCAGCCGGCGTGATGCGGCTGGAAGGCGCTGGATGGCACCTCGACGGCGTCGCGCTGCGCGCCGCCGCACCACGGCCGTTGCCGGCCGCGCGCCGTGTGTCGGCCGCCTGTCATGATGCCGGCGATCTCTCGCTGGCCGCGCGCGTCGGCGCGGATTTCGTCACGCTGTCGCCCGTGTTGCCGACGCTCAGCCACCCCGGCGCGCCGACGCTCGGCTGGGCCCGGTTCGCCGAACTGGCCGCGCAGGCCACGATGCCCGTCTATGCGCTCGGCGGGATGACGCGCGCGCATCTCGACGACGCGCGCCGGCATGGCGCACACGGCATCGCAGGCATTCGAAGCTTCTGGTAGAGACGGCCGGGCGCGCCAGCGCCCGACCTTGCGCACGTCACGCGTTCAGGTCCGGGCGCATTGCGCGCCATGCGCCGTCGTCGATCCGGCGCACGTCGTGCGTGAGCGCATAGTGGTTCACGTCGCCCGTCAGCCACGCGACGAGCGAATACGGCGGCAACACCCCTTCATCGACGCGGTCGCGTGCGCGGGCCGGCGTCTCGAACACGACCTGCCCGCGCGGCGCATCGAACGGCACCGCGTCCGGCGACAGGTTCAACGCGATGGTCAACGTCTCTTCATCGGCAAGCCGCCACGATGCGAGCAACGCGTCGGCATCGCCGTCGCCGCCGGCCGTCAGCATATGCGCGTCCTGCGGCCGGCAATCCGACAACCGAGGCGAGATCAGCTTCGCGCGCACCGCGAGCGCCGATTGCACGAAATGCGCACGATCGGCGTCGCGCGCGGTTTCATCGAATATCAGCGGAATCTGCGGCGTGAGCAGCGACAGCGCGAGCGCCGCAAGCCCCGGATCGGGATCGTGATCGCCATGCCTGCCGTGGTCGCTCTCGCGCCATGCGCCGTCGGACAGCACCAGCGACGTCAGCGACAAGCCTTCATTCGCGCAGGCGCCATCGGCCGACGTGGCCGGCTGAAACGCAGTACCGGTCGCGGTCAGTGCGCGCGCGAGCGTGTGGATCGATTGATGCATCGAAATGCCTTCGTGGGCCGCCCCGTCGCGGCCGGTCAGCCGATGCAGCGCGCGTTCGCCGCACCCGTTCCACTGCGCATCGAAATGGGTATCGGCGAGATGCACCGGATGGCGTTCGCTGCCGAGCACGAGATGAATGAACCGGTCGGCCGGCACGGCCGCGCGCACGCGGTCGGCAATCTCGCGCAGCCACGACACGCCGATCCGGTCGGCTTCGCGCAGCCGCAGCCCGTCGCAGCGGTATTCGTCGATCCAGTACAGCGCGTTGTCGCAGAAGAAGTCGCACACCTCCGGATGATCGAGTGCGAGCGGCGGCGGCTGCAGCGGATCGTCGCGCATATGGAAGAACGGCGTCGCATAGTGACGCAGCGCGTCGGTACCGCTGCCGAAGCGCGCGTAATCGAGCTCCAGGATCACGCCGAGGCCATGGCCGTGCGCTTCGTCGATCAGCGCCTTCAGCGCGTCGGGGCCGCCCTCGGCAGCGAGCGGCGCGAACGGCAGGCTGTCGTGCGGCGACGCGAGCAATTCGAGCGCGGTCACGCCCAGGCGCGCGAGCTCCGGCAGCCGGCGGCGCACGCCGTCGAAGCCGCCCACCGCGTGCGGACGAATCGCGTAAAGCGCGATGTCTTCCCACGGACGCCCATGCCAGAACGTGTTGCGCCACGTGAATGCGCGCGGATCGATGACCTCGCTCGCGCCATTAAGTCCATCGGGTTGCGAGCGCGACGCGGGGTCGGGAATCGACACCGCGCCGTCGAGCCGGTAACGGTAACGCGCACCGGCACCGCATTCGACGAAGACTTCGAACCAGTTCGGGCCGGCCGGCGCCATCGGCACGAGCGTCGGGCCGTTGCCGGTATCGAGTTCGAGCTGGACCTGCGTGCTGCCCGGCGCCCACACGCGGAAATGCGTGCGCGGCGCCGCGCAGAGCGCGCCGCAGGGCTGCGCGCCGGACGACAGGCAGTGAATGAAGTGCTGCGCATACGGATCGTGCGAACAATCGGACATCATGCGCTCCTCGTGCATGCCGAGCGGCATGGCCGCGCAGGCAGCGCGGCGCATCGGAGCCCGGCATGCAACGGCCAGGCAGGGGGAGAGGAAAAAGTATGCGCCAGTTTGGCAAGGGTGACGCACCGGTTCTCACCATTTTTAAATGCGAATCGACCCCGCCCCCTGCGCGCAACAGGCGCCGAGACGGGTAGTCCGCATACCGGAATGGCCGCTCGCCTTGTTGCGTCGGCGTCCCGCGCTTACGCTCGGTTCGATGCGTGGACGTGTCGTCCGCGCCCCGACCCGAGGAATCCGTCATGTCGCTCCCCGCCAGCGCCGCGAAATTCGATCCGGCACGCGCGCACGAATACGCCGAACAATCCCGCATCGCGCTTGCCGGCTACGACGCGTGTCACGAACTCGCCGCGTGCATGCTGGCGTCGTCGATCGCTGCGGCCGACGCGCGGCTCCTCGTGGTGGGCGCGGGCGGCACCGGGCAGGAAATCTGCGTGCCCGCCGCGCTCGAGCCGGGCTGGCAATTCACGGCGGTCGATCCGTCCGCCCCGATGCTGTCGCTCGCGCGTGCGAACGTCGACGCTGCCGGTTTCGGCGCGCGCACGCAATTCGTCGAGGCCGGTGTCGATACGCTGCCCGACGCACCGGCCTTCGACGGCGCGACGCTGATCGGCGTGCTGCACCACGTGCCCGGCGACGATGCGAAGGCCGCGCTGCTGGACGCGATCGCACGGCGCCTGAAGCCCGGCGCACCTCTGGTGATCGCGGGCAACTACCGCCGCTATGCGGACCACCCTCGCCTGCTCGACGCGTGGCAGCAGCGCTGGCGCATGAAAGGCGCCACGCCCGACGCCGTGCGCGCGCAACTCGCGAAGATCCTGCAGGGCGCGGACCCGCCGGCCGCCGAGGAGACCGTCTTCGCATTGCTGCACGACGCGGGCTTCGATGCGCCGCTGCGCTTTTTTTCGAGCCTG
Organism: Burkholderia sp. Bp9016; assembly: GCF_003857765.1. Classification (NCBI taxonomy): domain Bacteria; kingdom Pseudomonadati; phylum Pseudomonadota; class Betaproteobacteria; order Burkholderiales; family Burkholderiaceae; genus Burkholderia; species Burkholderia sp. Bp9016. The sequence continues at coordinate 211,895 of NZ_QTPY01000004.1, forward strand.
TTCTGGGGTGCGTGGATCGCGGTGCGGCGCGGCGCTCGAGCGAACGAACGGTGGAGCGGCACGACGCATGCACGTTGAATCGCGGCGAAGACATCGCACGTTCGTCCCTGCGTGCGCGCCGTCGTTCGCGACCGGTATGATGTCGTTCCCGCCCCTCTTCCGGCCTCGACATGCTGACCGTCCACCACCTGAACAACTCGCGTTCGCAGCGCGTGCTCTGGCTGCTCGAAGAACTCGATGTGCCGTACGAGATCGTGCGCTACGAGCGCGATCCGAAGACGATGCTCGCGCCGCCCGCGCTGCGCGCGATCCATCCGCTCGGCAAGTCGCCGGTCGTCACCGACGACGGTCGCACGTACGCGGAGTCGGGCGCGATCATCGAGTATCTGGTCGAACGCTACGGGAACGGGCGTCTCGCGCCGCCGCCCGGTACGCCCGGGCGGCACGACTACACGTACTGGCTGCACTATGCGGAAGGTTCGGCGATGCCGCCATTGCTGCTGAAACTGGTCGCGTTGCGGATCGCGCACGCGCCGATGCCGTTCTTCGCGCGGCCCATCGCACGCAAGATCGCCGCGACGCTGCAGTCGAGCTTCGTCGATCCGCAGATCGCGCTGCACCTCGGCTATATCGACGACACGCTGAAACGCACGGGCTGGTTCGTCGGCGACGGCTTCAGCGCGGCCGACATCCAAATGAGCTTCCCGCTCGAAGCCGCCATGGCGCGCGGCGACGGCGGCAAGCATCCCGCGATCGCGCGCTTTCTCGAAACGATCCACGCGCGCCCGGCCTATCGTCGCGCGCTCGAGCGCGGCGGCCCGTACGACCTGCTCAAATAAGCCGCATCAGCTCAGCAAACCCGCCGCGACGTTGATCGACAGGCCGAGCACGGCCATGTTGAAGTAGAACGACAAGATCGACTGCGCGAGCACCGAGCGGCGCGCGGAGCGGTTGGCAAGCGACACGTCGGCCGTCTGCGACGCGACCGCGAGCGTGAACGCGAAATACAGGAAATCCCAGTAGTCGGGTTCGGGGTTGCGGTCCGGAAAGCGCAGCGCGCGATCGCTGCTCGGCGAGCCGTAATAGAGCCGCGCGTAGTGCAGCGTGAAGATCGTCGGGATCAGGAACCATGCGCCGAACAGCGTCGCGCCGGTGATCGCGTAATGACCGAGCCCCATGCGGAAACCGACGCTCTTCGCGGTGGCGAGTTCGATCGCGATCGCGGCCACGCTCGCGACCGTCGCCACGCATACGACGGTCAGCACCGTCGTCGCGCTTTCGTCCTCGCGGATCGCGATTTCGCGCACCTTGTGATGATGCGCGGTGATCATGCGTCCCCACATCAATGCAAGATACAGCCAGATCGCGCAATCCCAGCCGATCAGCGCGCGCGCCGCCGGACGCAGCGGAAACGGCAGCAACACCGCGCACAGCACGCCCGCGACGAAGGCCGAGACCATGCGTGGCCGGTTACGCAATACCTGCGGATAAAACGTCATCATGTCATTCCGAAAGCGGATGGAAAGGGTTCGGCCGGCGCGCAAACTGCCCGCAACGCCATGCCGGCGGGTACCGCCCCGATTATCGCCATTCCTGCATGACGTTGCGATGGGCACGAGCGCCTAAGATATCGGGATGACTCCTTCCCTCTGCCACCATCCCGCGAACACGGCCGGCCGCGACTTCGTCGTCGGCGACCTGCACGGTTGCGTGGATGTGCTGCGCGCGCTGCTGCACGACGTGCGCTTCGATCCGGCGCGCGACCGGCTGTTTTCGGTTGGCGATCTCGTCGACCGCGGCCCCGCGTCGGAAACGGCGCTCGATCTGCTCGATCGCCCGTGGTGCCACGTCGTGCGCGGCAATCACGAAGAGGTGCTGAGCCTCGTGTCGCGCGGCAAGCTGCCGCCCGACGCGTGGCGCGGGATCGGCGGCGACTGGGGCGCCGACCTGCCGCCCGAGCGGCTGCACGCGCATGCGGCACGTGTGGACGCGCTGCCGCTCGTGCGCGTGATCGGCGACGGCGCCGCGCGCTTCAACGTGCTGCATGCGGAGTTCTTCGGCCCGGACGCCGAGCTCGATACGGGCAGCTATTCGCACGACGTGCGCGAGCGGCTGATCTGGGGGCGCGATCTCGTCCAGGGGCTCGTCGATCCGGCCCGGCAAGCCGGACTGTCGCTGACCTGCACCGGCCATACGCCCGTACGCGCACCGCAACGCATCGGCGCGCAATGGTTCATCGATACGGGAGCATTCGCACCGTCCGGATGCCTGACGATCGTCGAACCGCGCACCGGCGATACGTGGTCGCTCACGCAGGCCGAGGCACGCGCACGCCATGCAGGCGACCTGCCGCTGCCCTGAGGCCGTCGACGCCGACAGCGGACACGCCACCTACCCGACCTGATTCAGTTCGAACACGGCATCGACCGCGGAGCCGTTCCAGTTGTATTCGAGATAAGCCGCGTGATGACAGTCGCGCAGCAACGTCGTGCGAAACGCCGCGAGACATTCGCCGCGCGAGTCGCGCACCGACGGATAGACGATCCCCGCGCCGCCGGCATGACGCACCGCGCGGCCGAACGCCTGGCCCGCGCTGTAGTCGAGCGGATCGAGCAGGCCGGGACTGCGCTGCGGCCACGTGCGCACGTCGGCCACGTCGCCCTGCGCGAACACCGTGTAGAGCCGCATCTGCTGACGCATCGGCGCCTCTTTCGTCGCGGCCAGGAACAGCCCGCTGTGATAACGCGTTTCGGCGATCGCCGTATCGCGCGAACGCGCGCAGTAGAACACGCCGTAGCTGCCGTCGGAAAAGCGGCTGCCCTGCGGATTCAGGTGCGTGAACGCGGCCATGATCGGTCCCCAGCCCTGGCCGTAGCGGCGCTCGGCCGGAGGCACGAGTTCGAGCGTGCCGACTTCGTGGCGAATGCGGTCGTTGGTCAGCGATTCGAGCGCATAGAGCGCGTCGAAATCTTCGGCGGACGCAACGCGGTCGAACAGGTTGATGGCAGGAAAGCGGGTAGGAATCACACGATAGGCAGGTGCCCAGTCGACGACGGTCGTGGGCCAGTGTTGCGTCTCGGTCGGCATCGTCACGCCCAGCCACCCCGCATCGCGTCGAGATATTGACGCACGGCGACCAGGTCGCCGACGTTGCCGGCCAGCATCCGGTCGAGCGCGCGCTTGCCGCCGAACGGCGCCGCATCGTTGGGACGCTTGACCCACGTGTCGGCGGCCGACGGCTGCGGCAGCAGGATCTGCAACGCCTTGTAGATGCCGAGCAGCAGCGATAGCCGCTCGAGCGTATCGCGCGACAGGCGTGCCGATTCGGGCGAGGCCTTCCACTTGAAGAACGTCGAGCGGCCGGGCGAGCCGAGCAGCACGATCTGCTCGTCGATCGTCAGCTCCCAGTCGCGCGCGATGTTGAAAAACGCGCGCAGGCCGGCCGCCGACATGTGTGCGACCGAGGCCTGCCGCGGGGCGGAATGCGGATCGAACGCGAGCTGTGACATGATCGTTAGTCTCGAAACGAATTTACTAACAAGATTAGTCCATTTTCGTATTTTTGCAAGGGTCGGCACCCTCCGTCCGGTCATTGCATCCGATGAATCGATATTTTTTGTCCATTCTGGACTGTGATTTTATTTTCTGCGTTAATGGCCGTACGGACAGCGCCGGAACGCGGCGCCCGTCCGCGCCAACCGAGTCGCCCAGAACCGGAATGACCACGCCAAGGAACGCACCATGAAGAGACTGATTGCCGCCGCTTCGATCGCCCTGCTCGCCGTATCCGCAGGCCCCGCCGTCGCGAAGGACTGGACCACGCTGCGCTTCGGCACCGACGCCAGCTATGCGCCGTTCGAATCGAAAGCGCCCGACGGCAAGCTCGTCGGCTTCGACATCGACCTCGGCAACGAGATCTGCGCGCGGCTGAAAGCGAAGTGCGTATGGCTCGAGAACGACTTCGACGGGATGATCCCCGCGCTGAAGGCGAAGAAGTTCGACGCGGTGCTGTCGTCGATGTCGATCACGCCGCAGCGCGCGGAGCAGATCGGCTTCACGACGAAGATCTACAACCAGCCGACGCGGCTCGTCGTGAAGAAGGGCTCGCCGCTGCTGCCTGTGCCCGAATCGCTGAAGGGCAAGTCGATCGGCGTCGAACAGGGCACGACCCAGGAAGCGTATGCGAAGGCGTACTGGGCGAAGCAAGGCGCGAACGTCGTGTCGTACCAGAACCAGGACGGCGTATACGCGGATCTCACGTCCGGCCGCCTCGACGCCGCGCTGCAGGACGAAGTGCAGGCCGAGATCGGGTTCCTGAAATCGCCGCGCGGCGCGGGCTATCAGTTCGTCGGGCCCGAGCTCGTCGACGAGAAGGTGCTCGGCGTCGGCGCCGGCATCGGGCTGCGCAAGGAAGACACGGACCTGAAGGCGAAGATCGATCGCGCGATCCACGACATGGTCAAGGACGGCACGTACAAGCGGCTCGCGTCGAAGTACTTCGACTTCGACATCTACGGCAGCTGAAGCGGCTGCGCGTGCGTAAGGGCGCAATGCCCGTCGTGCGCGGCCGGATCGCGTTGCCGCTTGCTCGCCGGGCGGCCGCGCGCCGGCTGCATCGTCCGCAGCACGGCAGCACGCGAATCCACATCATTCGGATTGCGAATGAATTGCGCCGCATGCAACCGTCGGTGACGCCTCAATACGCGAAGACCGGGCGCCGGGGAACCGGTGCCCGGGTACACATGCCCTTGCGGATCGTGTTGGCTGGCGGGAAAGCACCGAGCCGGCGCGGATGACCGGGAATCAACCGGATCCGCCTCGCACCGGGCGCACTGAGATGGCCTGTCGAAGCATGCCGGCCGGCTGCAAGGCGCGCGGTCGACCGGCGATGCGTCGAATCACTGCGATCGCGGCCTGCCGGCCGCGGCGTGTGGCGATCGTTCATTTTTCTACCCCGTTTCGGTCTGTTGCTTGGTTCGGCAACCGGACGACGCCGGTGCTCCGACGATCCGCCGACGACGGTCCGTGCCGAGCGGAACGCGGTCGTGTTGCCCCGCTCCGCCACGCATCCCCGCGGACTGCGTCCTTGCCGGCCCTCGCATGCTTCACTGCCGAACCGGCCGGACGCCACGTCGTCGACTTTCGCACGCTCCTATCCGCAAGGAGCGGGCCAGCTTCGCGCGAGGCCGTCGGCACAAGGGTTTCGTCGGACGGTAGCGGGACCGGAGCGGGCGGGACGCCCGGGAGGTTGCGAAACTGAAACATCGCGTGAGCGGACCGCTTCAGCCGTGCAACGGCAGCGCCTTGCAGGACAAGGCACGCGGACGATGCGGAAAATTTTCCCGGCGCGCACGCCACACTTCTGCCCGTGTTTGCCGCCCGGATTCACGCGTGCGCCGACGCGAAACGTTTCACGTCCTTTACATGGGCGCGGGCATCCGCGCGCAGGCCGGCCGCATACGCTTCGCGGCCGCGGTTCAGCCCACCCGTTGATGGTCCTCGTCGCCCGACGGCGCGCCGTCCTTCCCGCCGTTGTTGTCGTGATCGTTGAGCCCGTGCTCGATCATCATCCGGTAAAGCGTGACGCGCGAAATGCCGAGCTCGGCGGCGGCCTTGTTGATCCGGTGATCGTTGCGCAACAGCGCGTTTTCGATCGCGGTGCGCTCGGCAAGCGAGCGCGCCTGTTCGAGCGTCACCGGCTCCGTTTCGCCCGGTGTCTCGAGTCCGAGATCGTGCGGCGTCAGCAGCCGGCTCTCGGCCATCACGATCGCGCGGCGCACGCGGTTGATCAGCTCGCGCACGTTGCCCGGCCACTCATAGCGGCGCATCGCATCGAGCGCCGCCGACGTGAAACCGCTGATCTTGCGGCCGCTGTCGGCCTTGTACTTTTGCAGCACGTAATGCGCGAGGATGTCGATGTCCTTGCCGCGCGCGCGCAGCGGCGGCTCGTGAATGCGCAGCACGCAGAGCCGATGATAGAGGTCCGCGCGAAAACGCCCGGCTTCGACCGCGCCGTCGAGATCGACGTGCGTCGCCGAGATGATCCGTACGTCGACCGGAATCGACTCCTGGCCGCCGAGCCGCTCGATCTTCCCTTCCTGCAGGAAACGCAGCAGGCTCGCCTGGCTTTCGACCGGCATGTCGCCGATTTCGTCGAGAAACAGCGTGCCGCCGTTCGCCGATTCGATCCGGCCCGCGCGCCGCTGGTTCGCACCGGTGAACGCGCCGCGCTCGAAGCCGAACAGTTCCGACTGCAGCAGGTGATGTGGAATCGCGCCGCAGTTGATCGCGACGAACGGCCCCTTGCCGCGCCCCGAACGCTCGTGGATCGCGAGCGCGGTGAGTTCCTTGCCGGTACCCGATTCGCCGGAGATGAACACGCTCGCGTCGGTCTTCGCGACCTTGCGGATCGTGCTGAACAACTGCTGCATCGCTTCGCAGTTGCCGATCATCCCGTGCTCGCCGATCGACGCCGCATACGCCGCCCCGTCGACGCGATCGAGCGCGGCCATCCCGCGCGCGTGACCGAGCACGTGCGAAATCCATTCATGCGGCAACGGCAGCGTCACGTAGTCGAAACAGTAGCTGCGGATCAGTTCGCGCACGGCCGTGCCAATCATGTTGCCGGCCTGCGCGATGGAAATCCAGCCGATCGCCGGCTGGCTCAGGCACGTCTTCAGCGCGGGGTAATCGCGCGACGTAAAGCCCGTGAAATCGATGAGCCCGGCGGCGACGCTCACGCCGGACGTCATGTTCTGCGCGGCACCAGCCGTCTTCGCGACCGCGATCTCCCAGCCGAGTTCGCGCAGTTGCGCCAGCAGCGACTCGTCCGGCGAACGCATGATCACGAACAGTTTGCGCCCAGCCTCGGGGGCGGTGACGGACACGAACGGCATCTCGGGCGCCGCCGTCCCGTTTGCGTCGGGTGACCTTGCAACCATCGTTGTTCCCCGCTTGGCGTTGGTATCGTGCGCCGGCTCGCCGCCGCGTACGACGGACCTCGATCGAACCGACATATTGGCCGCATTTCCGTTTGAATAAAATCCCCCCGCGCCATAATCGCACGCACGGACGAATGCTTTCCCCAAGGTATATCGACGCCGCCGACGCGCGGCTAGATGGGTGTTATCCCGGTGGCGCGGCGGGCGCGACGCGGGATCGGATCGGCGCCGAACGCGCGAAGCCGCGCCAGTGCTGGCGCACCGGCTCGTGCGGGCGGTCGGGCACACGGAATCGGCCAGGTGGCTGGCAGCAATGCGACCGGTGAAAGCGCGCGGCTGCCAGCTCGCGCAACCGTTTCCGCTTGATGTCGGTCAATCGTCAGAGGAAGCGCGTTGATGCATGAACGCAACACGCGCCACGGGGTGTGCGGGCGGCTACGTCAGCGTCCCGACGCGAGCGGCGCGAGCGCGTTCGCACGGCCGCGGCCGGCCGGTGCGTGGTCGTGATCGCCATACGCGGCGACAAGCGCCTCGACACGCGCGAGATGATGGCGGTTGTCGTGGTCCCACGGGTGAAAGCCCGGCCGCAGGAAGCTCAGCCATTCGCCTGCGATGCGCGGAAACAGCCCGCGCCGCGGCCCGTACAGGAACGCGAGCATGCGCAGCATCCCGCGCATGTGATGGCCGGCACGACGGTCGCGCCACAACAGCGTGGCGTGCATCAGGAATACGGTCGGCCAGAACGTCAGCGTCGTCAGCAGATACACGCCGACGCGGATCAGATAGCGGCCCGGGCCCGGTTTCATCACGGCATTCCACACGTCGTAGGACACGGCCTTGTGCTCGGTTTCCTCGAGCGCGTGCCATATCCACATCTGCCGGTAGCCCTCGACCGAGCCGTCGAGACGCGTCGGGTCGCGCAGGAGCCAGTCAGCGAGCATCGCCGTGTAGTGCTCGGCCGCGACCGTATGTGCCAGTTGCACCGACTGCGGCAGCACGCGCTTCATGACGCCGAGCACCGCCCACACGCGCTTGTCGAGCTTGCGCGCGGGTAGCCGGTTGGCCTGCATCAGCTCGTTGTATTCGACGTGCTCGCGCGTGTGCATCGCTTCCTGGCCGATGAAACCGAGCACCTGCCGCTTCAGCACGGGATCGTCGATCCGGTCGCGATAGTTGCGCACCGAATCCATGAAAAAGCGTTCGCCGGCCGGAAACAGCAGCGACAGCGCGTTGAAGAAGTGGGTCACGTGCGGGCCGAGCCCATGCCAGTCCTTTGCACGTTCGACCGGCAGGTCGAAGCGCAGGTCGCGACGCACCGGCATCACGTCGGCTGCGGTGGCGAGAGCGGCTGACTTCATGTTGGTCGTTCTCCTTGTTTTCGGGCGGCCCGGCATCCGTTGCGGCCGTGCCGGCGCGGCCCGAGCGCCGCATCGCGCGGCGCCTAAATCCTGACATCGACAGATGTAACGATAGGCCGCGGCCGGCAACGCGCGCAAGCCGCGCGGTAGACGCGCGCTTCCAAACAGGGCACGGTCGAAAGCGCCCGAAAAACGGCGTGCGAACGTTGTCCGGCGCTGCGGCAATTCGAACGCACGGGTCGGTTCGCGGGCCGCCAACGAGCGTCGCCGCCGCGACTCGCAACCGGCGTGACATCCCCACCCCACCGGCGTTTCAGCGATTTTCACGGCGGCACGTGGCGCGCCGCCGACCGGACCGGGTAGCACCGATTCATACGCGCGAGCGGCACACGCGGTGCAACCGCGCTTATCCGGTCCGTGAAAAATTCAAACGCGCGTTCCATCCGCGTTTCGGGCATCACCCCGCGCACCGTCTCGACGGACCTGCCGGCGGGCCCTCGCCGCGTGCGGCGGCCCTCTGCGCGCTCGCCTACAATAGCGGTTTTACCCAACCCTTTTTCAGGAGAAGTCATGTCTGTCACCACGACCGCATCGGGCCTCAAAATCGAAGACCTGACCGAAGGCACCGGCGCGGAAGCGCAAGCCGGCAAGACCGTCAGCGTTCACTACACGGGCTGGCTGACCGACGGTCAGAAATTCGACTCGAGCAAGGACCGCAACGACCCGTTCGCGTTCGTGCTCGGTGGCGGCATGGTCATCAAGGGCTGGGACGAAGGCGTGCAGGGCATGAAGGTCGGCGGCGTGCGTCGCCTGACGATCCCGCCGCAACTCGGCTACGGCCCGCGCGGCGCAGGCGGCGTGATTCCGCCGAACGCGACGCTCGTGTTCGAAGTCGAACTGCTGGCCGTCTGACGACGCCGCCGGCCGACGTCCCGCCGATGCAACGCATCCCGTCTCCCGCCATCGCGCTGCGCCGTTACGACACGTGCGAAGCGTCGGACGTCCACGACTTTCATCAGGTCGTGCTCGGCGTCGACGGCGCGATGGTGATGGCGGTGGACGGGGTCGGCCAGCGCATCGACCGGCACGCGGCCTGGCTGATTCCGGCCGGCTCGCGCCACGATTACGCAGGCCTCGGCGACAATCGCCAGCTCGTGCTGGATCTCCCTGCCGCGTCGCTCGCGGTGCCGCAGCGGCTGTTCGACAGCGCGCGCGCCGTGGCGATCGACCCGGCGCTGACCTCGCTGGTCGCGCAGGTCGCGGCGGCAGCCGCGCAACTCGACGGCCCGGCCAGCGCCGCGCCGCAGGCGCACCGTTTCCAGTGGCAGGCGGCCGCGCGGCTGTGCGATGCGCTGCTCGGCGACGCCGGTGTTGCCGGGCCCGCCGCGGGCCTCGATTTCGCGCGGATCGACCGCTGGCTGCGCGCGCGGCTCGCGGAGCCGCTGCGCATCGCCGACCTCGCCGCGCACTGCGGCTACGGCATGCGCCGCTTTCACCAACTGTTCGTCGACGCTTTCGGCGAAACGCCGCATCGCTACCTGCAGCGGCTGCGGCTCGACACGGCCGTGGTGCTGCTCGCCGACGGCCGTCATTCACTCGTCGACGTTGCCGGCATGGTCGGCTTCGCCGATCAGAGCACCTTCACGCACGCATTCACGAAGCGCTTCGGCGTCGCGCCCGGGCGCTGGCGCGGCGAGCGGCACTGAGCGGCCGGGCAACGCCCGTTCCGGCCCGGGGCCGACTGCGACGTGCCGGGTCGCGCCGTTACGATCCGACCGTTTTCGAGAGCCGCTGCCCGTCGCGCGCAAAGCCGTGCCGCGCGTAAAAGCGGTGTGCATCGGGCCGATGGTCGCCGCTCGTCACCTCCAGCTTCACGCACCGCGCCTGCTCGAACCAGCACTGCGCCGCAGCCATCAGCGAGTTGCCGACGCCGCGTAAGCGACAGCCTTCATCGACGACCAGGCTGGTAATGCGCCCGAGATTGCCGTCCGCGTGAAACAGCGGCAGCGCATGCAGGCTGATGCAGCCGACTATCCGGCCGTCCACCACGGCAACCACGATCCGGTCGGCCGCGCTCGGCAACAGCGCGGCCAGCTTGCTGCGCCTCATCGCGGGCGTCGCATCGTAGCCGAGCTGCCGCAGCAGTCTCGCGATATCCGCGTATTCGTCGATCTGCGCTTCACGCGTTGTCAGGTTCGATGAGGTCATCCGGATTGGCGTATTGAACGAGGCGGGTTGCGGCTGCCCGCATGGCAAGCAGCCGCTGCCTTGTTAATCGCCGCGCGTGCCTTCCGCCCCTCGCCTGCCCGTATATCGATGCTTCACGTCCGCCTGAAACATCGCGTGTCCGTCGCGACCTACGATGCGTACATGGACACGACACCCCCCACCCCCGCCTTCCCGCCCGCGCTCGCCCGCATCGTCGCGACCGTCAGCATCGGCTTCGTCGTCACGCAGCTCGACGTGACGATCGTCAACATCGCGCTCGCGCATCTGGCCGCCGACCTGCATCTGCCGGTCGCCGGCCTGCAGTGGGTCGTCGATGCCTATACGCTCGCGTTCGCGGTGCTGATGCTGTCGGGCGGCGCACTCGGCGATCGCTTCGGCGCGCGCCGGATATACGTCGCCGGCCTCGTGCTGTTCGCACTCGCGTCGCTCGCCTGCGGCGGCGCCGTCGCGCCCGCGCTGCTGATCGCGGCCCGCGCGCTGCAGGGCGTCGGCGCCGCGGCGATGCTGCCGAATTCGCTCGCGCTGCTCAACGACGCATGCCGGCACGATCCGCGCCTGCGTGCACGCGCCGTCGGCTGGTGGACGGCTGCGGGCTCGATCTCGATCGCGGCAGGCCCGGTCGTCGGCGGCCTGCTGATCGCGGCGTGGGGCTGGCGCGGCATCTTTCTCGTGAACCTGCCGCTGTGCGCGGCAGGGCTTGCAGCCGCGTTCGCATGGGTGCCCGCATGCCGCGCCGCGGCGGCACCGGAAGGACCGGTGCGTTCCGTGCGAGCGCTCGACCTGCGCGGCCAGTTCATCGCGATCGCGATGCTGACCGCGCTGACGGGGGCCGTGATCGAATGGCGGCCGCTCGGCTTCATGCACCCGATCGTCGGCGGCGGCTTCGCGCTCGCGGCGCTGGCCGCGCTCGCGTTCGTCGCGGTCGAGTCGCGCACGGCGACGCCGATGCTGCCGCTGTCGCTGTTCCGCCGCCGCACGTTCAGCGCGGCCGTGCTGTTCGGGATCTGCGTGAACCTCACGTATTACGGTACGGTGTTCGTGCTCGCGCTGTACCTGCAGCGCGTGCGCGGCGAATCGGCGCTGCAGGCGGGGCTCGCGTTCCTGCCGCTGACGGGCGGTTTCCTGTTGGCGAACCTGGCGAGCGGCCGCGTGGTCGCCCGTCACGGCCCGCGCGCGCCGATGCTCGCCGGCGCGCTCGTCGCCGCCATCGGCTACGGATCGCTGCATTTCATCGATGCGTCGACGCCGCTGCCGCTGCTGCTGGTGCCATTCCTGCTGATTCCGACCGGTATGGGATTCGCGGTGCCGGCGATGACGACGGCCGTGCTCGCATCGGTCGAACATGACCGCGCGGGCATCGCGTCGGCGGTGCTGAACACCGCGCGTCAGGCCGGCGGTGCGATGGGCGTGGCCGCGTTCGGCGCGCTCGCGGGTGGCGGCAGCGCGTGGCAGGCCGTGGGCGGCCTGCATATCGAAACCGCCGTGTCGGTCGTGCTGCTGATCGCGGCCGCGCTGATCGCGACGCTGGTACGGCCGGATGCGCATCGCGGTGCGGCTGGTGCGCGCCAGGCGGTATCGGCGGCCGATTGAGCGGAACGATCACGCGTCGCCGGGATCGCCCTGGATCAGGTGGCGCCACGGAAAGACGTTGCGCCCGAAGTGGCTGACATACCCGCCCCGGCCGGCCTGGATCACCATGAATTGCAGTCGCGGATGCAGCGCCTGCAGCGTTTCCAGCTCGTCGAGGTTCAGGCAGGTATTTCGCAGGTACAGCGTATGCAGCCGCCGGCCAGCCTTGCTCTTCAGCAATCGCTCGTAGGACTCGAATGTCGTCACCGCGCCCGCGACGCGCTTGCCTCGCCACGTCGCGTGCAATTCCGTCGACTCCGAGAAGTCGAGCGTACCGAGCGACGACAGGTTGTCGCTGTCGGCGAAACGATCGATGAACTGTTGCGTGTCGTATCCTCCGCCGATACGCAACCGGCTGAGGTGGCCGAGCGCCACCTCGAAGAAGCGCTCGTCAGGTGCATTGGGCACCGTCAGTTCGGTGAGAAACGGTGCTTTCGCAGCGAAGCGGGCGATCTCGCCGCCCTCCTGCATGATCAAGTCGCGGCGAACGATCATCGACGCATTGTGATCGGCCGGCCCGGTCGGCCTGACATACAGCGAACGGAGCATCGGAAAGCGCGCATCCGAATCGAGCAGCACGCCGAAATCCCATTCACGCGTACCGTTCGCCCCTTCGTCCGGGCCGCTGAATGCCAGATCGGCCACGACATCGGCGACCTGTCGTTCCGCAAGGCACCGCAGCGTCCATTCGAACGGACCGTCCCACGCTTCGCCGAAATACCTGACATGCAGCCCCGCCCGCAGCGGCGCGACGGCGACATGGTTGAGCGGGGTCTGCCACAGCGGTGCCGCCGGGTCCGCATGGTCGACGCCGTTCTCGGCTCCCTCGCGCTCGTCGCGCGCGTGGATGCGGCGTTGCAGGTCAACCAGACGCCGATAACCGGCGCAATCCAGCGGATGAGACATGGCGATGCGCCTCCCGTCAACGATGATCGCAGCAGTCTATCCGACGGCACGATCATCGCGCATGGCACTCATTCCCGCGTCGCAGCCGCCTGGTCACCGACCTTGCGCACCATCGTCTCCGCCGCCTTCACCGGCCGGCCGTCGTCGTGCCGCAGCGCGAGCTTGCGGATCGCGCGGCCCGTCTTGCGGTCCACCAGCACCGAATGCGGCTCGCCGCGCGCGAACAGGTTCGCCTCGCCCCACTGGCGCAGCATCACGATGATCGGGAACAGCCCCTCGCCCTTCTTCGTCAGCGCGTACTCCTGATACGCGCTGCCATCCGACGCGGGCACCACGTCGAATACGCCGGCATCCACCAGCATCCGCAACCGGTCCGACAGGATGTTGCTCGCGACGCCGAGGCTCGTGCGGAAATCGCCGAACCGGCGCACGCCGTCGAACGCATCGCGCACGATCAGCAACGCCCAGCGATCGCCGACGATATCGGTCGCCCGCGCCACCGGGCACGGCGAATCCGCAAGACTTTTCTGCCTGGCCATGTTCCTCTCCGCTGTTGCACCGGCCGCCTTCGCAGGCGCCGGCCGTCATGCACGGGCCCGTCGCCCGCCGCTTCACAGGTTGCATTTTAAAACTACTTTCCCTACACTCACACTAGTTTCAATTTGCAACTAGATAGTGCGAGGAAGAACCATGGAATCGTCCTGCCATTCAGGCCCCGTCGCAGTGAACGCGACATCGTGCACGGATCGTCCGGCCGACGACGCATGCGCATCGACGGCGCTGGTCGCGCTGCTCGCCGTCTGCTGCGCGGCGAGCGTCGCCAACGTGTACTACGCGCAACCGCTGCTGGATTCGATCGCGCACGACTTCGGCGTATCGCAGGCGGCAGTCGGCGGCGTCATCACTGCGACGCAGCTCGGCTGCGCACTCGCGCTGCTGTTCGTCGTGCCGCTCGGCGATCTGCTGAACCGCAAGCGCCTGATCGCCGTTCAGCTGTTGCTGCTGACGGCAGCGTGCATCGGCGTGGCCGCATCGTCGACCCGCGTCGCACTGCTCGCGGGAATGGTGGCGGTCGGCCTGCTCGGCACCGCGATGACGCAAGGACTGATCGCCTGCTCGGCCGCACTGGCCGGCGCCGGCGAGCGCGGACGCGTGGTGGGCGCCGCGCAGGGCGGCGTCGTGATCGGCTTGCTGGCCGCGCGTTCATTGGCGGGTGTCGTCACCGACGTCGCCGGATGGCGCGCGGTCTATCTCGTGTCGGGCGCGCTCGCGATCGCGATGCTCGTCGCGCTGTCGCGGCTGTTGCCCGATGCCGATGCGCCGCGCGAACGCATCGGCTACGCGGCGCTGCTGGGGTCGATGGCGACGCTGTTGCGCACCGAACGCGTGCTGCGCGTGCGCGGCGCGATCGCCCTGCTGATGTTCGCCGCGTTCAGCATCTTCTGGTGCGCGCTCGTGCTGCCGCTGAGCGCCCCGCCGCATTCGATGTCGCATACGCAAATCGGCGCATTCGGGCTCGTCGGCGCGCTGGGCGCGGCGGCGGCGGCACGTGCGGGCCGACTCGCGGATCGCGGGCTCGGCGAAGCGACGACCGGCGCCGCGCTCGCGCTGCTCGCGTTCTCGTGGCTGCCGCTGGCGTTCGGCGGCTCGTCGATCGCGCTGCTGGTGATCGGCATCGTGCTGCTCGATGTCGGCGGGCAAGCCGTCCATGTTGTGAACCAGAGCATGATTCTGGGCGCGCGGCCCGATGCGCATGCGCGGCTCGTCGGCTGCTACATGCTGTTCTATTCGGTCGGCAGCGGGCTCGGCGCGATTGCGTCGACGATGATGTACGCGCACGCCGGATGGACCGGCGTCTGCGGGCTTGGCGCGGCGGTCAGCGTGATCGCGTTCGTCGTCTGGGCCGCGACGCGCACCCGGACGCGACACGTGCCGGCAACGGCGCGCGGATGACGGCAAGAAGCCGGCTCGCCCGAATCGGGTGGCCGGCCTGCGAACGGACGCACACGCGCGCGCATCGGTTCCTGCTTCGCGACGGCGACGGCGTGCGCTCACGCGCCGCGCTCGTTCAACCCGCCATCCGGATCGCCTCATCGTACACGCCGGCGACGCGGCGTGCGATCACCGCATTGTCGAAGTGATCGCGTGCATAGCCCTTGCATGCAGCTTCGTCCGGCAGCTTGATCGCGCCCGACAGCGCGGCGCCGAGCCCTTCGGCGATCGCGTCGGCGCCGGTGGACGGCAACACGAGATCGTCGGACAACCCGGCGACCGCCTCGGGCAGCCCGCCGACCGGCGTGACCAGCACCGGCGTGCCGGACGCCAGCGACTCGACCGTGATCAGCCCGAAGCCCTCGAGCGCGACCGTCGGCACGACGCTGACGGTGGCCGCGCGGTACAGCGCCGCGAGATGCTGGTCGGGCACGAAGCCGAGCAGCTTCACGTTGTCCTGCAGCCCGGCCGCGTCGACGCGTTGCTGCAGCTCCTCGGCGAGCTTGCCCTTCCCCGCGATCAGCAGCAGCACGTCGGGATGGCGGCGCTTGACCATGCCGATCGCGTCGACCAGATCCTCCAGCCCCATGCGCCGCACGAGCCGGCGCACGGCCAGCACGATCGGCCGGTCCTGCGGCAATTGCAGCTTGTGGCGCGCCTCGCCCGGCGTGAGCGGCGTGTCGAACTGCGCGGTATCGACGCAGCCGGGAATCACGCGCACGCGCGACGGATCGATCCCGTAGCGGTTCGTCAGGATCTGGCCGAATGCCTGCGACAGCACGATCAGCCGCGACGAACGCGTATAGACGGCCTGTTCGAGATAGCGCTTCGCACGCTGACCGAGCGATGCCGCGCCCTCGACCTGGCTCTCGTCGGCCCACGGCCCCTGGAAGTGCGACACCTGCGGAATCCCGCGCGTCACGTCGAGGCCCGGGAAAGTGTAGAGCGCGAAGTGCGACGAAATCACGTCCGGCCGCTCGCTGCGGATCTCGTCGCGCAGCGCGCGGCGCGCGGCCAGCATCCGGCGCGCGAGCGGCTGCGACGCGGGACCGAAGCCCTGGATCGCGCCGCCCGTGTCGTCGGCGACCTTCGGCGAGCCGGCGACAAGCCCGCGCACCTCGACACCCGCGCCCGGCAGCGCGCCGACGAGCGAGTAGTACATCCGGTCGAGGCCGCCCGCGCGTTCGGGAAACCAGTGCATGCCGATTTGCAACGATTTGATCGGCCGGGAAGAAGAAGACATCACGATTGCTCCTGCGTGACCGCATGCTCGACTCGCTCGAAG
This sequence comes from Burkholderia sp. Bp9016, assembly GCF_003857765.1. Taxonomy (NCBI): domain Bacteria; kingdom Pseudomonadati; phylum Pseudomonadota; class Betaproteobacteria; order Burkholderiales; family Burkholderiaceae; genus Burkholderia; species Burkholderia sp. Bp9016. Next base: position 228,235 of record NZ_QTPY01000004.1, read on the forward strand.
GCGGACGGCTGCGAGGGTTGGCCGATGCGCCGGTAAAGCGCGACGTACTGGGCGCCCATGTGGGCCCAGCCGAAACGGGTCATCAGTTCGCGGGCCGCGTCGCCCATCGCGCGGCAGGTGTCGCGCGACGCCGCGAGCGAGCCGATCGCCCGCGCGAGCGCGTCCGGATCGTCCGGGTCCTCCAGCACGATCCCGCAGTCGCGCGTGATGATTTCCGCGCCGCCCGCGGTGCGCGCGGTGACGACCGGCAGCCCGGCCGCCATCGCCTCCAGCAGCGACAGGCTCATCGCTTCGTAGCGCGAGGGGAACACGTACGCGTCGACCGAGCGCATCAGCGTCGGCATGTTCTTCACGAGCCCGAGGAAATGCACGCGCGACGCGATGCCGAGCGCGCGCGCCTCTTCCGGATACGGGCTGCCGGGCAGATAGCCGGCTACCGCGAGATGGACATGCGCCGGCAGCCGGGTAAGCGCCTTCAACACTGTGCCGAGGTTCTTGCGCGGCGTGCGCAGGTCGCCGACGAACAGCAGCAGGAACGCGTCCTCGGGGAGCTCGAAGGCCGCGCGGTCGGCCTGCGCGCCCGCGAACGCGCTGCCGTCGACGCCGTTGTGGATCACGCCGATCTTGCGGCTGTCGATACCGAGCCCGGCAATCTCGTCGGCGACCTTCTGCGACACCGCGGTAATCGCGCGCGAGCGGCGGTATGCCCAGCGCTCCAGCGCGGTGTTCACGCGCGTATAGACGTACTGGTAGGCCGACCACACCCCCTTCGTCAACCCGAACGGATAGTACGGGCTCTTGAACCAGCCGCCGTGCACGAAGTGCGCGGTATTCACGTCGGCGCGGATCCACGAGATGAAGCCGTTCACGTGCAGCACGTCGTATTCGCCGCGATGCGCGCGCAGCCACCACGCGCTCTTCAGTGCGAACACCTGCTGCTTGACGAGATTCGACGGCCAGAAACGCCCGGCCTTCACCGGCACCCAGCGCACGCGCGGGTCGGCCAGCAACGCCGGCGCGACGTGCGACGCGACCAGCGTGACCTCGTAGTTTTCGGCCAGCGCCGCGCGCGCGATTTCGTAATTGACGCGGCCCTGCCCATCGTTATGACGCACGACGTGCGTGACGATCGCGATCCTCAATGGTCGCCTCCCCGTGAATGCGCGGCGGCCGGCAGGCGCTGCGCCTTCTGCCAGTGCGCCGCGGATAGTATGGAAAAAATGGCCGTGAACATCAGCAGGCCGCCCGTGCCGATCAGCGAGTTCGTGAACACGAGCATCGCGAACGTCGACAGGCACAGGCTCAGGCATGCGCCGACGAACTTGTCCTTGCGCAGCTTGAACGCCGCGCGCAACGTGCGGCCGAACAGCATCACGACGCCTGCGAGATACAGCAGCGTGCCGGGCCAGCCGAGCACGAACGGCACGTTCATCACGCCGCTGTCGAAGCTGCCGTACTTGCCGAGCTCGCCGCTGTCGCTCGACAGCTTGGTCGACGCGCCGGTCGCGCCCATCCCTTCGCCGGCGACGTCGGTAAACGCCGTTTGCGCGAACGTCGCGTAGAACTTGTTGCGGTCGTCGTAGCTGCGGTCGTCCTTCAGGTTCGTGATCGATTCGAGACGCTGGCCGAGCCGGTCGGCCACCGGCCCGACGGTCAGGAGCGGCACGCACAGGCCGACCAGCACGACGCCGCTGACGAGGATCCGCATCCGCACGCGGTTGCTCGACTGCACGAGCTGGATCGCGAGTGCGATCACCCAGCCGCCCCACGTCGAACGCACGAGACACAGCGCGAACGACACGAAGCCCGCCGCGCCGGCGAACCAGCGGATCCGCTGCGGCGCCACCAGCACGAACACCAGCGCGCCCATCATCGCGAACGCAAACGGCCCGGACGAATTCATCGTGCTGAACACGCGCACGCCGTACGGCACCGGCTCGCCCTGCGAGCCCATGTCGGATCCGATCATCCACAGCACGTCCCACTGCGGCATCACGAAGTACTGCACGACACCGTACACGCCCATCACGAGCATGCCCCACATGAAGGTGGACAGCAGCACGTCGCGATACTCGGGGTAGTCGCGCGAGTTGACCATGATGTGAAAGCCGATCAGCACCGGGTACACCCAGTTCGCGAGGTCGTAGGTCGCAGCCATCACGCCGCTCGACACGATCCCGACGAGATACGCATAGGTGAGCCCGAAGAGAATCAGCAGCACCGGAATCCCGCGCCGCTGCGCGAGCACGCGGTAGTGCCGCAACAACCCGAGGCCGGCGATCATCGTCACCGCGAGCGGCGCGACCTGGATCAGGCTCGTCGGCGTGAAGGCGCCCTTCGACCAGTCGGCCAGGCGCCGCACCTCGGGACTCAGGAACCACACCCACCACATGAAGGCGACGTAGCGCGCCGGGCTCTTGAAATAGAGCCAGAGGCCGACCAGGATGGCCAGCACCGGAAACGCGAGCGTCAGTACCTTGCCCTGGTGAATGGCGATCAGCGCGGCGGTCAGCGTCCACAGCCCGGCCTGCCCGGCCCAGTGCTTCGGCTCGGCGAACCAGCTGCGGGGGCGCGACGGTGCGCGTTCGGCGGCAATCGTACTCATCGATCGGTACTCACTGCGACGACGGACGCGAATCCGCAAGCGGCATCGCCAGGCCCGCGGCGGCCGGTGTGCGACGCCGGCGCAGCATGTCGCGCGTGATCCGCACGTGCTGTTCGGCGAACGCCTGCGTGGTCAGGTCGCGCTCGCGCAGGCACGTCGCCGCGGCGCGCGCGCATTCGAGCGCGGCAGCCGGGTCGGCCACGAAGCGGTCGGCGGCCTGGCGCATCGCCTGCGCGTCGAACGGCGGCACGTACGCGGCCGTGTCGTGCGGGAAGTAGTCGCTGAGCCCGCCCACGTCGGACACGATCATCGGCTTGCCGACGGCCGCCGCCTCGAGCATCACGGTGATGCCCGACGCGTGGAAGTTCGGCCGCAGCGGCACGACGATCACGTCGGCCCATGCGTACAGCTCGTGCTGCTTCGCGAGCCCCGGCGCCGAACCGATCCGCACGTTCGGCGCATGCCACTCGCGCGGCACGCGGCGACGCGTCGCGAGCCGCACGTCGTAGCGCTCGTCGCCGCCGAACGCGGCGAGGAAGGTGCGCCAGTCACGATCGCGGTCGTTGCCGATCGCCGCGATCCGCAGCGGCCGGTTCGGCTGCCACCGTTGCGGGTCGGTGAGCGGAAAATCCTGCGTGTTCAGGCCGTAGTACACGAACTCCGCATCGCGCCCGAGGTAGCGGCGGCACAGCTCGGCGTTGTCGCGGGCGAGCGTGGTCAGCGCGTCGGCACGCGCGAGCAGCTTGCGGTACAGCCAGCGGCGCGGGCCGCCGAAGGTGCCCCACTTGTCGAACAGCCACACGCTCTGCGCGAGCAGCAGCGGACGCTTGCCTTGCGCGCCGGCCAGTTTCAGGATCAGCGCGGCGGCGAGGTGTTCCTGCTCGGTGTGCGTCCAGATCACGTCGGTGCTCAGCAGCGCGGCGCGATTGCGCCATGCGTGCACGACGTCGAAGCCAAGCGCGGCCTTCAGGCCGCGGCGCGCGAGGCTCGCGACGCGGCCCTCGCGCCGGTCCTGCGAATAGGTGAGCCGGAATTCGTCGGATTCCGCGTGGTGATAACCGTACAGGCAGCCGATGTTCTCGCCTTTCCGGTAGGTACGCGGATCGGCGCCGTAAAACAGGTGGACGTGAACCTTCGTGGCAGTCATGTCAGCCTCCGCCGGGCCGCCGCAAGGAGGTTGACCGCCCCCGCGGGGGACAGTGAACGCAGTGAGCGTGGGGGTCGTACCATTTCAGGCCCTCCGGGTGTGGCCGTGCGCAATGCGCGCGGCCCGTTCAAGACGTCACCGGCGGCATCGCCGCGCGGTGAGGGGCAAGGTTCGCGCGGCGCGCATCGCGTGCGCCGCGGCGCACCGCGCGCCAGTGCTCGCGCACACGCTCGCGCCTGGCGGTATGCAGCGACAGCAGCACGTGCGTAAAGCCGGGATAGACGCGCGTGCCGACCAGCGTCCACCACCACCACGCGATCTCGCGCCGCAGCGGCGGCAGATGCTCGCGCAGGATCAGATGCAGGTTGTACGCGCCGTTGCTGATCGCGTTGAGCGACGCGGCATCGCGCCGGTCGTCGTCGAAGCGCTCGGCCGGGAAATGATCGACCGCGATCGCCGGGTCGTACACGAGCTTCCAGCCTTCGCGCCGCACGCGCATGCTGAAGCCCATGTCGTTGTGCACCTGCGCGCCGGCGCCACGCAACCGTGTGTCGAAGCGCAGCCGCTCGATCGCGGCGCGCCGGTAGCTCATGTTCGCGCCCTTGAGCATGTCGACTTCGCGCGCGCCGCCGACGCCGAGATGATGGTTGCCGACGATCTTGCCGGACAGCGTGAGCTGGCCCACGCGTTCGCGCGATTCGTCGAGCACGCGGCCTTTCTCGTGAACCCAGTCGCGTCCGCCGACCGCACCGACGCGCGGATCGGCCTGGAATACCGCTTCGACGCGCGCGAGCCAGTCGGCGCGCGGCGCCGCGTCGTCGTCGGTGATCGCGACGACGTCGCCGTTCGCCGAGTCGAGCCCCTGGTTCAGGGCGGCGACCTGCCCGGGCACGTCGACCGGCACGATGCGCAGCGACAGCGCGCCGCCGACCGACGGATCGGCGAGGCGCTCGTGCGTGGCGTCGTCCTCCGGGCGCGCGACGACGATCACCTCGTCGGGCAGCCGCTGCTGGCGCTGCAGCGCCAGCAGGCAGCGCGCGAGGTCGGCGGGGCGCCGGTAGGTCGGAACAAGCACGGAAATCTTCATTTGGGGTTCTCCAGTCGGCCGGGCGGGCGCCGTTCGCGCCGGCCCGGTTGCGCGCAATACGCTCACGCGCTGAGGTATTCGTGCACGGCCGCATAGCCACGGCCGTAGCCGCGCGCTTTCGGCGGCACGCCGTTGAAGATCCCGCCTTCCAGATCGACGCCCGCGGTACGCAAGCGCTTGATCGCGTCGGCGATCTCGCCTTCGGTGTGCATGCCCGAGCGCAGCACGAGGAACGTCGCGCCCGCCATGCGGCCGATGATGGTCGCGTCGGTCACGGCCAGTACCGGCGGCGAATCGATCAGCACGATGTCGTAGCGCTTGCCGAGCCCTTCGAGGTATTGCGGCAGGCGCGTCGACATCAGCAGCTCCGACGGGTTCGGCGGGCGCGTGCCGGCCGCGATGAACGACAGGCCCTGCACCGGCGTCTCGCGGACCGCCTCCTCGAGCGGCGACTGGTCGCTCAGCAGCTCGGACAGGCCCGGCTGCGCGGTAAGGCCGAAGTAGCGGTCGAGCATCCCGCGGCGCATGTCGGCGTCGATCAGCAACACGCGCTTGCCCGAATGCGCGAGCAGCACCGCGAGGTTGACCGTCAGGAAGCTCTTGCCGATGCCCGGCGTCGGGCCGGTCAGCACGATCACGCGGTTCTTCGCATCCATCATCGCGAACTGCATCGCGGTGCGCAGGCTGCGCATGCTCTCGACGCTCAGGTCCTTCGGACGCAGGCTCGCGAGGATCGGCCGCGCACGGCCGCCGGCCTTCCCGGCCGCGGTGTCGAGCTTCACCTGCTCGGCGCTTTGCGGCACGAGCCCGTACATCGGCAGGTTGAACGTGCGCTCGACGCGGTCCGGATCCTCGATGCCCTGGAACAGGTTGCGGCGCAGGAACACGACGCCTGTGCCGAGGATCAGCCCGAGGAACACGGCGGCCGACAGGATCAGCACCTTCTTCGGCTTGACCGGATCGCCCGGACGCAGCGCCGAATCGACGAGGTGGATGTTGCCGCCCGTTCCGGCCTTCTGCACCGACAGTTCCTGCACGCGGTTCAGCAGCAGCACGTAGATGTCCTCGGCAACCTTCGCGTCGCGCTGGAGCTGGACGGCCTTCACCTCGGTCGCCGGCAGGCTGCGGAAGCGGTTGCTGAACTTGTCCTTCTCGGCCTGCAGTTCCGCGAGCTGCTGCTTCGCTGCGATCACCATCGGGTGCGAATCGGTGAAGCGCTGCGCGAGCGATGCGAGCTGCAGGCGCTGCGCGGCGATCTGCTGTTCGTACTGCACGCTGCCTTCGAGATAGACCTTCGCCTCGTCGCTCGCGTTGATCGAGCCGGACGTGCGCTGATACTCCGTGAGCGCGGCTTCCGCCCGCTCGAGGTCGGTCTTCAGACGCGGCTCCTCGCTCTTCAGGAAGTCGAGCATCTTGGTCGCTTCGGCCTGCTTCGCGATCACGTGCTGGTTCAGGTACGACTGCGCGAGCGCGTTCGCGATCGCGGCGGTCTGGTCCGGATCCTTGCCTTCGAGCGAGATCTGCACGACGCCCGTCTGCTTGCCCTGCTCGGTCACCTGGATGCCGGACTGGAAACCGGTGATCGCGTCGAGATCGTTGTAGCGGACCACCGTGAACTGCGTGCCCGGACGCGCGACCAGCTTCTGCACCAGCAGCGTCACGCCGCCGCCCTGCTCCGATTCGCCGGCGCGGCCCGACAGCAGCCGGTTGCCGTTTTCGTCCACCAGCGTATAGGTGCCGTTCGGGCCGGCCGTCAGCGTCAGCTTCTTGCCTTCGAGCGCCGGCACGACGTTGATCGTGTCGATGTCGGCCACTTCGCCGCCCCACGCGTAGGACTTCAGGCCGAGCCACGGCCGCGCCGGGTCGCCCGGCGTCGCCATGCGCGCGGCGAGGCTGCCGAGCAGCGGAATCGTCTTCGGCACGACCGAGAAGTTCAGCTTGAACTGATCGACGACCGGCGCGACGACGCCGCGGCTCTTGATGATCTCGATTTCCGCATCGGTCGGCGCCTGCTGCGGACCGCTGTTGATCATCGCGCCCGTCTGCGTCTGCGTGAGCGCCTGCGTCGTGTTGTCATTGCCCTCGACCCGCACGTGCACGTCGGCCTGGTACACCGGCTTCGCGACGTAACAGTAAAGGCCGGCGAGCGCGATGACCGTCACCGCGATGCCGAGCAGCAACCAGATGTCGTCCATGATCACCTGGAGCAACTGGCCGAGGACGACGTCCTCTTCCTCGGTTTTCGCGGTCAGATCCGCGTAGGAGTGTTTCGCTTGCGTGTTCACCATTCGTTCCCGCTTGAGTGGTGCCGGAGGGCAGGCGCCGCCCCGGCGGGCTATCAGCGCGTGATTTGCCGCATGTAGAAGATCGTCTGGATCGTCGGCAGCACCTGCTGCAGCACGCGGTTGAACTGCACCGAGCTTGCCGTGCTGACGTAGACGACGTCGAGCGGCTGCAGCGGGAAGCGGCTCGACAACATCAGCGCGTCCGGCTGCGTCATATCGAGACGGAAGACTTCCGGCTTCGTCGGGTTGTCACGCATGCCGCGCATCACGTAGATCTTGCGCGGATTCGCATCGGTGTCGAGGATGCCGCCGCCCGCGGTCAGCGCGTCGGCGATGGTCAGCTTGCCCTTGAGCATCGGCACGGTGACCGGCGTCTTGACCTCGCCCATGATGAACACGCGGCTGTCGCTGCGGTCCGGCACGTTGACGATGTCGCCCGGCTGCAGCATCACGTTCTGCTTCACTTCGCCGCGATCGAGCACGCCGTTCGCGTCGAGCGTGTATAGCTTGCCGTCGCGCGTCAGTCGCACGCGCTGCAGGTCGGCATCGCCGGTCGAGCCGCCCGAGCGGGAGATCGCGTCGACGAGCGTCAGAGGCACGTCGCTCACCGCGAGCGGGCCCGGCTGCTTCACCTCGCCCGTCACCTGTACCTTCTGGCTGCGGAACGACAGCACGCGCACGTCGAGCTGCGGATTCTTCACGTAGCGCGCGAGGGTCGATGCCATCTGGTCGCGGATCTGCGCGACCGTCTTGCCCGCCACGCGAATCCGGCCGACGAACGGGAAGAAGATCGTGCCGTCGGCGGCGACCGTCTGGCCGTACGGATCGGCCTGACCCGGCAGCGCGGTCGTATACGGCTGCTGCAGCGCGCCGGCGACCGACTGCGTTGTGTTGCCGCCGCTCGAGAACGACTGGCCCTGCGGCGTCGTCAGCTCGGGGTGATCCCACACCGTGACGCCGAGGATGTCCTGCGGGCCGACGCGGTATACGTACTGCGACGGATCCGTATAGCGGCTGGGTGGCAGCGGGTGCTCGACCTGCTGCTTCTGCAGCTGATCCATCACCAGCTTCGCGTCGATGTAATGAACCGGATAGGTTTCGGCCTGACCTTGCCGGCCTTCGTCCTGCAGGTTCGACGAGTCGAGATAGTTGCCGGGCGCGGTCGCGCAGGCCGACAGGAATGTCGTCATTGCGACGGCGAGCGCCAGCGGGCGCATGGGACGTTTCAGCATAGTTTTTGCAGCCATCCTTGAACCAGGCGTTCGATCAATGAGTAGCTCTCGCGATAGTCGGCCTCGGGGCCGCCGTGCGGATCCGCGATTTCGGCGTCCTCCCACTTGCCCAGCAGGTGGACCTTGCCGCGCGCGAACGGATCGACCGATTCGACGGCCTTGATCTGCTCGCGCTCGCTGACGAGAATCAGGTCGGCGTCGCGCACGATCCGGCGCGACAGCCGCCGCGAGCGGTGCGTCGTCGCATCGACGCCGCGCTCGGCAAGCAATTGCCGCATCACCGGATCGATGCCGTCGCCGTCGTTCGCACGGACGCCGGCCGAGTGGAACGTCGCGCGCGGGCCGCCGCGCGACGCCGCATGCGACTTGAACAGCATTTCCGCTGCCGGGCTGCGGCAGACGTTCGCGTGACAGACGATCAGGATGTTCCGGAACATGGCGTCTCGATTCGGGTGACGGGTGACGGTGACGCGCCGGTTACGCGTTCGCGCGCACGGCGCCCGGCACGCGGGCGGCGACGGCCTGGCGCGAGCCGGGCCGGCCGATCGGGTGGTATTCGATGCCCTGCTCGGTCATCGTCTCCGGCTCGTACAGGTTGCGTCCGTCGAAGATCACCGGCGACTTCCACTGCCGGCCGAGCGCGACGAAATCGGGGCTCTTGAATGCCTTCCATTCGGTGACGATCACGAGCGCGTCGGCATCGTGCGCGGCCTGCGCCTCGTCGTCGACGAAGGTCAGGCGCTCGAGCCAGCCCGGGTGATCCGCGAGATCGAGCGCGAGCACGCGGCGCGCTTCCCGCTGCGCAACCGGGTCGTAGGCGGCGATACGCGCGCCGCGCGACAGCAGCTCGGCGATCAGCTCGCGGCTCGGCGCCTCGCGCATATCGTCGGTGTTCGGCTTGAACGCAAGGCCCCAGATGCCGAACGCGCGGCCCGTCAGGTCCTCGCCGAAGCGCGCGACGATCTTGTCGGCCAGCACGCGCTTCTGATTCGCATTGACGGCCGACACGGCCTGCAGGATCTGCAGCGCCTGGCCGTGCTCGTCCGCGGTGCGGATCAGCGCCTCGACGTCCTTCGGGAAACACGAGCCGCCATAGCCGCAACCCGCATAGAGGAAGTGATAGCCGATGCGCGGATCGGAGCCGATCCCGCGGCGCACGGCCTCGATGTCGGCGCCGAAGCGATCGGCGAGGTTAGCAAGCTCGTTCATGAACGAGATGCGCGTCGCGAGCATCGCGTTGGCCGCGTACTTCGTGAATTCGGCCGAGCGCACGTCCATGTACAGCGTGCGTTCGTGGTTGCGGTTGAACGGCGCGTACAGCTTCTTCATCAGTTCGCGCGCGCGCTCGCCCGGCACGTCGTCGTCGCAGCCGATCACGATACGGTCCGGCCGCGTGAAATCGTCGACCGCCGCGCCCTCCTTCAGGAATTCCGGATTCGACACGACGGAAAACATCTGGTCGCCTTCGCCGCGCTTCGCAAGTTCGTCGGCGACCGCCGCGCGCACACGCTCGGCCGTGCCGACCGGCACCGTCGACTTGTCGACGATCACCTTGAAGCCCTCCATGGTGCGGCCGATGTTGCGCGCCGCCGCGAGCACGTACTGCAGGTCGGCCGAGCCGTCCTCGTCGGGCGGCGTGCCGACCGCGATGAACTGCACGTCGCCGTGCGCGACCGCGGCCTCGACATCGGTCGAGAAACGCAGGCGGCCCGCCGCGCGGTTGCGCGCGATGACTTCCTTGAGGCCCGGCTCGTGGATCGGTACGCCGCCGTCGTTCAGGACGTCGATCTTCGCCTGGTCGACGTCGAGACAGAACACGTCGTGCCCGATGTCGGCGAGACAGGCGCCGGTGATGAGACCTACGTAACCGCTGCCGATGATAGTCAGATTCATGATGTGTCGGACCTCTTGACCGATGATTCGAAATTCGTAAGCCGGATTCCCGGGGGACTGTCCGTCGCGTGGCCTGGCGGCGACGCGACGGATCCGGGAGCGCCCGACTCAGTAAGCGTTGCCGCCGGTGAAGCCTTTCCATAGCGTCAGCACGACGATCTTGATGTCGAGCCAGAACGACCAGTTCTGCATGTAGTACAGGTCGAGCTTCACGCGGCCCATCATCTTCTCGATCTGGTCGGTCTCGCCGCGAAAGCCGTTGATCTGCGCCCACCCGGTGATGCCCGGCTTGATCCGGTAGCGGAACATGTAGCCCTTGACCAGATCCTTGTAGATGTCGTCATGCGCGAGCGCATGCGGCCGCGGGCCGACGACCGACATCTCGCCCTTCAGCACGTTGATGAACTGCGGCAGTTCATCGAGGCTCGTGCGGCGCAGGAACCGGCCGACCGGCGTCACGCGCGTGTCGTTCCTGGTCGCCTGCGTGACCTGCCCGGCCGCTTCCTGGTGCACCTTCATCGAGCGGAACTTGTAGATCTCGAACTCGTGCCCGTCGATGCCCTTGCGCTTCTGGCGGAAGAACACCGGCCCGCGCGACGTCAGCTTGATCAGGCACGCGATCAGCAGCATCGCCGGCGCCAGCATCGTGAGCGCCGCCAGCGCGAACAGCCGGTCGAACACGAACTTCGGCAGGATCCGCACGTCGGTAATCGGCGACGCGGCCAGGTTGATCGCCGGTACGCCGAGCAACTCAACCACTTCCTGGTTGAAGAACGACAGGCTACGCACGTCCGGAATGAAGCGGATGTTCACGAAGTCGTGGCGAAACACCGTCACGATCTGGTGCATCCGGCGCTCTTCCGCGATCGGCAGCGTGAGCCACAGCTCGCGGATCGCGCGGCTGCGCACGAGCCATACCAGCGATTCGAACTGCCGCTCGATGCGCACGTCGTCGAGCGCCACATCCCCAGCCGCCGCGCTTTCGTCGTAGACGCACACCGGGTTGAAGCCCGCTTCCGGCCGCGCCCGCATTTGCGCGATCAGCCGCCGCGCCGCCGGCGTGCCGCCGACGATCGCGACCGCCTTCAGGTTGTAGCCGCCGCGACGCAACCGGCGCAGCACCGCATGCACGCATGCTTTCGAACCGGCCAGCAGCGTCATCGTCGTGACGGCCCAGTAACCGAGCCACAACCGCGACAGCTCGCCCGACTGGTGAAAGCTGAAACTCATCAGGATGCCGGCCAGCTCGACCACCAGCCAAGCGAACGCGACGCGGCCCATCAGCCCGACCAGACGCTTGCCGCGCCACGACTGGTAGATGCCGAATGCCGGAAAGCACACGACGACGAGCAGGCAGTCGAACAGCACCATCGTGCGCTGCAGGTCGTTGAACCAGACGCTGCCGCCGTGCAGCGCGGCGGCGAGCACTGCCCCCGTCACGACCATCGCGATATCGATGACTCTCGCCAGCACGCTCAACATGTCTGCTTCCTCTCTGAACAGGCGTTTGCCGAACAGCTCCTTGTGCAGCCCGTGCCGCACATTCGATTCAAACGTTGCATGACGCTATTGAAGCGGCAAGAAAATCCGCTCTCAAGCGCACAAGTATTTCGAAAAATAATCGGAAATTCTTGCCGCGATATTCTGGAATTAAATCGGCAGGTTTTCCCGAATCGAACGTGAATCAGGAATTTTTCGAAATCTTTACGGTTTCCGCTAACCCTTTGCTGGCTGGCGTCCCCAGATACCTCGCCGAATTATTTTTTATTTTTTTATTTGCATCCGACGCTATCGCGGAAAATTTTCCCGGATAGGTATTCCGCGAATATCGCGCAACGACCTCGGTTTTATTGTCGATTTACTTCATGCTACAAACAGGCCTGACTTCAATCGAGGAGAGTGTCATCATGATTGCTCCGGCCGTGGTAGCCGATACGCGCCATTCTTCTTCCGCCGCGAGCGACGCCGGTACGCGCGTCGCGGTGCAGCCGGTGATCCTTGCCGGCGGTTCGGGCACGCGTCTGTGGCCGATGTCGCGCGAACACTATCCGAAACAGCTGATCGGCCTGCTCGGCGATCGTTCGCTACTGCAATCCACCGCGCTGCGCCTCGACGATCTCGAGACCGGCCATCCGCTGAACGACGACGTGCTGGTCGTGTGCGGCGAGGATCACCGCTTCACGACCGCGGAACAACTGCGCGTCGCCGGCAAGTCCGCGTCGATCATGCTCGAGCCGCTCGGCCGCGACACCGCGCCCGCACTGACGCTCGCCGCGCTGCGGATCGTCGCGACCCGCGGCGACGCCGTGATGACCGTAATGCCGGCCGACCACGCGGTGGCCGACCTGCCGCGCTTTCACGCGGCCGTCGCGGCCGGCGTGCACTGTGCGGCCCAGGGCAGGATCGCGACGATGGGCATCGTGCCTGCCCGCGCGGAAACGGGCTACGGCTACATCCGCGTCGGCGCGCCACTTCGCGATACCGCGACGGGCGACCTCGACGTGCGCCGCCTGGATCGCTTCGTCGAGAAACCGCATCTCGAACTTGCTCAGCAGTACGTCGCATCCGGCGAATACTGGTGGAACAGCGGGATCTTCATCGTGCGCGCATCGGTCTGGCTGAACTCGATCCGCCAGCTCGAACCCGCCATCTACGCAGCCTGTGAGCGCGCCGTCGCGCAGGGCAAGCAGGACGGCGACTTCTTCCGCGTCGATCGCGACGCCTTCGCCGCATCGCCGTCGAACTCGATCGACTACGCGGTGATGGAGCCGCTCGCGAACCAGCCGCTGCTGTGCGAAAGCGTCGTCGTGCCGCTCGATGCCGGCTGGTCGGACGTCGGTTCGTGGGACGCGATCTGGCAAATCCTGCCGAAGGACGACGCCGAAAACGTCGGCCGCGGCAACGTGCTGTTCGAAAACGCCGAGTCGACCTTCGCGCATTCGGAAAGCCGGCTCGTCGCGTGCGTCGGCACGCAGAACCTCGTCGTCGTCGAAACGCCCGACGCCGTGCTCGTCGCCGACAAGTCCCGCGTGCAGGACGTGAAGAAGATCGTCGGTCGCATCAAGGCCGTGCGCGGTACGGAGGCCACCGACCACCGCAAGGTGCATCGCCCGTGGGGTCATTACGATTCGGTCGACATGGGCGAACGCTTCCAGGTGAAACGCATCGTCGTGAAGCCGGGTGCGCGCCTGTCGCTGCAGATGCACCACCACCGCGCCGAACACTGGATCGTCGTGCGCGGCACCGCGCGCATCACACGTGGCGAAGAAACGTTCCTGCTGTCCGAAAACGAATCGACGTACATCCCGCTCGGCGTGTCGCACCGTCTCGAGAACCCGGGCAAGATGCCGCTCGAACTGATCGAGGTGCAGTCGGGCGCGTATCTCGGCGAGGACGATATCGTCCGCTTCGACGATACCTACGGCCGCGAATGACGCAGCAATGCATGCCGGGCACGCCGCATCGACGGCGCGCCCGGCATGACGGAGAAACGGGAAGACAACCGGGAGATCGCGCGGGCATCGTGGCACACGACGGCCCGCGCGCTTCCGTTCGAATGACGATCAACCTACGCGGTACGCATACTCGCGGCGATCCGGCTGTACGGGATCGTTACGGCTCTCGGACAGCGCACCCGCGTGACGCTCGGCGATGAAGCGCTTGATGTCCGACTCCGCCCGCGCCAGCACGGACAGGCCGGCCAGCACCTCGCTTTGCGGCGCGTGCGCCGGCTCGTCGCCCGCACCATGGCGATCGATCCACTGGCGCGCCCAGTCGAGCGCGTACTGCTCCGCTTCGTCGGCATCGGTAAAGCGCGGACCGATCAAGCCCGAGCGCTCGACGCGCCGGTCGTCCTGCATGATCTCGGCCCAGGCGCGATACATCAGGTTCTGCACCGGCTGCGCCAGACCGCAGATCGTATAGCCGCGATATTCGTCGACTTGCGGTTCGGCCGCGGCGAAGCTCGCCGCGGTCGGACGCCCGCGGCGCAGCCCGGCGGGCGCTGCGCCCGGCACCGAGAACGACGCATCGGACGACACGGCCGCGTCGTCGCTCGACATCGCGGCGAGCGCCGCCCCTTCGCCGTCCCACGCACTCGCCTGCGCGACCGGCAGTTGCCACGACTCGGGGTTTTGCCAGAACACGCCGCGCAGCCGATCGTTATCGGGCACGGGCTCCGCACGGCACGCCGGCGCGACCGGCACAGGCGGCGGCGGAACGTACGCGAACGTGCGCCCGCTGAACTGGGTCAGCAGGTCGATCATCTGCAGCAGCGTACCGTTCGCGAGCCACTCTTCGTAGCGGCGGCGGCACGTCGGCCCGGACGGATAACGCCCGGGCAGTTTGGACCAGGCTTCACCGGTCGTCAGGATCCAGAGGACGGCGTTGGCAACGACGCGCGGCTCGGCTCGCGGACGGCCGCGACGGTTCAGCCGGATGGGTTCATCGGCGATCAGCGTTGAAAGACGAAACCACTCTTCATCGTTAAGCTCATCGAAGAACATAGTAGATCTCTCCACGCAGCCAGGCCGGGGCTGCGATTGGCGGCGCCGTCGTCACGCATCGCGTCACGGGGCGGCCCGGTTGCACATTATGGTTATCCGAATGTTGTGCATGCCGGCGCGGCACCGCACTTTCACGGTGCCGCCATTCCCGGCAATGGCGCACAAATCACGGTCTCACTCCAATGTGGGAATTTTTGTGCACGAAGCATACCACCCTCAGGGTTTATCTCAATATGACAATGACTTAATGTTACTTACTGAAACAACCTGCCATGGATGCGCAATCTATTTACGCTTGAATTTTTTTACGCGATCGTTATTCCCATGGCTGGAAAGCCCCGTCTGGCATGGCTTTGCCGGGGATACCCGAAGTCCTTACAACAGGCTTCAACCGATGTTCCGTCCCTCTCCGGCAACACTCGGCTGCATTGCTTCAAAAATTCGGTAAATCAGGGAAAATTCCGTAACAAGATATTCACGGATCGGTAAATCGTTCGAATACGGCTCAACTGAATTATCTCCGTGCACAATCTTTTTATTGTTTCTCTGCGGATGATGAAAGCGCCGAAGCAGGCAACGCGCATTGCTCCCGGCAGGCGAGTCCGGGCAGGTTCGTTACATCCTCGGCGACAGCGGCGGGCAACCGCGCGTCAGCGCAGATCTGCGACGAGCGATGCGCTTACGTCCGCATCGATGCGTTGCGGCGGCACCGAATAGGCCGGATGGTCGCAGCCGATAGACAGCGCCGCGCCGTCCTTGAGCGCCGCGCGCACGGGTCCGCTCAGTTGGAAGCGCACGAAATGAACGGCCGACGTTTTCTCCGCGTTGTCGCGATCGAGATCCTCGTCGGCGATCGCATAAACATCCGGATGCCCGTTGACGCGCAGGTACACGCGATCCTCGACACCGATCAGCCGCGCGAGCGCCGCGCGCCGTTCGGCCTCGTGCTCGTATTCGATCTGCAGCGTCGCCTTCAGGTTGGTGCCGTCGGGCACGAGCGGCAGATAGGCTTCCAGCTCGCCGTCGATGCCCGCTTCGTCGAAGATCTTCTCGATGTGCAGCATCTCCTGGATCTGATAGCGGATCGTGGTCTCGTCCTCGAACAGGAAGCGCAGATGGTTGCCGAGCGCCACCGCGCGGCGGCGCTTGTACGCGACGAGCCGCGCGTGTTCGGCCTTGCGGATCTTCGCGTACGCTTCGAGCGTCAGCAGCGAGTCACGGGTCAGCGTCATGGGATGTCCTCGAATGTCGTCGATGTCTTCACGGCGCGATCGATTCAGATGCCGTACGCGCGGCGCAACAGCGTCAGCGGATGCGCGAGCGGCGCGGCCGGCAGCCCGTGCTCGTCGATGCCCTGCTCGATGTGATGGCCGGCGAGCGCGCAGTCCGACGACACGACATCCGGTTTCGGCTCGGCCATCGCCTTGAACACGGGCGCGCCGATGCGCATCGCGTCCGCATGGAATGCCTTCTTCACGCCGAACGTGCCCGCGTGCCCCGAACAGCGCTCGACGACGTTGACGCGCGTGCCGGGCACGAGCGACAGCGTGTCGGCCGTCTTGCGGCCGATGTTCTGCACGCGCGCGTGACACGGCACGTGATACGACACCGTGCCGAGGCCGTTCTTGAAATCGGTCTTCAACAGACCGTCGCGGTGCCGCGCGATCATGTATTCGAACGGATCCCAGAATGCGTCGGCCACCGCGCGCACGGCTTCGTCGCCGGGGAACATCAGCGGCAGTTCGCTCTTGTACATCAGCACGCAGCTCGGGATCGCGCCGATCAGCGCATAGCCTTCGCGCGCATAGCGCTCCAGCACCGGCAGGTTCACGGCCTTCTTCGCGGCAACGCCCGCGAGGTTGCCCTGCTCGAGCAGCGGCATCCCGCAGCACGCCTCGCGCGTGACGAGCTCGTACGGAATCTCGTTGTGCGCAAGGATCGCGAGCAAGTCGTGACCGATGCCCGGCTCGTTGAAGTTCACGTAGCACGTCGCGTAGATCGCCACCTTGCCGGGCGTGCGCTCGCCGTCGCGCACCGGCAGGCCGTCCGAACGTTTCGCGGCGCGCCGGAACTTGCGCGGCGCGAACTCGGGCAGCCATGCGTTGCGATCGACGCCGAGCGCCGCTTCGAGTGCGTGGCGCGCGGGACGCGTACGATTCACCGCGTTCACCGTCTGCGTGACGACCGGAATGCCCGCGAGATGGCCCAGCGCGTCGGTATTCGACAGCACCTTGTCGCGCAGCGTCGCTTCGCCGCGCTGGTAGCGCGCGGCCTTCGCGCGCAGCATCAGGTGCGGGAAGTCGACGTTCCATGCGTGCGGCGGCACGTACGGACACTTCGTCATGTAGCAGAGGTCGCACAGATAGCACTGATCGACGACCTTGCCGAACGCGTCCTTCGACACTTCCTCGATGTCGCCCATCGGCGTGTCGTCGACGAGGTCGAACAGCGTGGGGAATGCGCCGCACAGCGACACGCAGCGCCGGCATCCGGCGCAGATGTCGAATACGCGCGTCATTTCCGCATCGATCGCGGCCTGGTCGTAAAACGCGTCGGACTGCCAGTCGAGCGGATGCCGGGTCGGGGCTTCGAGACTGCCTTCCTTGTGGGGCATGGGGCGCTCCAGCATGGCGCGCATCGCGCGGGCGCGCCGGCCGCGCGATGCGGACAGCGATCAACGCACGGCCAGCCGCGCGCCATGCCGCGGCGGGCCGTGCGGCCTTGCATGGGCTCGCGTCAGTCGACGAGACCGTCCAGCGCCTTCGTATAGCGGTTCGCGTGGCTGCGCTCGGCTTTCGCGAGCGTCTCGAACCAGTTCGCGATTTCGTCGAAACCTTCGTCGCGCGCGGCTTTCGCCATGCCTGGATACATGTCGGTGTATTCGTGCGTCTCGCCGGCGATCGCCGATTCGAGATTCTGCCGCGACGAGCCGAACGGCAAACCCGTGGCCGGATCGCCAACGGCTTCCAGATATTCGAGGTGACCATGCGCATGGCCGGTTTCGCCTTCGGCAGTCGAGCGGAACAGCGCGGCGACGTCGTTCTGGCCTTCGACGTCGGCCTTCGAAGCGAAATACAGATAGCGCCGGTTCGCCTGCGACTCGCCCGCGAATGCGGCCTTCAGATTCTCTTCGGTTTTGCTGCCCTTGAGTTGAGCCATTTGCGCCTCCGTTCGAGTCGGCGCGGCCGCATGCGAAGCCGGGCCGATGATGTATGTGGGGAACGATGCATGTGCGAAGCGCGCACGCATCGTGCTCTTTAATCTAGGCGCTCGCGTTCGCATCCCCCAATAGGCTTTTTCAATGCAACCGATAGCGGGCGGCCAGCGGGAATCCGGGGACGATACGGAATGCGCGGGCCGGAATGGCGCTCGGCGAGCGCCCGGCGACTGGCCGATTGGTGGCCGGGGCCCGGCCGGCTCCGCGCGACACGGCCTGCGGTGTGGTCGGGACGACATCACGCATCACGCATCCGTCGCGCGCTTGAGCAGCAATTCCCTTTCGCGCTCGTTACGGGTCAATTCCGCCGCGCGCCGGAATTCGACCTTCGCCTCGTCCGCCCGGCCGAGCTTCGCGAGCAGGTCGCCGCGCACGCTCGGCAGCCAGTGATAGCGCGCGAGTGCGGGATCGTCGCGCAGCACGTCGACGAGTTCGAGCGCCGCGGCCGGCCCGAACGCCATCCCTACCGCCACCGCGCGATTGAGTTCGACGACCGGCGAAGGCGCGACTTCGGCCAGTGCGTCGTACAGCGCGACGATCTGCGCCCAGTCGGTATCCGACGCGTGCCGCGCACGCGCATGGCAGGCCGCGAGCGCGGCCTGCAGCGCATACGGCCCGCGCAGGCCGCCGAGTTTCGTCGCCTGCTCGAGTGCCGCGAGGCCGCGCCGGATCAGTAGCGGATCCCAGCGGCCGCGGTCCTGGTCGAGCAGCAGCACCGGCCGCCCCTGCGCATCGGTGCGCGCATGCATGCGCGACGCCTGCAGTTCCATCAGCGCGACGAGCCCGAGCACTTCGCTTTCGTCCGGCGCGAGCCCGGCCAGCACGCGGCCGAGGCGCAACGCCTCGTCGCACAGCGCCGGGCGTGTCCAGTCGTCGCCCGCAGTCGCCGCATGGCCTTCGTTGAATATCAGGTAGATCACTTCGAGCACCGACGCGAGCCGTGCGGGCCGCGCGTCGGCGGAGGGCACTTCGAACGGCACGCGCGCCGCCGCGAGCGTGCGCTTCGCGCGCACGATGCGCTGCGCGATCGTCGGCTCGGGCGAGAGGAACGCGCGCGCGATCTCGCCCGTGGTCAGCCCGCCGAGCAGCCGCAACGTCAGCGCGACGCGCGCGTCGGTCGACAGCACCGGATGGCATGACGTAAAGATGAGCCGCAGCAGGTCGTCGCCGATGTCGTCGTCGCGCGCATCGGCGAGCGCATCCGCGATGTCGGGGACGACGTGCGCTTCGAGCGCGTCCATTTCACGGCCAAGCTGGTCGCGCTTCGCCGCATGTAGCGACTCCTGCCGGACCCGGTCGAGCGCGCGGCGTTTCACGGCCGTCATCAGCCATGCGGCCGGGTTGTCGGGCACGCCGTCGACGGGCCAGTGCTCGAGCGCCGCGACGAGCGTGTCCTGCGCAAGCTCCTCGGCCACGCCGACGTCGCGCACCACGCGTGCCGCGCGCGCGATGATCTTCGGCGCCTCGATGCGCCAGACCGCTTCGATCGCACGATGGGTCGCCTCGCGCATCACGATGCCGGCCCCTGCCCGGCCGCGTCCTGCGCCACGTACATCAGTTCCCATGCGTGGCCGTCCGGATCGGCGAAGCTGTGGCCGTACATGCCCGGGTATTCCATCGGCGGACGCGGCGTGGTGCCGCCGGCTGCACATGCCTTCGCGACGACTTCGTCGACTTCGGCAGGGCTTTCGCACGACAGGCACGACAACACCTGCACGTGCGTCGCCGGATCGACGATCGTCTTGTCGGTGAAGGTCTGGAAGAACGGCCGCACGAGCAGCATCGCGAAGATCGTGTCGCTGATCTTCAGGCAGGCGGCCTGATCGTTGGTATAGGCCGGTACGACCTCGAAGCCGAGCGCCTGATAGAACGCCTTCGAGCGCGGCAGGTCGGCCACGGGCAGGTTGATGAAGACCATCTCGTGCATGTCGGGTGCTCCGGGTGAGGGTGTGGTCAGGCGGACATCAGGCGCCAGGGCGGCCGACATGGAGTTCGCGGAACCGCTCGACCGCGTCGCCGGGCGTGAGGTCGTCGAGTTCGAACAGCGGGCGCACCTCGATCTCGCAGTCCATCTCCGCGCCGAACGGCGCGGGGAACCGGCGCGTCCATTCGAGCGCCTCGTCGCGTGAACGCACCTGGATCAGCGTGTAGCCGGCAATCAGTTCCTTCGTCTCCGCGAACGGGCCATCGACTACCGTACCCTTGCCGCCGGTGTACCGCACGCGCCAGCCGCGCGCGCTCGGCCGCAGGCCGTTCGCATCGAGCAGCACGCCTGCCTTGGCGAGTTCCTCGTGATAGACCGTCATGGCCTCGACCAGCCGGTTGTCCGGCAATGCGTCGGATTCGCTGACGGCGTTCGCCCGGATCATGATCATGAATCGCATCGTTCACTCCCTGTCGTCGGTGGAAAGAGGCGTCCGTTCATCGGCGCCTTATCCTGACGACGGGCGGCAGGCTGAGGGATCGACCTTCCACATGGCGAATCAGGGTAAACACCGGGAAACGGCCGTCACAGAAAGCACGGACCAACCGCACGCACTTCGACCGTGCACCATTGCGCGGCCGGGCACTGGCGCGCAATCTCGATCGCTTCGTCGCGCGTATCGACGTCGACGAGGAAGAAGCCGCCGACCATCTCCTTCGCTTCGGCAAACGGGCCATCGACGAGGCGCGTCTCGCCGTCGCGAACCTGCACACGGGTCGCGCGCTCGGAGCGCTCCAGCGACTCGACGCCGCGCAGCACGCCGCGCGCTTTCAGCGTCTCGGCGAAATCGACCATCCGCGCATACAGCGCCTGCCCGTCCTCGAGCGTGCGCTCGGCGCGCTGGCCGGTCGGTTCGACAATCAACAGCATGTAGGCCATGAAGATCTCCTGGTGAGGCCGTGCACGGAAGCGTCCGGAATGCATGCAGAAGCGATGCGCAACGGCAGGTCAGGTGCAGAGCGTAACAGCCGCGGCCGGCCCCGCCGGCATCGTTGGCCATCCGGCACTGGCCGAACGGCCATTTCGATCGCGGCACGCCATTTTGCCGTCAACATGCTTTCCCGAACCTTCGAATTTTCTTCCCGGGACCGCTCCATGTCACGCCTGCCGCCGTCGCTCGTGCTCGCCGCATCGCTCGTCTGTGCCGCCCTGCCCGCCACCGCCGCGCCGCCGATCAGCGCCGGCTGCGGCGGCGCAACCACGGCGATCGCCGACATCCGGCACCGCAGCGGCCGTTCGCCGCTGGCCGGACGAACCGCGTCGATCGAAGCGGTCGTCACCGCGGAATTCGGCGGCGCCGACGGCTTCGGCGGATTCTTCGTCCAGCAGGCCGACGCGCAGCGGCGGCAGCGGCCGGGCGTCCCAGAAGGCATGTTTGTCTACGCACCGAACGCGCGGGCCAACCCCGGCGATCTCGTCCATCTGACCGGCAGAGTCGAACAGAAGTACGGCCGCACGCAACTCGCGCTGTCGGGCCGCGTGGCCGTCTGTGCGCGCGGGCAGTCCGTTACCCCGGCAACGCTCGCGCTACCGGTCGACACGCTGTCGGTGTTTGCCGCGCACGAAGGCATGCGGGTGAGGTTCGCGCAAACGCTGACGGTCAGCGACACCTATTCGCTCGGCCGCTACGGCAGCATCGTGCTCAGCAACGGCCGTCTGCAGATCCCGACCCACGTGGCCTTGCCGGCCGAAGCCGCGATGCAGGCGGCGGCCAATGCCCGCAACCGCATCGTGCTCGACGACGGTTCGAGTCGCGTGACGCCAGTGACCGTCCGCTATCCGCCGCCCGCGCTGAGCGCCGCCAATACGCTGCGCACGGGCTACACGGTGCGCGGTATCGAAGGCGTGCTCGAGAAACGCTACGGGTCGTGGCGGCTGCAGCCAGTGCCGGCGTCGGCACCGGTCTTCGACGCCGCGTCGAATCCGCGAGCCGATGCGCCGGCACGGCATGCGCGGGCCGACGTGCGCGTCGTATCGTTCAACGTATTCAACTATTTCAACGGCAGCGGCGGCCGCTTCGGCGATCCGGCCAATCGGGGCGCGAAGACGCCCGCCGCATTCGCGCGCCAGGAAGCGAAGATCGTCGCCGCGTTGCGCGCGCTGCGCGCCGACGTGATCGGCCTGATGGAAGTCGCGAACAACGGTCATGGCCCCGCGAGCGCCGTGCAGCGGCTCGCTGCCCGGCTCGGCGACGGCTGGCGCGCGGTCGACCCCGGCACGGCACGGCTCGGTCGGGACGCGATCGCGGTCGCGTTGCTGTACGACAGCCGGACGATCGAACCCGTCGGACACGCCGCCACCGTCGCGATCGATGGCCGCGGCCGGCCGCCGCTCGCGCAGACGTTCCGGCGCATCGGCGGAACACTCGCGTTCACGGTCGCGGTCAACCACCTGAAGTCGAAGAATTGTCCGCACGCGACCGGCCCGGATCTCGACCGGCAGGACGGCCAGGGCTGCTGGAACGCGACGCGCACGCGCGCAGCCGCACGCATCGCCGACTGGCTCGCCACATCGCCGACCGGCATCGCAGCAGACGGCGTCCTGTTGATCGGCGACCTGAACAGCTACGCGAAGGAAGATCCGCTACGCGTGCTCGAGTCGCACGGCTACACGAACCTCGTCGCCCGCTTTCTCGGTAATGCCGGGTACAGCTACGTCTTCCGCGGCGAAGCCGGCAACCTCGACCACGCGCTCGCCACCGCGCCGCTCGCCGCGCGCGTGAAGGCCGTGCATGCATGGCACATCAATGCCGATGAGCCGACTGCGTTGCAAGCCGTACCCGATTACAAAACGCCGGCGCAACGGGCCGCGTATTACGCACCCGATGCATATCGCTCGTCGGACCACGATCCGATCGTCATCGACCTTGCACTGGCGGAAGGCGGCGCGTGAACCGCCGCGGGCACGAACCGTGCTCCCTTGAAAACCGGCGACTAGTGCAATTGCATCAAGCCGACGCATGCAATGGCACTATTTACCTGACCACTCGGGCAACGCCATATTTACCGTACTTTCACTTCGTGCAAACGCGACCCAACGCCACCTCGCCAGAAGCGCGAAATTTTTTCAACCGCCGCTCCGCCCCGTGTGGCGGGGCTTTCGAGGCATCCCGCCGACGAATTGAAAATTTGTCTCGAAACTCAATTGGAAGATGTGAATCACACTAGTTGCTGGGATTCGTCTTATCTTCAAATTGGCCTGTAAATCAAATCGAAGGAGGATAAACACCATGGCGCTCACTGACTCGATCGAACACAAGCTGGACCGCGGCCTGTCCGACATCCGTCGCACCGGCCGGCGCGTGGGACGCACGACGCGATCGGCCGCCCGCGATCTGCATGCGGACGTGACCGACGATCTGCGCGGGCTCGTCGACGAACTCGAAGATCTGCTGAAGAACGATGGCGACGGCGACATCGCTGCGCTGCGCAAGCGCGTGCAGTCGCGGCTCGATGAAGCGCGCAGCACGCTCGATTACGCATCGGGCTCCGCAGCCGCCCGGCTGCGGGATTCGGCCGAACGCGTGTCGCAAGCCGTACACGACAACCCGTGGCAGACCGCTGGCGTCGTCGCGGGCCTCGCGTTCGTTGCCGGCCTGCTCCTTTCCCGCCGTTGAACGGGGCTGCCCGCAGCGCTGAGCGCCCCGTCCGTCATCAACCCGACAACGAAGGAGAATCGCCATGCAGAAGTCCCTCGCCCTGAAAGCTGCCGCCGCCGTCATGCTCGGCAGTCTCGCACTTGCCGGCTGCACCACCACACCTGACAAACCCGAGAGCGCATCCACCAGCGCGTCGAAACGCGAGTCCATCGACGCGAGCGTGAACGCGACGCTGTCGCGCCTCTATTCGACGGTGCAGGGCTCGCGTGAGCTCGTCGCGAAATCGCGCGGCGTGCTCGTGTTCCCGAACGTGCTGCAGGCCGGCTTCATCGTCGGCGGCCAGTCCGGCAACGGCGCGCTGCGCGTCGGCGGCAGCACCGTCGGCTACTACAACACGTCGTCGCTGTCGGTCGGCCTGCAGGCCGGCGCGCAATCGAAGGCGATCGTGTTCCTGTTCATGACGCAGGATGCGCTCGACTCGTTCCGCAAGTCCGAAGGCTGGTCGGCCGGCGCCGACGCCTCCGTCGCGGTCGTGAAGGTCGGCGCGAACGGCGCGATCGACTCCAACACGGCCACCGCACCGGTCGAGGTGCTGGTGCTGACCAACGCGGGCCTGATGGGCGACCTGTCGGTGAACGGCACCAAGGTCACCAGGCTCAACATCTGACGAACCGGCGCGGCATCGCCGCGTCTCCGCTTCCCGGCAGCGCCGCGGCTCCGGCCGCGGCGTTTTCATGTGCGCCGCGCGCCCCGGCTATGATGGCGACACCTTTGCGGGCATACTGCGATCGGGCCGCCCCGCCGCGCGCTTCGCCGCGAACTCCGTGACGTTCGCGAGTCGATCTCGCCCGGGGCAACGAGATTCAATCAAACCAGGCATCAATCTGCGCGAACCATCCATGGATAGCGGACACGATCACCAAAAATTCTTCTATTTCCTGCTGTTCGCGGTCACCGTCGGACTGTGCTGGATTCTCGCGCCGTTCTCCGGCGCCGTCTTCTGGGGCACCATTCTCGCGATCCTGTTCCAGCCGGTGCAGCGCTGGCTCGCCGCACGCCTCGGCAAGCGTCGCAACCTCGCCGCACTCGTCACGATGTCGCTGATCATCCTGATCGTGATCCTGCCGCTCGTGTTCGTCACGGCCACGCTCGTGCAGGAAATCGCGTACGTGTACCAGGAACTGAAGAGCGCGCAGCCAAACTATTCGCAGTATTTCCAGGACATCATTCACGCGCTGCCGACGTCGATCCAGCACCTGCTGCAGAAATACGGGCTGACCAACATTCCCGGCATCCAGAAGAAGCTGACCGACGGCGCCGCGCAGATCAGCCAGTTCGCGGCAACCCAGGCGCTCAGCATCGGCCAGAACACGTTCCAGTTCGTCGTGAGCTTCGGCGTGATGCTGTATATGGTGTTCTTCCTGCTGCGCGACGGCGGAGAGATCGGCCGGCGCGTGCGCCGCGCGATGCCGCTCGACGAAGAGCACAAGAACCTGCTGCTCGCGAAGTTCACGACCGTCGTGCGTGCGACCGTGAAAGGCAACATCGCGGTCGCGCTCGTGCAAGGCGCGCTCGGCGGCCTGATCTTCTGGATCCTCGGGATCGAGGGCGTCGTGCTGTGGGGCGCGCTGATGGCGTTCCTGTCGCTGCTGCCGGCAATCGGTGCAAGCCTCGTGTGGGTGCCCGCCGCGCTCTACTTCCTCGCGATCGGCGCGATCTGGAAATGCGTGATCCTCGTCGCGTTCTGCGTCGGCGTGATCGGCCTCGTCGACAACCTGCTGCGCCCGATCCTCGTCGGCAAGGACACCAAGATGCCCGACTGGGTCGTGCTGATATCGACGCTCGGCGGGATGGCGCTGTTCGGAATCAATGGCTTCGTGATCGGGCCGCTCGTCGCCGCGCTGTTCATGGCGAGCTGGGACATCTACGCGCGTTCCGAACAGGGCGAATGACGCGACGAACGGGCACGGCCCGTCACGGATGACGAATGCGGTTCACGACGGGCGCCACGGCGCCCGTCGCCTTGTCCGGAGCCGCCCCGGCCATCGTTCGTCACGCAGGCGCTGCGAGCCGGCACGATCGGCCCGGCACACACAAAAAAGCGGCGGTGTGACGCATCCGTCACACCGCCGTTTGCCGAAACCGCACGGGACAAAACGCGCCCGGAATCGATCCCTTCGCGACGTTCGATCTCAGGTCGCGCGAACCCGAGAGCAACCGCTCACGCGTTTGGATCGACACGCAGCACGAGCTTGCCGCGATGGTCGCCGTCGAACAGGCGGTTCAGCACGTCGGGCGCGTTTTCGAGGCCGTCGGCCACCGTTTCCTCGGCCTTGAGCCGGCCGTCGCGCAGCCACCCCGCGAGCGTCTGCACCGCTTCGCGGCTCTTGCGATAGTCGAGGATCAGGAAGCCGCGCATCGTGATCCGCTTCGAGATGAGCACGCCGACGTCGTCCGCCGCACGTCCGCTGTTGTAGTTCGAGATCACGCCGCACAACGCGACGCGCCCGCCGATCACCATTCGCGACAGCACCGCGCGCATCACTTCGCCGCCAACGTTCTCGAAGTTCACGTGAACGCCGTCCGGCGTCGCCGCCTTGAGCTGCTGACGGAAATCGTCGGCCTTGTAGTCGACGGCCGCGTCGAAGCCGAGCGTCTCGGTCAGGTAGCGACACTTTTCCGCTCCGCCCGCGATGCCTACCACGCGCGCGCCATGGATCTTGCCGATCTGGCCGGCGATCGACCCGACCGACCCGGCCGCCGCCGACACCACGAGCGTCTCGCCGGGCTGTACCGGCGCGATGTCGGTCAGCCCGTAGTACGCGGTCAGGCCGCTCATCCCGCACGCGCCGAGCAGCGTCGGCAGCGGCAACCCCGACTGCGCGGGCAGCTTCACGAGCTGCGCGGCCTGATCGGCCGGTACGACTGCGTAGTCCTGCCAGCCGACGAGCCCCTGCACGAGATCGCCTTCCGCGAAACCCGCGTTGCGCGACGCGACCACGCGCCCGAGGCCGAGCGCGCGCATCACCTCGCCGATCGCGACGGGCGGCAGATATTGCGGCACGTCGCTCATCCACACGCGGTTGGTCGGGTCCATCGACAGATACAGCACGCGCACGAGCACTTCGCCGTCGGCGAGCGCCGGCACCGGCGTGTCGACCAGCGAAAAATGTTCGCGGCCGACGCGTCCTACCGGGCGCGTCTTCAGCAGCAGTTGGCGGTTCACTTGTGTCGGCACGATGTTCTCCTCCGGTTGTGGTTGTCGATGCGCGTCAGACCGCGCACATGCCGCCGTCGATCACGAGTTCGGCGGCCGTCACGAAGCGGCTCTCGTCGGACGCCAGATAAACGGCCGCATGCGCGACGTCGTCAGGGTCGCCGAGCCGGCGCAGCGGAATACCGCGAGCGAGCTTGCGCGTCGCGTCGCGTTCGCCGAGCGACTGGAACAGCGGCTCGACGATCCCCGTGCGGATGAATGCCGGGTGAATCGAGTTGCAGCGCACGTCGAGTTCGCGGCGTGCGCAATCGATCGCGACCGACTTCGTCAGCGACGCGACCGCCGCTTTCGACGCGTTGTATGCGGTGAAGTCCGGTTCGACCTTGAACGCGGCCACCGACGAGATGTTGACGATCGAAGCGGGGCTGCTCTCGGCCAGATACGACAGCGCATGCTTGCAGCCGAGCACGATGCTCTCGACGTTGATCGCCATCACGCGCCGCCACTCGTCGAGCTCGATCTGCGCGGGCGAGCCGATCGACCCGACACCCGCGTTGTTGACGAGCACCGACAGCCCGCCCATCGTGTCGACCGCCTGCACCAGCAGCGCCTGCCAGCGCGCTTCGTCGCGCACGTCCTGCGTCGCCGCGAACGCGACCGGCGCCGCGCGCCCCGCGTTGAGCTCCTGCGCGAACGCATCGAGCACCGCTGCTTCGGCGATGTCGGTCAGGAACACGCGCGCGCCCTGCTCGACCATCCGGCGCGCGATCGCGCGGCCGAGGCCGCCGGCGGCGCCCGTGATGTACGCGCACTTGCCTGCAAGGCGCGGAGAAACGACTGTCATGTGACCTGCTCCTATCGTGAATCGTCGTTGCGGACCGCTGCCGCGACGGCGGTTACCGTGCGCCGGCCGACGGCCGCGCGGTGTTGCGCGAGTATAGCGAGCGGGCAGCGACACACGCCCCGGACGGCTCGGGCAGCCCGTCGCAGCCTGCCCCCGATCGAACGAACGTCAGCGTACGCGAATGCCGCCAATCGATGAAATGAATATTCGTAATGCCCAGTCATAGATGTCGCTCATGATCTGCTCGCATCCGTGCCGATCCGATGGTGCGGCGCGACCGGGCTCTCGGCTCGACGGAAACCGGACGCCGGCACGAGTCGGCAACACGATGAAACGAATGGACTGAAGTATAGGAAGAGAGCCGCGGTGCGAGAACCGCATGCGGCACCGGGGTATCCGTGCCCCGGCGAGAACCGTCGTCAGAATCCGTCGCCTGACGCGCGCACGAATGCGCAGAGCTGCGGAGAATGGGTAGCGATCATCTGCTGGAACGGCGCGCGATGTCCATACGCGATGCCGGACACGAGCAGCAGGCAGACGGCCGCGATGCGCGGCGAGAACGAGCGCTTGAGCGCCCGGCCGTACGCGTGCAGGAACACCAGCGCGACCAGCGCGCCAAGCAGCCAGCCCGCAATGACTTCGGGAATCGTGTGCGAATGATCGAACACGCGCGCAACCGCCGTCACTGCGCCGACCGCGAGGCCCGCCGCCACACCCGGCAGCTTCCCCGGACGAAACGCCTGCCACAGCATCGACAGCGCGACGGTCCACACGGACGTCGACAGCATCGTATGCCCGCTGATCACGCGGAAATCGAACTGCGGAAGCTCGATTCCGCACCCTGCGTAGAGAATCTTGGTGGCCCCGACGAGGCTCATCCCGAGCGCGAGCAGCGCGACCCATCGCACCGCGAGCCGCCAATTGGACAGCGCGAGCCAGACGGCGCACGTCAGCGCGACCGGCAGGGTCAGCGCGGCATCGCCGATGTTGCTGATTTCACTCCACATGACGGACTTCGAACGACAAGCGAAAGGCCGCAGTTTAACGCAAGCGCGCCGTGCGTCTGTGTCAGCCTGTGACAGGCTGTATCAGCCCGCGACACCCGTAATCAGCAGCAGGTTCGTGCCGGTGATGACGGCAAACAGCGCCCACGCGGCCACCTGCATCCGGCGGCCGATCGCATGCTCGCCCATCGTGTTGCGATCGCTGACCGAGCGGATCAGCGGCCACATCGCGAACGGCAGTTGCAAACTCAGCAGCACCTGGCTCCACACCAGCAGCTGCCCGACCGAACCGTCGCCGAGCCACAGCACGCCGATCAGCGCCGGCACCAGCGCGAGCCCGCGCGTGATCAGCCGGCGCTGGTAGCACGGAATCTTCGTGTGCAGGAAGCCGTCCATGATCACCTGGCCGGCGATCGTGCCGGTCAGCGTCGAGCTTTGCCCCGACGCGAGCAGCGCAATGCCGAACAGCAGCGCGGCAGCGCCGCCCGCGATCGGCGTGATGAGCCGATACGCCTGTTCGATGTCGGTGACGTCGTGCCGGCCGGTCGCATGAAACGCGGCGCCCGCGACGATCAGGATCGCCGCATTGACGAGCATCGCGACGACCAGCGACACGCACGTGTCGATGCGCACCAGCGCGAGCGTGTCGCGAACCAGACCGCGCGCGCCGCCGACCACGTGCCGCGTCTGCACGACCGACGAATGCAGATACAGGTTGTGCGGCATGATCGTCGCGCCGACGATGCCGAGCGCGAGCACGATCGCATCCTTGCGGTCATGGCCCGGATCGCCCGGCACAAGCCCCAGCGCGACCGCATGCCAGTCGGGCGGCGTGATCGCGACCTGAGCGACGAAGCAGAACGCCATCGTCGCGATCAGCCCGAGCACAATCGCCTCGATCTGCCGGAAGCCCTTGCCTTGCAGCCCGAGGACGATCACCGTGTCGAGCGCGGTCAGCACGATCCCCCACGCGAGCGGCACGCCCAGCAGCAGCTTGAACGCCAGCGCGCAGCCGAGCACTTCGGCGATGTCGCACGCGATGATCGACACCTCGGCCGTCACCCATTGCACGACGCGGCCGAAGCGGCCGTAACGGTCGTAGCTCGCCTGCGCGAGGTCCTTGCCTGCGACGAGGCCGAGCCGCGCCGCCAGCATCTGCAGGAAGATCG
This sequence comes from Burkholderia sp. Bp9016, assembly GCF_003857765.1. Lineage (NCBI taxonomy): Bacteria > Pseudomonadati > Pseudomonadota > Betaproteobacteria > Burkholderiales > Burkholderiaceae > Burkholderia > Burkholderia sp. Bp9016. The sequence goes on from NZ_QTPY01000004.1 coordinate 258,022, forward strand.
CGGCAAGACTGGAAAACGCGACGACCCACAGCAGCGAATAACCGAATTGCGAGCCGGCCTGGATGTCGGTCGCCCAGTTGCCGGGATCCATGTAGCCGATCGCGACCAGCAGGCCCGGGCCGAAGAAGCGTTTGAGCTTTACCCAGCGCGACGCGCCGGCGTCGATCGTGATGCTGCCCTTTACTTCTGACGGGCAGAAGGGGGCTGTGGCGGTAGTGGGAAGCAAGGGCATGGGAACCGGGGATCGTGATCGCGACACGGTGATTTTACGGTCATCCGCCCCGTTTTCTCGCGCGCCTCGGCGCGCGGGCCGCGGCCCGGCCGCTCGCCGTCGGCGCGGCCGGGCCGCGGCGTAGCCCGCGCGTCGGGTATCCCGTCCGGCGCCCCGGCACCATTCGCCAGCAGCCGTTCGCGTTCGGCGACGCGAAACTCGGTCGGCGATATCAGCAGCCGCTGGCGAAACAGCTTCGCCAGGCGCTCGCCGCTGCCGAAGCCCGTGCGCCGCGCGACCTTGTCGGCCGGCAGCGTCGTGTGGATCAGCATGTGACATGCGCGCTCGAGCCGCACGTGCTGCACGAACTCGGTCGGCGTCACGCCGATTTCCTTCTTGAAGCGCCGCAGGAAATTGCGCTCGCTCATCGCGACCGTCTGCGCGATGTCGGCAATCGAGATGCGGTTCGCGCTCTGCGCACGCAGTTGCTGCACCGACATCCGGATCGACGGGCTCGCGCTCAACTCGCGAAACGCCCACATCGACTGCGTACAGCGCTGCTCGACCGGCCGCAGCAGGTTGCTGGCGATCTCCTGCGCGGCGCTATCGCCGAGATCGGCGCGGAACATGTCGAGCACGGTGCCGAGCACGTCCGCGTCGTCGGCCTGCCGTTCTATCGTTGCCGCCGAGCGACGGGCGCGACCCGTCGTCGTCGCGCCGGCATCCTGCGGCCGCGCTGCTCCCGCGAGCGTCGACAGGTCCATCCCGTCGACGATCCACCGCGCATGCCGGCGAATGTCGATCAGCCGGCGCCGCAACGCATCGTCCCAGTTGACCGACGCGCGATCGCCGTGAAGATGAAAGAACGCGAACGCCCGGCGGCCGTGCTCGTCGCCGAGCGCCTCGGCGGCGATCTTCACGCCGGACGACGACTGCAACAACCCGCCGCTTTCGGATACGTACTTCAGCTGGTAATCCGCACTGAACGCATGCAGGCGATTCGCCAGATTGAAAGCCTCGCCGAGACGCGCGGCCTGGGCCAAAGAAAACCCCGTACTCAAATAGACAACGACCCACCTCTGATCTGCTGCTTCCACTGGCCAAGCCCCCGACTGTTTCGACTTCTTCTAATACCGTCGAACTGTCGGGCTTATATTTGGTTTGACCTCGTGCGACAGGACGGCTATCTCGAAATATGAAGCGACGGCATCTTAGCCGAACGGGTCATGTCTTTGGCGCGAAATGGCCGAGAGGGACAGCATGATGGCGGATTACTACAGGCTGTCGCCGGCCGACGGCACGGCCGCGCCGAGGTCTGCGTCCCGATGCGGCGCGCGGGCAGCGGACGCAGCCAATGCTGTGTATCGGAGCGAACGTCATCCACGCGCATCGAATCGCATCGATCGTCGCGAACGAACGGGATACGAAACGACATTTCCGGCAATGCCGATTCGGGCGAACGCACACATGCCAGTCCGTTGTTCGCGCATCCTTTAGAATCGGCGCACTACCCTCCTCGCCTGCATCCGTGCCCGCCGATCATCGTCTCGACCTGAACCTGTTTCGCGTGCTCGACGCCGTCTACGTGCACGGCGGCATCGGTGCGGCCGCCCGTGCGCTGCATCTGACGCAGCCGGCCGTCACCCACGCGCTCAACCGGCTGCGCGCGCATTTCGGCGATCCGCTGTTCGTGCGCCAGGGCAACCGCGTCGTGCCGACCGAACGCACCCGTGCGATCATCGCGGACGTACAGCTTCACCTGGCCGGCCTGCAACGCACCGCGCGCGCGCCGTCGGCATTCGATCCGGCAACCCTCGACCTGAGCGTCGCGGTCGGCATTCGCGACGTGCTCGAGTCGATCGCGCTGCCGCAGATCGTCGCCGCGTTCGCCGACGAAGCGCCGGGCCTGCGGTTCGTGAGTCGCCGCGTCGCGGTGCACGACATCGAACGCGAACTCGCATCGGGCAATCTCGACCTCGTCGTCGACCGCCGCGTGCAAACCGGCCCGCGCATCGCAACCGAGCACCTGCTCGACGATTCGCTCGTCGTCGCGATGCGCCACGATCATCCGCTGATGAGCGGCACGCTTCGGCGCGGCGACTATTTCGCCGCGCGGCATATCGCGGTGTCGTCGCTCGGCGAACCGCAGTCGCTCGACGTGCTGCTCGGCAACGACGGGCGCTTCCGTCACATCCAGCTGGTCTGCCAGCACTATTTCGCCGCATGCCAGATCGCCGCGTCGGGAGACCTGCTGCTCACGCTGCCGCGCACGTATGCGCTGCGCATGACCTCGATGCTGCCGATCGCCGTGCAGCCGTTGCCGCTTCGGCTCAAGCCATTTCCGCTGCTCGCCTACTGGCACGAATCGCGCGAAACCGATCGCGCGCACCGGTGGGTGCGGGAACGTGTCGCGGCGCTGGTGCGGCGCAGCGCGGGCGTCGTGGCCCAGGATCGCGCTTCACGCCAATAGCGCAGGCTTGCGAGCCCGCCCCGGCGCCCGCGATTCCGGCCGAACCGGTATGCTGGCGGCTCTACGCCGCACGCCGTCGCGGCCCACTCGTTCCCGCTCACCGGAGACTTGCCATGTCGCTCATCCACGCTGCCGCCACCCTCGCCGCCGACGCGCCGAACTACGTCGTCCAGCTCCAGGCCGGCACGCACGCGCTGACCGGCGACGAAGCGCCGCGCGAAGGCGGGCAGGATCTCGGCCCGGCGCCGTACGAGTTCGTGCTCGCCGGCCTTGCGCAGTGCACGGCCGCGACGCTGCGCATGTACATGCAGCGCAAGGCGTGGCCGGACGTGCGCATCGACGTGCGCACCGAGTTGCATGCCGATCGCGAAGGGCTGCAGTACGTGCGCCGCGTCGTGACGCTCGACGGCCCCCTCGACGACGCGCAACGCCAGCGTCTCGCGGAAATCTGCGAGAAGACGCCGGTTACGCAGTTCATCAAGCGTGGCACGCGCATCGAAACGACGTTGAATTGACGATCGTCGTACGCAGCACCGGCATGCGGCGCGCGAAGCAGCCTGCCCCGCACGCGACCGATACCTGACATGCAAAACGGGCGGGCCGTGCGCGATGCGCGGCCCGCCCGTTCGCGAATGTCGTCCGGCGCTTACAGTCCGAGCGCGGACAGATCCAGCTTGCCGTCCTTCACCGGCGGGCACCAGAAATACGCACCCGTCAGCGGCCGCGTGAAGCGGAACAGACCGTCGACGATACCGTCGTCCGCGCCGCTCATCCGGCGCATCTGCACGTCGAACGCGCGGAACGAACAGCCGAACGCGACGAAGTAGAGGCCTGCGCGACGCGCATCGGACCACGGCGACGAGCGGCGCAGCATGAACGCCTCCGGCTCGAAGCTTTCCTGCGCGGTGCGCTTCACGTGCGCGAACTCGGGTGCGTCGTCGAGTTCCTCGTTGTCCGAGCGGCGGCGGCCGATGATGTGGTCCATGTCGCCGGACGCAATACGTTCCATCTGATCGAAGTCGTGCAGCCATTGCTGGACCGCGACGAAGCTCGAGCCGTCGAGCCCGGCGCCCTGCCCCGTGACGATCGCCGCGGCCACCGCGTCGTCGCCTTCCGGGTTCTCCGTGCCGTCCTCGTAACCGGACAGGTCGCGGTCGTTCGAATAGCGGAACCCATCGACGGCGTCCTGCAGCGCGAATGCCGGCGCAAGCGCGCGCTCGATCGCGCGTGCGCGCAGCACGAGGTCGCCGCGATCGTCGCCGCGCAGCCACACCCACACGTCGGCCGGCGTGATCGGCAGCGTGCGGTCGTTCACCGCGAACGCGGGGTATTCGGTGAGACCGGGAACCGGGCGTCCGATGTGCGCGGCCAGCGAATGTCCGAAGCCGACGACCGCGTCGCGCCCGTCGACGAGTGCGCGCAGCGCCGCGAGCGCCGCTGCCACGTTGTCGTTGTCCGAAATCGTGAAAGTCAGGTATCGGGCCGCCGTGTCGATCGGAGCCAGGATGCCTTGCTGAACGTCGCTCATCGTTTCCTCAGGAATGTATCGGGGTGAATCTGCGGGGCCGTACCGGCCGGCGCGTGGCAGGTGGCCGCGCGCCGCGCAACGCGAAAGTGTAATCGATGCGGGCGGCCGCCCCGTGCGCCACCGCGCCGCGGCGCGCGCCACGAAGAAGGGCCGGAACCCCGAATACTAACCGTATCGACGCAGCAACGCCGCATTCGTCAGACGTTGCAGCGAGTCCGGCACTGCTGATAAAATCCCTTCACGTCTTTTCGGCGTCCTTTCAACCGTTCACTTCAGGGAGGTGCAGATGTCCCGAATGCCAGCAACCTTCCCGAACGTGGTCCCACGGCGCGGCTGATCCAGCCCGTCGTCCGCGCCGGCTCCCGGATGCTTCGCTAACCCGCCAGCCCGCGCTTTTTTCCCGACAGCCCGTTTCGTTTTGTCCGCGTCGCTCGTGCGGCCGGCTGTTGCGTTTTCGACGTTCTCCGAACCGGAAAGTCCCGTCGCGCGATGCGCCGGGCAACGACACATGACCAGAAAAACCACTCGTCTGGGCGGCCAGGCGTTCCAGGCCGTTTTCGGCTTCACTTTCCGCTACTGGCGCAAACAGCCGGTGCGCACCGCGACGATCGCGGCACTCGCGCTGCTCGGCGCGCTCGCCGACGTGCTCACGCCGCTGTTCGCGGGCCGCCTCGTCGATGCGCTGTCGACCGGCCTGACCGACCGCGCCGCCGCGTGGCATTCGGCCATCGTCGCCTTCATCACGCTCGCCGCGCTCGGCATCGGCGCGACGCTGCTGCGGCAGGGCGTCTACCTGAACATCATCACGCTCACGCTGAAGATGATGAGCGAGATCGCGGCCGCGTCGTTCCATCGCGTGCAGCGCTTCTCGACCGACTGGCACGCGAACAGCTTCGCGGGTTCGACCGTGCGCAAGATCACGCGCGGGATCTGGGCACTCGACCTGCTCAACGACACCGTGCTGATCGCGCTGCTGCCGTCGGTGACGATGCTCGTCGGCGCGACCGTGCTGCTCGGCACGCACTGGCCGGTGATGGGGCTCGTCGTCGGCGCGGGTTCGCTGCTGTACATCTCGGTGACGGTCGCCGTGTCGCTCGGCATCGTCGCGCCGGCCGCGCGGCTCGGCAACCTGTGGGACACGCGCATGGGCGGCGCGCTTGCCGACGCAGTGAGCTGCAACGCCGTCGTCAAGGCGTTCGGCGCGGAAACGCGCGAGGAAGCGCGGCTCGCACGCGTGATCGGAAAATGGCGTCAGCGCACGCGCCGCACGTGGGTGCGCGGCACGTTCAACGGCGGGTTGCAGGGTGCGATGCTCGTCGCGATGCAGGCCGCGATGATCGGTGTCGCGTTGCGGCTGTGGGCGAACGACGAAGCGAGCGTCGGCGATATCGCGTTCTCGCTGACCATGTTCTTCATGCTCCAGGGCTATCTGCGCGACGTCGGCATGCACATCCGCAACCTGCAGCGCTCGGTCAACGACATGGAAGAACTCGTCGCGCTCGAGCATCAGCCGCTCGGCATCGACGATCGTCCCGACGCACCGGCGATCCGGATCGGCCAGGGCGAGATCCGCTTCGAACACGTGACGTTCCGCTACGGCAACCATCCGGTTGCGCTGTACGACGATTTCTCGATGCGCATCGCGCCCGGCGAGCGCGTGGGCCTCGTCGGCCATTCCGGGTCGGGCAAGACGACGTTCATCAAGCTGATCCAGCGTCTGTACGACGTGTCGGGCGGGCGCATCACGATCGACGGCCAGGACATCGCGCAGGTACGGCAGGATTCGCTGCGCAGCCAGATCGCGATCGTCCAGCAGGAGCCCGTGCTGTTCCACCGCACGCTCGCGGAGAACATCGCGTATGCACGCCCCGGCGCGAGCCGCGCCGACATCGAGCGCGCCGCGCGCCTGGCCAGCGCGCACGACTTCATCGTCGCGCTGCCGGATGGCTACGACACGCTCGTCGGCGAACGCGGGATCAAGCTGTCGGGCGGCGAACGCCAACGGGTCGCGATCGCGCGCGCGTTCCTCGCCGATGCGCCGATCCTGATCCTCGACGAAGCGACATCGAGCCTCGACAGCGAAAGCGAGGTGCTGATCCAGCAGGCAATGGAGCGGCTGATGGTCGGCCGCACGACGCTGGTGGTCGCGCACCGGCTGTCGACGGTGCGCTCGCTCGACCGCCTGCTCGTGCTCGATCGCGGCAAGGTGATCGAGGAAGGCAGTCACGACGAGCTGATCCGCATCGACGGCGGGATCTATCGCCGGCTGTTCGAACGGCAGGCGCTGGAACTGGCGAAGGGCCTGATCGATTCGCCGCAGCGCATGGTGGATGACGACGCGGGGCCGTTGGGGGAGCCGGCGGCGGTTTGATGGTCGTCCGTCACGACGTGGCCCGACGTCTGTATCCGCCGGGCCACGCCGGCGATCGGGTTCGGATCGAGGCCGTGCTGATGCACGGCCTCTTTTTTGATTCGTCGCTATCGCTCCCCTCCGGGCCAGACGAACGACGTATCCATCCGCGTCGCCCCGCCTGCCTGTCGCCCGGCCCACGGACATCGGACCGCCCACGTCCCTTCCGGCCCGCTCCACGAACACGAACGCACTGTTCGAAAGGCACGTACTACACACGTCCTCGCGACCGGCTTAAGCTAACGAGGCCCGCTGCCGAAGTCTGCGGCACTGACATTCCGGCAACCCGTCAGGATTCTTCGATACGCGCAAACTCGTCGACCAGAAAATCCAGCAGTGCACGCACCGAGGGAAGCAGCCCTCGGCGGGACGGGAATACCGCGTGGACGATCCCGCTTTTCGGTAGCCAGTCGGGCAATATCCGGATCAGTTCGCCACGGCGCAGTTCGTCGCTCACCATCATCGTCGGCAACTGGACAATGCCCGCTCCCGCCACCGCGGCCTGACGCAACGCAATCATGTCGTCGGTCACGAATCGTGGCGTGTGGCGCACCGTCGCCCGGGCATCGCCCAGGCCCTCGAGATGCCAGACATGTTGCGGTTGCGGTGGCCCGAAATCGAGACTCGGCCATTCGGTCAGCTCGGCAGGCGCCGCAATTGCATGCTGCCGCACGAGAGCTGGACTCGCGACGAGGCACCAGGTGCGTTCGCCGAGCACACGCATAACGAGATCGCTGTCCTTCAACGGCGGCGGGCGAACGCGAATGGCAATGTCGATCCCTTCGCCGACCACGTCGACGACGCGGTTGGTCGCCTCGAGATGCACGGTGACGCGCGGGTTGCGCGCCATGAACTCCCCCAGCATCGCGCCGATTCGGGCATGCAGCATCGCGACCGGACTGGTCAGTCGAACCACGCCCTGCGGCTCCGCCCGCATCTGCTCGATCACATCCTGTGCCGCCTCCGCCTCGACCAGCATCGCCTTGCAGTGGTTGTAGTAATGCTGGCCAATTTCCGTGACCGAGAACTGGCGAGTGGATCGCTGCACGAGTCGCACGCCGAGATGCCGTTCGAGCGTCGCGATCCGTCGGCTCAAGGTGGATTTCGGCACGCCGAGCACGCGGCTGGCCGGCGCGAAACCCTTGTGGTCAACCACCTGTGCGAAGAAATAGAGATCGTTGAGGTCCTGCATCGGCGCGCTCGATCGTTCCATAAATGAGACGCTGAGGATAACTCGCGCAGTCTACCGACGCAAAACAGGTTCCTCTACGCTTCGGTCATGCGCTCACCACGCAATCAGCCGGCTGAATCGCCCGGATAGCGCTCCCCCGACGTCGCCCGTGTCCGGCAGCACCCGAGCCACGCCGAATCGCGATGGAAGACTGCTTGTGTTCCACGTCCGACGACCACCCTGATCGCCTCATGAAATCGCTGAACCATGACGATATCCAAGCTTTCCTGCTCGCCGTCGAGCGGCAGAGCATATCCGAGTCCGCGCGTCGGCTCGGGTTGTCGAAATCCGTCGTCAGCAAACGCATCAGCGACCTGGAGCGCACGCTCGGCGTCCAGTTGTTGACGCGCTCCACCCGTAATGTCACGCCGACCGAATCAGGCCTGACGTTCTACCGTACCGCATCGGATTCGATACGCCGACTCATCGATGCCGCGGAAGCGATCGCAGAGCAATCGCAAGGGCTGTGCGGGGAATTGCGCATTACCGCGCCGATAAGCCTGACACGGCTCTGGCTCGGGGCGGCGATCGCACAATTCGCCGCAACTCATCCGCAATTGCGCGTCACGCTCGAGACCGACGATCGTATCGTCAACATCGGCGCGGAGCGGTTCGATGTGGCGATCCGTTCCGCACGGCTTCCCGACAGCATGCTCGTCGCACGCCGTCTCGCCGCCTGCGAGCGTGTTGTCGTATGCAGCCCGGGCTATCTCGCGGCGCACGGCGAACCGCGATCAATCGACCAGTTGCTTGGGCACAAGTGCCTGAACTACAGCAACGCGACGCCGTCCGCCACGTGGTCCTTCGTCACGCCGTCGGGTCTCGGCAAACCACGATCGATCAGCCCGGCAAGCACCTTTCTGTCCAACAACGGCGAAACACTGCGCGACGCGGCGATACAAGGCATCGGCATCGCGATGCTGCCACGCTACATCGCGGACGCAGACCTGCGCGACGGCCGGCTCGTGCGCTTGCTCGCAGCGGCAACGCCCCAGGACGAGACCATATATGCCGTATACCCGCGCAACCCGTTCGCGAATCACAAACTCAAACTGTTCATCGAGCATGTTCGTATCACGCTGCTCGACCCGAAGTGGCCCGGCAACGACGGCGACGACCGACACACCGATGCGCTCGCCGAAGATGCGCTCTGACACCCGCCGCCTCGGCTGACTCGGGACGATATCGAACGAGAGAGTCGCAACGAATACTCCTCCCCTGAATTTCCAGTCGATCAGTTATCCATATCGATTAGATGATGTCGTCCCAACCGGAATCCTCAACCCGACCATGTCCGTCAAGAAAATCCTCTCGTTCCCGGCGAAGGCGATCGGCACGCTCGCATTCGCGGCGGCCATCGCCACAACAGAGGTGGCACTGATTCTTTGCGGTCGCGATGTACGTCATGCTGGACGGATTCGATCTGGGTGTCGGCATCCTGCTGCTGTCCTCGAGGCACGGCCCCGAGCACGACGCGCTGGTCGACAGTATCGACCCCGTCTGGGACGGCAACGAAACGTGGCTGATTCTGGCCGCCATCGTCCTGTTCGGCGCGTTTCCCCTGGCCTATTCGATCCCCGCACCGGCCTTCTATCTGCCGTTCATGGTGATGCTGGTGTCGCTCGCCTCTCGCGGTGTTGCGATCGAGTTCCGGGTTCATACGCCGTTTCCACGCTTCTGGGACGGCGCGTTCAATATCGGATCGATACTCGCCGCGTTTGCCCAGGGCCTGGTTGGGGGTGCGCTGCTGTCCGGCGATATCGCGGTGGCAGGGGGCCGATTTTCCGGCAGCACACTGGACGTTTTCACGGGTTTCAATGTGCGGACGGCCCTGGCCGCCATCGCGGCGTATGCGAGCCTCGGCACCGCATCACGACGATGTGCCGCATGGGCTACGCCGCCGTGCGCCCCGAGCGCGCCTGGAACGGGCACGCGGCAACGGACCACGTTCGCGTGCCGCCTGTATGTCGCATCGCTGCTGGTGTTCGCATTGACCGGCTGCCTGCTCCACCTGCTTTTCGCCTTGATCTTTCGACTGCAGTGCCCGTAAGCATGACAGCCATTCGCGCAACCGCGCCAACCCCGGGTCCATCCGCTGTCCGTCCGGAAACGGCGCACCGGACCCGCCTTACCAGGAGTATTGCCATGAGCGCACCTGCCAACTTCAACGGTCAGCGCCCCGTCATCGACCCGAACGATACGGCGATGTTGTTGATCGACCATCAGAGCGGCCTGTTCCAGACCGTGAAGGACATGGAAATGACGGTCCTGCGCAATCACGCGATTGCGCTGGCCAGGATCGCCACGCTTTGCAAAATGCCGGTGATCACCACGGCGTCGGTTCCGCAGGGCCCGAACGGCCCGTTGATCCCGGAAATCCACGAAAGTGCGCCGCATGCCACCTACGTCGCGCGCAAAGGGCAGATCAACGCGTGGGACAATCCCGACTTCGTCGATGCGGTCAAAGCGACCGGCCGCAAGACGCTGATCATCGCGGGCACCATCACCAGCGTCTGCATGGCGTTCCCGGCCATCTCCGCGGCCCACGAAGGCTATAAGGTCTTTGCCGTGGTCGACGCATCGGGTACCTACTCGAAAATGGCGCAGGAAATCACGCTTGCCCGGGTGGTTCAGGCCGGTGTGGTGCCGATCGACACGGCTGCGGTCGCTTCCGAACTACAGCAGACCTGGCATCGCCCCGACGCACAACAATGGGCCGAAGTCTACGGGATGATTTTCCCCCCGTACCGCCTGCTCATCGAGAGCTACCTGAAAGCCCAGGAGGTGGTGAAGCATAACGAGCAGCTCGATTCCGAACGGGCATAACCCGGTCGGCCGTGCCGGTCCGCGCGCGCGGACCGGCTACACCCATCCTTCCCGATTCACGGGCCGCCCCGAATGCAGCGGCCCCGCCCGATGCTCACTCCGGCCGAATCAACAGGTCGTTCCTGACTGCGGCGACGCCGCTCACCGAGCTCGCTACCGCGGTTGCGATTTGAGACTGCGCGCTATCCGTCACCGAGCCGCGCAAGACGATCGCACCGTCGCGCGCAATGACGCCGATGTTGGCCGCATTCAGCCCCTTGGCGCTCCCCAGCGCGCGAACGACGGCCTTCTGAAGCCGGCGATTGGCGGCCCGGATTTCCTTCTTGCTGGACGTGACCGCCGGCGGCGCACTACCGGAACCGGCCGGCTCCGACTGAGCCTGGACGTTCACCGCAACGGACAGCGCGGTCGCCACGTAGAGCGACAACAGGGCGTGACTGGTCTTCATGTCTGATGTTCCTGATTTCGCGGCCCGGTATCGGGCCACGATCGAGATGATTAGAAAAATTTCCGGATGCCGACCGTCCCGCCGAACGTCGTGCCCGCGGTGCCATACAGTGCCCCGATCATCGACAGGCCGGTATTCATTGCCCCGTGATTGTTGACCAACCCGCATTGCGCGTAGAGGGTCGTGCTCTTCGACAGGAAATAGTCGGCGCCCACAGCCGCCATGACGGAATGATTGGTCGTACGGTTGCGATCGCTCGTCAGCCATACCCCTGCGTTGATACCCAGCGTCGGCGATGCGAACCAGTTGATGCCGCCGCCGAACACATTACTGTCGAACGAGCCGGCAACCTTGAAGTTGACGAACGATGCCTTTGCGGTGAGCGAGCCGAATTGATAGCCGACACCGATCATGCGGCCATCGAACTCGACATTGGTCGGCACCGGCGTGCTCTGCGCGCCGCCTGCATTGCCGCTGTAAAGCGCGGCATTGACCGTCAGTCCGCCGTGCTGGTATCGGATGCGCGCTGCATATTGCTTGCCGGAGCCAAAATCACCCGGCTTTCCGCCAAACGCGAACATGGTGCTGACGGTCAAACCGGAAAAGGTGGGGCTCGTATACGTCACTGCGTTGGGATTGAAAATGCTGGTTCCCAGCACGGTACCGACGTAAATGGTTGCTTCGCTGCCGAACAGCGAGAGATCGCGAGGATCCGAATCGTAAATTGCCTGAAAGAACGGGGAAAATTGCAACCCCATTTTCAACTCGCCGGCAGCGCCCGACAACGCAATCCACGATTCGCAACCGAACAGGTTTCCATTGCAGTGGAACAAGCTGCCGTCCGTCGCACTGATACCGCTCTGCAGACGAAACTTCGCCTTCAATCCACCTCCGAGATCTTCGACTCCCTGCAGGCCGAACTGCGAATAGTAGCGACCGCCGTCGATCATCGACACCTGGCTTCCATCGTTGAGACCGGTGACGGGGTTACGCGTCTTGTTCGTATAGAGCATCGCCACGTCAACCACACCGAATAGGGTGACACTGCCTTGAGCGTACGCAGGCGCGCATGCGGCAGTCGCCATCAGACAGCCGGCAAGCCCCAGCGAAACATGCTTTCTCGCTGACATCTTCATCTCCATACCTTGCCGCCAATCAAGCGACAATGGTTTGTTATCCTGATTTTTATAATCACATGCCGGATCGATCGACAAGACCGGTACCTATCTGCGTACCGTCAAGATCGACCTGGACGGTTCGATAGCGCGATCCGGCATCGCGAGCGCCAGCTCAGTAGCGGCGGATCGGTTTCGTCCCGAGCCACGGGTAGCGCTCCGTATCGCCGCCCGCATAATCCGGATCCAGATAGACGTGACACCGCTGGATCCTGAAATCGCGAATCTCGAACACATCGCACCAGCGCCCCGCGTGTGTGGCACCCGCCTGCCAGGCCGCCCCGGTTTTCAAGCTGCCGCTCGACAGCCCCTCGACGCACACGAGATCTCCGTGTTGAATGACGTTCAGGCAGGAAGTCTCGTGCGAGACGCCGGCAAGAATCGTCATGAGATCCCCAAACAACTGACCGATTTCCTCCTTGCCGCGTGCAACACCCCACTTCGGGAAATACATTTGCGCGTGGTCATCGAACAGTTCCAGCAGGTTGCCGCCCCGGTCCAGCCGCCTGAAGTACTCGAGCGCGATCGCCTTCCGTTGCTCATCGTTCATCGTCTTGATTTCCATCTTCGTCTCCTTTAACCAAAAACTTCATGCCCAGGTAAATACATTTGCATTCCTTATCGATTTTAAAATGACACTCCATTGAAATTTCCACGTCCGGAATGCTCCGTGCTTATTTCATGCCGGGGCGGCTACGCATCGAAAGATCGGGCCGGCGGTTTCGTCGTGAGCGCCCGGCCTCGGCAGGAACATCGCCATCAGGAAAAACGGGGGCGTCCCTGCGGAGCGCATGCCTGCACTGCCACGATCGGTTACTGTTCGATGAACAGCGGCGACATGTCGGCCACTGGCGACGGCCGGAGCAAAGCATGGGCGACGTCCAGCAACACCGGAGAAAGTTCGTTCAGCAGCGACTTCCATGTGCCGGGCCAGGACTGCACCGTCTGCCGGGCGACCCAGTCGTCCACGCTCGTCGGGTGCATATAGACACGCACCCGGTTCAGCGGGCCGACCATCACATTGAACGCGCCCAGCAAGCCATCGGCAAACGATGCGTCGTCGGCCAGCCCCCGTTGCGCGAAAGCCTGCCAGAACCGCGGCACGCCGCCTGCGCGGAACGTCAAGGTCGTCTCCGCGACCACCGCGCGTAGCGCGGACACCGGTATCGGCGCCCCATGTGCCGGCAACCAGTCGTTGCCGTTACCCCACATCGGCGTCGCCCGATCGAGGCTGGCCGGCACGAGAAATTCGTTTTCCTGGCGCAGGATCATCGGCCGGACTCGCGCGAAATAGGCGGCCAGACGCGTATTGCCGGGCAGGCCGCCCAACCGCGCTTGCCAGTCCGCGAAGTCGTCGTAGCGATAAAGGCAAACGACCGACTCGGACATACCGGATACAGCAGCGAACGCGCCGATCAGGCGCTGCAGGATCGGGCCCAGCCCGTCGGCGCGCAACTGCTGCGCCTCCCAGAAGTCATTCAGCATGCCTGGCTGCAGCGTGTAGGTACGGCGCTCGATCAGCATCGGTTTCTCCACTTCGCGGCGACGACGCCGCTATCGTGTTACAGGGGATCGGCGCCTTCGTAAGCGCGTTCCAGCAGTTCGCGAACCGCGTGTCGCTCGATCGGGCGAGGATTCGGATAGGCCTTGTCGACAATCAGGTCCGCCGCACAGTCGATGCCGTCGCGCGGCATCCCGATCTCGCGCAATGAACGAGGTGCATCGAGCGAGTCGATCAGGTCACGCAGCCCGGCGATCGCGTCCGTGGCACCGATCGCCCGCCCTACACGCCCGAGCGCATGCTCAACGTGAGCCGCGTTATAGCGCAGCGCATACGGCAGGATGACGGTATGGACGTCGGCATGAGGAAGATTGAACGTTCCGCCCAGCGTATGGCATATCTTGTGATGAACGCCCATTTGCACATTGCCGAGCACGGTTCCGCAGAGCCATGCGCCGTAAAGCGCATCGCCGCGCGCGTCGACGTCGGAAGGCGACACGTACAGACGCGGGAGCGCACTCGCGAGCGCACGTATCCCCTCTTCGGCCATCAGGCTATATACCGGGCTGCCATCGCGCGCATACAGTCCCTCGACGGCGTGCGCGATGGCGTTCATGCCACTCGTGACGCTCAGCTTCACCGGTAGCGTGAGCGTCAACCGCGGGTCATATACAACGCACCGCGGCAGCACGCGCCAGTCCTTGCCGGTTTTCTTCACACCCGCTTCGGTCAGCCCGTAGAGTGGTGTCATCTCGGAGCCGGCGTAGGTTGTCGGCAACGCGATGATCGGCAGATCGGCTTCCAGCGCAATGGCCTTCGCAAGGCCAGTCGTCGACCCGCCGCCCGCCGCGATGCACGCATCCGCGCCGGACTCCCGCATCACCCGGACCGCCTCTCGCGCCACCTCGACAGGGACATGCATGACTGCCTTGGCCAACACGCCCGCACTGCGCTTTCCGAGCAGATGGTCGATTCGACGCCCCAACTCCGCCTGTTCGGGCGTCGTAATCAGGATGGCCCGAGCGACACCCAGCGAGTCGAGAATCCCGGGAAGGGTTTCCAGGCTGCCGCTGCCGAACACGACCCGACCGCCGTGGCTTTCATGGTTGAACGACTGCATGATGTGATTCCTGCTCAAAGGGGTGTCCGCCGCGCGACCGGGTCATGTACCGAGCGTGCATCTCGCATATTCGATTTCCGCATCACGTATTCCGTGCTCGGTCGCCGGATCAACGTGCAGTGTTACGGCCGCGCCGGCCGCTTCGAACAGGGCCGCCGACCGGCGGACGTATTCCACCGGGACATGAGGGTCGTGCTCCCAGGTCGAAAACAGTACCGGCATCCCTGAAAAATCGTGCGCAGCCGGAGCGCGCGGCAGTTCCGACGGCCCGATCAGCGCACCGGTAAAGGAAATCAACGCACGGTACCGCCGCCGGCTGCGCCACACGAACTCGCTGCACAGGCAGGCACCTTGCGAAAACCCCATCAGCACCTGCGATGCATACGGGATACCCTGCAACCGCAGCCGCTCCGACAGCGCGTCCAGGCACGCGAGCGCGTCGGAAAGACGGGGCTCGTTCAATTCGACAGGAACCAGAAAACGCTCTGGATACCACGATGCACCGTCTGCCATGGGCGCCCGCCATGCAAGGTCCGGCCGACCGAAACGGCGCACGACGTGATCGTGCATCCAGTCCGCCGACTGACCACGCCCATGCACGAGAATTACCGCGGCACGGGCACGATCGATCGGCTCGCCATAATCGATCACCGGCTGTTCGAGATGTGCATTCGTCATGAGATCGACACTTCCAGACAATCGCAGCGGGTGGCACGTAGCCACCCGGCCTGCTTCTCATTTCAGTAATTGAGGGCTTCCAGCGACTCAAGGATCACTGCGCGCTGACTTTCGAACTGCGGCGCAAGCTGCACCGTCTGCCCCATCTTCTCGTACGGTTCGTCGACGAGGAACGCATCCGGCTTCGAAACGGTCGCCTCGAACATCGCGCCGCTCGGGGTGCGAACGTAGATCGATTCGAAGTAACCGCGGTCCTTGCGCTCCGACGTATCGGTAAAGCCAAGGCCTTCGAGATTCGCCTTGACCCGATCCTGTACCAAGCGGTCGGCAACCTGGAACGCGCAGTGATGCACGATCCCCTCGCCGTACGTCCAGCTCGCCTGCGGCATGTCCGGTTCCAGCACGTAATCGACAAACTTGCCGGAGCCGCCGTCGCCGAACGCATAGCGAGCGAACTTGCCATCCTTCTCGACCTCGTGCGCCGACCAGCCCTGCTGCATGAATTCCTGCGAAGCCTCCATGTCGCGCACGTTCACGCCGATCGTATGCAGACCGCGAATAGCCAGCTCGGCCGGCACGTCGCCGTTCGAATAGGGCTTGCGCGCGTCGTCGGCAATGCCGATCAGCTCGTACGGGATGCCGCACGGATGGGAAAACGACAGGACCTGCTCGCCGAAACGTTCCGAACGGCGGACCTCGAATCCGTGCGCGGCGAGCCGTCGTTCCCAGAACGGAATCGCCGACTCAGGAACCGACAGCGACAGGCCGCCGATCTGCCCCGCACCGCGCTGACCCTTGCGGCCGAAATGCGCCACCGGAAAGCAGGTAATCAGCGTGCTTTCCTCTCCGAGATCATTTCCGTAGTAAAGGTGGTAAAACGGCGCCATGCCGTCGTAGATGAGCGTCTTCTTCACGCTTTTCAGCGACAGCACCTTCGTATGAAAGTCGTAGTCCTGTTGCGCGGTGCCGACGCACAGCGTGATGTGATGGTGGCGCATGATCGCCTGGTTGATCTGGGTCATGTTTGTCTCCTTCATGGAATCGAATGCGATACGAATTCACGGCGGACAGGAACCGGCCGACGTACTAACCGGTCATCGCGTCGTCGACGAGTTGCCAGATGAAGCGCCCCGACGGACGCTTCTGCTCTTCCGCGATATGCGCGATCAATCCGGCCGCGCGACCGAGCACGGCGAAGCCGCGCATCAACGACGGGGGAATACCGAGATCGCCAAGCAGTGCCGCAATCGCGCCGGTCGCATTGATCGTGATGTGCTTGCCGGCAGCGGCATCGACTTCCGCAGCCAGCATGTCGAGCGCTTCGCAATGTGCGCCATACGTACCGGCGTCGCGCGCGAGCGCCAGCAATGCGATGGCACGCGGATCGTCCGGCCGGTGCAGATGGTGACCAAATCCCGGAACGGGCTCGTGCCGTGCACGGTATTCACGCGCCACATCCGCGGCTTCGCGCGGCGCGTCCGGCTGTGCCGCGACAATCCTCGCGAGCAACTCCGCGGCCGGCTCCATCGTGCCGACGAAACGGCTGGCCACCGCAAGCAGGCCTGCGGCTACGCCCGCCTGAAGATTCTCGGGCGAACTCGAGTAAACCATCCGCGTCGCAATCGCACTGGGGGTCATGCCATGCTCCATCAGCGTCACGAGAATCGCATCGACGACACGTCGCTGGTTCTGCCCGAGCGCGATACCGAAGGTCTGCTGCATGAATACATCGATAAAACCTGCGTTGCCGATCAGGTCGTGGACGAGATTACTGTCGCCGTAGTACACCGCATCCGCGGTGTAGTGACAGAGCCGGCTATCCGGCACATCGGCCTTGCCCGCCATCACTGCCCCCTTGTTCCCAGGATCGCATCCCGAACAGCCGGCTTGAGCACCTTGCCGACCGCGCTACGCGGCAATGCATCGAAAAAATGAACGACCTTCGGCGTCTTGACCGAACCCAGCTCGCGCTTGACGAAGGCGATCAGTTCGTCCGTGCGTACGCTTGCGCCCGGGCGCAGTTGCACCGCGGCATGTACCGCTTCGCCCCACTTATCGTCCGGAACGCCGACCACCGAGCAGTCCGCGACGGCCGGGTGCCCCGACAGGACCACTTCGACGTCTCCCGGATAAACATTGAATCCGCCAGTGATGATGACGTCGCGCATGCGGTCGCGCAGAAAAAGATAGCCGCGCTCGTCGAACACGCCCGCATCGCCGGTACGCAGCCAGCCGTCGATCAGGGTCTTGCGCGTTTCTTCTTCCGCATTCAGGTATCCGCTCATGACAAGGCCGCCGCGCACGGCGATCTCGCCCTCCTCGCCCGGCGGTAGCGGCGCCCCATCCTTGCCGACGACCGCCACCCGCGTCAGCAGCGTCGGTCGTCCGACCGACGCCAGGTTCTCGCCCGTCATGTCGGTCGGCGGCAGGAACGTGATGATTTGCGGTGCTTCAGTCTGCCCGAACGATGTACAAACGACCGGACCGAACACGGCCTGCGCATCGCGAATCTGCTCGGGCCGCATCGGAGCGCCCCCGTAGACCAGATAGCGCAACGAACCGAGCGCGCGCGGCATGCGGCGCTGTTCGTCGGCGAGCGCCTGGATCAGCGTCGGCGGTGCAAAGAAGACCGTCACGTCGTGCGCGCTCGCGTTATCGAGCAACGCACCCGGTTTCGCATGGTCGGGAAAGACCAGCGCACCGCCCGAGCCGAGGATCGGCAGCATGTATGTAGAAGTGCCGTGCGTGATCGGAGCCGCGACGAGATACCGGTCATTCGGCTGCAACCCGAGTTCATGAATCTGAGTCGCGATGCTCGTCGTCCACGCACGCAGCGGCTGGATCACCCCTTTCGGGAAACCTGTCGTCCCGCCGGTAAACTTGATGGCCTGCGCGTCGTCCAGCGGAATCCCGGCGCGCGAGCGAGGGCCCATCGCGAGCGCATCGCGATTTCCGGTCTGACGGGCCAGCGCCTCGAGCGGCTGCAACGGCGCAGCGATCGGCTCGAGACGCTCCAGCATCGCCGTATCGGCGAGTACCAGGGACGGCTTGACGAAATCGACGATGCGGTGCAACTCGGGATCGCCATTGCGCGGATTGAGCGGCACCCAGATCTTGCCGGCCGCGAGAATCGCGAGAATTGCCACCAAATGGTCGACCGAATTCGCGGCCCCCACACAAACACGGCTGCGCGGCTGCGGATCGATGCGATCGAGCGCGGCGGCGCGATCGAGCACGATTTCCGCGAGCGCGGAAAACGTCAGATCGCCCGCCGAGCTGATCACCGCGAGACGGTCGGGATGCCGCTGCACGGCACGCCACAAATAGTCGATTGGATACATGGGACGGACTCCGGGTTCAGGGCGCACTCGAGGCGAGTGCCATCAGTACGTGGCTGAACTTTATGAATTGTTCAAATGTTCGAACATTCGGATATACCCGAGGACCATGCGATACGTCCCCGCAACAAGGGAAGCGGCGCGCTTCATGAGACGTGTCGGGACGAACATTCGAACAAAGCGACCGAGCCGCCCGCTATACTGGAAGCCGCCCAATCATGCGTTGCCCCCGATGAACGCCCCCGTCCAAGCGTCCGATACCGTCTCGCTCGAATCCCCCCAGCCTCGTCATGTCGACCTTGCACGCACGTTGATGCACGACATCGGCAGCGGCCGATACCGAGTCGGCGACATGCTGCCGACGGAAGCCGAGCTTTGCGCCCAATGGAATCTCAGCCGCTATGCCGTGCGTCAAGCCATTCTGAAGCTGTGCGAGCTTGGCCTGATCAGCCGCCAGGCAGGGATCGGCACGCGCGTGATCGCGAGTCATCCGCACACGCGCTACGTGCAGTCGATGGATTCGTTATCGGATCTCGCCCGCTACGCGCAAGGCACGCGACTCGATGTCGTATCGCGAAGCGTCCGTCCCGTGAGCGATGCCGAGTCCGCCCTCCTGCACTGCGCACCGGGGACCAAATGGCTGCATATCGCCGGCATTCGCCACGATGTATCGGGTACAGCCGAGCCGATCGCGCTCGTCGACCTGTATGTCGCGGAGCGCTACAGTCGCCTGAAGGGCGTGGCAGAAACGCTCGACACACCGATACACACGATGCTCGAGCAACAGTTCGGCATCAAGGCGACTCGCGTCGAACAGCAGATCCAGGGGCTGCTGCTCGTCGGCGACCAGGCAGTCGCATTGCGGGTGCCGGACCAATCGGCCGGGCTGCGCATCGTGAGAACCTATTACGCTCAGGACACGGTGATCGAGGTCACGTCGGGCATTCATCCAGCAAGCCGCTTCAGTTATTCGATGACGTTTCAGCTGACGCATACATCGAACTGATACTCGATCTCCGGCGGCGTGCCGTGTCGAGCGAACGCGTCGCGTTCGTTCGACAAAAACGCTCTGTTCGACCAATCGTGTCTACCGCGCTTGCAACGTTTCGCTTAACGTAGCGTTTTAAATCCGCCGGCTGCTGCGCGATACCCTTTTCCGCGTTTCGGCTCGTTCGCACCATATTCTCTTCCAATAATATGTACTGCGAATTTTCATGTCGGATTCTCGATAACGCGCATGCCTGCCACGCAACCGATCACGAATCGCAACCATGAAAGGAAACGACGATGGACCTCAATCTCAGCGGACGTACGGCACTCGTATCCGGAGCAAGCAAGGGCGTAGGCAAGGGCATTGCACGAGCGCTGGCCGCCGAGGGCGTAAACCTGGTGATGCTGGCTCGAGGAGCGGATGAACTCGAGCGCACTGCCCGCGACATCGCGGACGAATTTGGCGTGCAGACGCTGCCCGTCAGCACCGACGTCAGGAACGCGGACGAGGTTCGGCATGCCAGCTCACGAGCCCGCGCGCACTACACGAACGTCCATATCGTGGTCAACAACGCAGGGGCCGCGATTCAGCGCAGCGATCGCGAAATTCTGTGGGACGACAGCGACTGGCTCAGCCAGATCGAGATCAAGAACCTCGGCGCATTGCGGGTGATCCGGGAGTTTCTGCCGCTCGTTCCAGACGATGGCACCGGACGAATCATCAACATCACGGGAGCATCGGGAACGATGACCTGGAACCCTGCGCTGACGTATGGGATGAACAATGCCGCACTCATTCATATGACCGGCTATCTCGCGGCCGATCTCGCGAGCCACAGGATCAACGTCAATGCGGTGGTGCCCGGACTGGTCGGCACTGAATGGCGAGAGGAATGGGCGCAGTCGATGGCCATCAAGGCAGGGAAGCCGGTCAGCGACTGGTTGCGCGAATTCTGCATCGGGAAGGGCATCCTGTCAGGACGCTGGGCGCACGTGGAAGAAATCGGCAGCATGGTTGCCTATCTGTCCTCCGATCATGCCCGCTATATCAACGGTGCACGCATCGCCGTCGACGGTGGCCTCACGGTAAACGCGCGGTGAGCAATCGATACGCCGGATCGTCGACGATATTTGCAACCCACCGGGCCGGTGCACCCGGGCCCGGCGCCATCGCCCCGGATCACTTATCATACCGGCCAGGCAATTTGCGACGAAAGGCAGATCATGTTTACAGGCATTGTTCAGGGTATTGGCGTCATCGAGACCATCAAGGATCACGGCGAGCTGCGAACGTTCAGCATCGCGTTCCCCGAGGGCTTCACCACCGACATCGAGATCGGCGCGAGCGTGTCGGTCGACGGCGTCTGCTTGACCGTGACGACGATCCATTCCCCGGCCCTGATCGACTTCGACGTGATGCTGCCGAGCCTGCGCATCACCACGCTGGCCGACCTCACGACCGGCGCGCGCGTCAACGTGGAGCGGGCCGCCAAGGATGGCGCGGAAATCGGCGGGCATCCGCTGTCCGGCCACGTCGACTTCATGGGGACCATCGCGGACATCGCGTCGTCCGAGCACAACCGGATGATCCGGATCGCCGTGCCGGCCGATTTCAAACGCTATGTGTTCGCGAAGGGCTATATCGCGATCAACGGCTGCAGCCTCACCGTGTCGGACGTCAACCGCGACGAAGGCTGGTTCGACGTGTGGCTGATTCCGGAAACGCGCCGCGCGACGACCTTCGATGCGAAGGGCGTCAGCGACAAGGTCAACATCGAGATCGAGCGCAGCACGCAGGTGGTCGTCGATACGATCCGCGAATCGGTCAAGGAAACGCTGGGCGAATTGACCGGCGTCGTCACAACGTTGCTGGCGGAAAAAGGCATCGACATCGAGGAACTGCTCGCGCGCAACGTCGCGCGGCTGCCTAAGCAGTAATGAACGGCGCCTTACCCGGTGATCCCCGGATCACCGGGTATCGGCCCGCGTTCTGCCCCCGGTTCGGCCACCTCGCGTGCCGGCCTTACTCCGCTTCCACGGCCACGCCCTTCCCCACCGCCACCCGCTGCGACCGATAGATCCCCGCGTGTCCGGAGAACAGGTACGCCACCACGCAAGCGACGATCGCATACACGCCGATATCCGCGCCGAACAGTTCGATCGCCATGATCGTCGACGCGATCGGCGTATTGGCCGCGCCCGCGAACACCGCGACGAAGCCGAGCCCCGCGAGCACCGGCACCGGCAGCGCGAGCACCTGTCCGAGCGCGTTGCCGAGCGTCGCGCCGATGTAGAACAGCGGCGTCACTTCGCCGCCCTTGAACCCCGACGCGAGCGTGACAACGGTAAACGCGAACTTGCCCGCGAAATCGTAAGCCGGCAGCGGCCCGTGGAACGCGGCCTCGATCGTAGGAATACCGAGGCCGAGATACTGCGGCACGTTCAGCACGGTCGCAGCCGCGGCAACCAGCAGGCCGCCGAGCACCGGCTGTAGCGGCGCGTAGCGCACGATCCGCCGAAGCCATGCCGTCAGCCCGTGCGTCGCGTATGCGAACAGTCGACCGACGACACCGAACGCGATACCCGCCACCACCGTCGCGGCAAGCCCCGCCGCCGACGCGGCCGGCACGAACGGAATCGCATACACGGTGTGATGCACGCCCCACGCGCGGCACACGACGTCCGCGACGATCGCCGATGCAACGCAGGTCAAGAGCGCGTCGTACCGCAAGCGGCCGATCGCGAGCACCTCGAGCCCGAACACGGCACCGGCGAGCGGCGTGCCGAACACCGACGAGAACCCGGCCGCGATACCGCCCATCAGCAGCACGCGCCGATGCTCGCGATCGAGACGGAACACGTGCGTGACGCGATCGGCGAGCGCGCCGCCCATCTGCACGGCCGTGCCCTCGCGGCCGGCCGACCCGCCGAACAGGTGCGTGACGACGGTCGCGACGAGCACGAGCGGCGCCATCCGCTTCGGCACGAGCGCCTTCGGGTCGTGGATCTCGTCGATCAGCAGGTTGTTGCCGCGCGCAACCGACTGGCCAAACCGATGGTAGATCCAGCCCGTCGCGAAACCGGCGGCCGGCAATCCCCACAAGAGCCACGGATGCGCGACGCGCGTGCCGGTCGCCCAGTCGAGCGCGATCAGGAACACCGCGGAAGCCGAGCCGGCCAGCACGCCGAGCAGGGCCGAGAGTGCGAGCCAGCGGCACACGTAGCGCACGGTCGCGAAAAAATCGGCAGAAGTCGAAAAAAACATGATTTCCAGATTCGACGGAACATCGAACCCTGGGCGGCAGAACACCGCATGGACGGCCTGCGACCTCCTGACGACCCAGGAACACGCAGGCATCATCAGCCGGGCAAACCGGCGGTTGAGGGCCGAATCGTGCACGGAACGCGCCAGGATCGACCGCAGGGAGGCATGCCATCTCCGCTGGCGGCAATTGTACGCGACGCGAAGCACGGCGCGCAATGCGGCCCCAGCCCCGGCCCCGGCCGCACGTGCTGCCCGGGCCACGCGCGAGGCCCCGGCGCGCCGTCAGTCGCGCGGCATGCGCGTCACACGCGAGATCAGCTGCGGACCGATCCGCTCGAGCGGCAGGATCGCCGATGCCGCGCCGATGGCCGCGGCCGCCTTCGGCATTCCATAGACGGCGCTCGTCGCCTCGTCCTGCGCGATCGTGTAGCAGCCCTTCGCGCGCATCGCCTTCAGCCCGAGTGCGCCGTCGCGTCCCATTCCCGTCAGCAGCACGCCCAGCGCATCGCCCTGCCAGCCATCGGCGACGCTGTTGAAGAACACGTCGATCGACGGCCGGTACGGCGTCTCGGCCGGATGTCGCGTATAGCCAAGCACACCGCTCGACGACAGGCACAGGTGATCATTGGTCGCCGCGAGCAGCACCTCGCCCGCCTGCGGCACGCTACCCTGCCGCGCGATACGCACGGGCAGCCGCGTATAGCCGTCGAGCCAGTCCGCCATGCCGAGCGCGAATGCCTGGTCGACGTGCTGCACGATCACGAGCGCGGCCGGAAAATCGGCCGGCAGCGCGCGCAACAGCGCGGTGAGCGCGGTCGGGCCACCCGCCGACGCACCGATCGCGACGAGCGTCGGCTGGCCGCGCGCGGGCGCCGGCCCCGGCGGCACGAGCGTGACCGTGCGGCTTTCGAGCAGCCGGCCGATCTGGTCGATCTTCGCGAGCAGCGGCTGCCGCGCCCCATCCGACGGCAGGCCAAGCGCGGGCGTCGGCGTGTCGACCGCGTCGAGGGCGCCGGCACCCATCGCCTCGTAGACCGACGACGTGTTCGCACTGACGCTCGCGGTCACGATCAGGATCGCGCACGGCGCACGCGCCATGATCTGCCGGGTCGCGGCCACGCCGTCGAGCTTCGGCATCACGAGGTCCATCAGCACGAGATCGGGCGGATGCGCGACGCAAAAATCCACCGCCTCGTCGCCATCGGTCGCCACCCACAGCACCCGGTGATCGGTGCGCAGCGCGATCACGCGGCGCAGTGCCTCGACGGCAAGCGGCAGATCGTTGACGATACCGATGTTCATCCGCGTGCATCCCCGATCAGGTCGTGCACCGCATCGAGCAGCGCCTCGTCGTGGAAACTGCTCTTCGCGAGGTAGTAG
Source organism: Burkholderia sp. Bp9016 (assembly GCF_003857765.1). Classification (NCBI taxonomy): domain Bacteria; kingdom Pseudomonadati; phylum Pseudomonadota; class Betaproteobacteria; order Burkholderiales; family Burkholderiaceae; genus Burkholderia; species Burkholderia sp. Bp9016. Next base: position 282,593 of record NZ_QTPY01000004.1, read on the forward strand.
TCGGCGCCGGCATCGAGTCCGCGCCGGCGATCCTCGTCGCGGTCCTTGTACGACACGATCATCACCGGCACGCGCGTGAGCATCGGATCGCCCTTGATGAGCGTGACGAGCTCGATCCCGTCCATGCGCGGCATGTCGACATCGGTCACGACCAGGTCGAACGCGTCGCTGCGCACCGCGTTCCAGCCGTCCATTCCGTCGACCGCGACGGTCACGTCGTAGCCACGCTTCTCCAGCAGCTTGCGTTCGAGCTCGCGCACCGTCAGCGAATCGTCGACGACGAGCACGCGGCGGCGCCGGTCGGCGAGCGCGAGTTGCGGATCGCGCGTGAGCTTCGCGAGTTGTCCGCCGCGCACGAGCTTGTCGACCGAGCGGATCAGGTCCTCGACATCGACGATCAGCACCGGGTCGCCGTTCTCGAGCAGCGCGCCGGCCGCGATGTTCTGGATCTTGTGAAGGCGGCTGTCGAGCGGCTGCACGACGAGCATACGCTCGCCGAGGAAGCGGTCGACCGCGACGCCGTACAGCTCGGGCTCGCCGCCGACGATTACCACCGCCGTGCTGGTACGCGTGATGTCGGGTTCGCCTGCATCGAGCAGCTGATGCGCGGAAACAAGGCCCGCACGCCGCCCGTCGAACGGAAAATGCGGCTGGCCCTCGAGCACGTCGATGTCTTCGTGTGCGAGTTCGAGCGTGCGCCGCACGTGGGCAAGCGGGAACGCGTACGGCTCGCCGCCGACCTCGACCAGCAGGCTGCGGATCACCGACAGCGTGAGCGGCAGCTGCAGCACGAAACGCATGCCCGCACCGGGCTCGTTGAAGATGCGCACCGCGCCGCGCACGCCGCGCGCCATCTCCTGCACCGCGTCGAGGCCGACACCGCGCCCGGACACGTCGGTCACCGCGTCGCGCATCGAGAAGCCCGGCAGCAGCAGGAATTCGAGCAGTTCGGGATCGGATAACCGCGCGGCCGTCTCGTCGTCGGTCAGGCGCTGACGGACAACGGCCGCGCGCAGCGCGTCCATGTCGACGCCCGGGCCGTCGTCGATCACGCTGACGAGCAGCGAGCCGGCGCTGTGGCGCGCTTCGAGCGTCACGCTTGCCTCGGCCGGCTTGCCGCGCGCACGCCGCGCGTCGGGCGACTCGACGCCGTGGTCGAGCGCGTTGCGCAGCAGGTGGCCGAGCGGCGCGTCGAGCAGATCGAGAATGTCGCGGTCGACCTGCGTGCCTTCGCCGACGATCGAGAAGCGCACCTGCTTGCCGAGCGAGCGCGCGAGATCCCGGACGATGCGCGGATACGCGCGCGTTGCGTCGCCGAACGGCCGCATCCGGCACTGCAGCGCCTCGTCGTACAGTTGCTCGGCGATGTGCGTGCTGCGTCGCTCGAAGCGGTCGAATTCGTCCATCCGCTCGGCCAGCGAACGCTGCAGGTCGTTGAGCATGTGCCGCACTTCGTTCACCGACGCGAGCACGCCCGCGCCAAGCTCGTCCGCAAACTGTTCGTACACCAGATCGAGCGAACGGGCCGCGTCGCGCTGCGCGCGCTTCACGCGCAGCATCGATTCGGAGAACGGCTTGAGCCAGCGCGATTCGACGAGAGATTCGCCGGACAGGCTCAATAGCCGGTTCAGCGTATCGGCCCGCACGCGGCGCATCGCGCCCGCGCCGGCCGCACGGTCGGCCTGGACCGAATCCGGCACGGCCGCCGATACGGCCAGCGGCGGCACCTCGGCCCCCGCTCCCACCGGCTCGTTCGCGGCGCCGTCGTGCTCGCGAAGCGGTACGACGGACGGCGGCGCCGGCGGCGGTGCGAACGTCGGCGCCGGCATCGCCTGCACGCCGTCCGCGCCAATGAGCGCCAGCGCGAACGCATCGATCTCGGACGACGACACGGGCGGCGCGTGCGGATCCGCGACACGCACCAGCAGGTCGACGCCGGCGAGCAGCACGTCGACGTGCGCCGCCGTCAGCGCGATCGTGCCGGCTTGCGCGGCGACGAAGCATTCCTCCATGCGCCCCGCGATGTCGACGCCGAGCGGCACGCCGACGATGCGCGCCGCACCCTTCAGCGAATGCGCTGCGCGCATGCATGCTTCCAGCGCGACGGAATCGGGCTCGCCCGATTCGAGCGCGAGCAGGCGCTCGGACAGCGCCTGGGTCTGAGTGCGCGTCTCCTCGCGATACAGTTCGAGCAGCGACAGGTGGCTCAGATCGTCATCGCCGCTCATCGCATGCTCCGGGTCACGGCGTCGAACAGACGATCGTCGTCGAGCAGGCCCACCGACTTGCCGCGCCACGACAGCACGCCGCGCGACAGGCCGGCGCTCGCGCGTCCGACCGTCGCCGGCACGGGTACCCATTCGGATGCGCCGAAGTGCAGCACGCCCTCGACTTCGTCGACCGGAAACACTACCGGCTCGCCCTGGTGCGCGACGACCAGCAGACGCGTGAAGCGGCCGTCCTCGTCGCCAGTGACGTTCTTGCCGCCCTTGCCCGCATCGAGGCCGAGCAGCGCGCCGATCGAGATCGCGATGCGCAGCGTGCCGCGAATGTTGACCACGCCGCGCACGGCAGAGTGCCGTCGATGCGGCAGCGAATGGATCGGGCGCGTGCCGGCGATCTCGCGCAGCACGCCGATCGGCAACGCGAGCCATTCGTCGGCGACGCGAAATGCGAGCGCCGCCTGGCGCGTGTCGTCGTCGCCATGCGCGCGGGTTGCGTCGAACGCGCTCATCCGGCGTGTGGCCTCGGCCATCTCGGTCGCACCGAGCGGACGCTCGAGCAGTTTCGCCGCGTGATACGCGTAGACCGGACAGTTCAGGCAGCGCAGACAGTCGGCCAGCCGCTCGCACGAACGGTCGCCGCGCGTGCCGATCCGGTTCCAGCAATCGTCGACGCCGATCGTCGTGCCGTCAGTGACAACGGCGTCGCTGTTCATTCTTTCCTCGGTCATCCCGATCTCGGCTCCAAAACCGTATTCTCATATTCTCTTATCCGGCCGAGCGCCGCGCGCGCTCGAGCAGCCATTGCGCGCCGGCGCCATCGCCGCCGACGTCGAGCAAGGTCGCAAGATGCGTCAACGCTTCATGGTGCGTGGGCCGCAAGTACAGCGCCTTCCGGTAGAAGTCGCCGGCTTCCGCGGCACGCCCGCGTGCATCCGCGATCAACCCGTTCAGGTAGAACGCATCGGCGTGCGGCCCCACCCGCGCCGAAAACTGCGCGAGCACGCGCTCGGCCTCGTCGAACGCTCCTGCGTTCGCGAGCGCCTGTGCCTCCTCGAGCGTCGGCGCAACGTTATCGGCAGCCGGCGCCGCCGTGTCGGCCAGCAGATCGCCGCGCATGCCGGTCCGTATTTCAGTCCGTATTTCAGCCCCGACATCGGCACGCGGCTCGCCCGCTATCGGGCGCTCGGCCGCCGCGAACCCCGCGACCGGTTGCGGCGCGGCACCGACCCACGTCGGCGGCACGACGGCCAGCATCGGACGCGTGGCGGCCGCCGGCGCCACCGAGAAGCACTCCGCGCGCCGGTATGGCGCAACCGCGGGCATCGGTGCCGCATGCCGGGCCGCGTATCCGTCCGCCATGTCACCGCCGCGCGCGCGATGAAACGCAAATGCCAGCGGCACGCGCGCCGAGCGCATCCCGTGCCGCATCGCGACACCCGTCTCGGCCGGGCCGACGAACAAGGTGCCGTCGTCGGCAAGACAGCTTTCGAGCGAACCGATCACGCGATCCTGCACGTCGCGGTCGAAATAGATCAACACGTTGCGGCAGAACACGAAATCGTAGCGGATACCCGTGTCGGCGCCCGGTTCGACCAGGTTGGCCTGGCGAAACTGCACGCATGCGCGCACACGCTCGTCGAGCAGCCAGCCGTCCGCAGCCTGCGTGAAGTACCGGGCGCGAAACTCGGTCGCCGTACCGCGAAACGCATTGCGTCCGTAGCAGCCGAGCCGCGCCTGTTCGATCGCGCGGGCGCTCAGGTCGATCGCGTCGATCGTGAAGCTGGCCGGATCGAGGCCCGCGTCGAGCAGTGCCATCGCCGCCGAATACGGCTCTTCGCCGCTCGAGCAAGGCGCGCTCAGCACGCGGATCACGCGCCCGGGCGTCGCGGCAAGCCGCTCGGCCGCGAGCCGCGCGAGCGTCGCGAATGCCTCGCGGTCGCGGAAGAACCACGTCTCCGGCACGACGAACAGTTCGATCAGCGCGCGCCGCTCGTCGGCCGATGCGTTGAGCTGCTGCCAGTACGCGTCGAGCGCGTCTGCGGTCACAGGCGGCCGCGCCGTCGACGGCAGCCGCTCGCTGTCGCCCTGCAGCGCATGCACGCGCTCGGTCAGCGCGCGGATCAGGAAATCGTTGCCGAGCGAATCGGGGTCGATGCCGGTCTCGCGCAACAGCCAGCCGCGAAATCGCGAATCGGACGCTTTCATGCGGACTCCCCTTCATGGCCCGGCTGGCCGTCGAACAGATACAGGCGTGCAACTTCGTCGATCAGGTCGGCCACCGACACCTGCTGCACGATGCCGTCGGGCGTGTTCGCGACCCGCCCAAGCCAGCGCGTGCGCGCAGTCGATACGCCGCTCGCATGGAACGTCGTGCGGTCGATCCGCAGGGTCTGCGTCGCGTGCTCGACGATCAGGCCGATCGCGCGTCCGCGCCCGGTCGGCGCGGTGCGATAGCGAACCATCACGAGCCGAGTCGAACGCAGCGCGTGCGCGCGCCGCCCGAGCGCCAGCATCGGCACGTCGATCACGGGCACTGGCTGGCCGCTGCGCATCAGCAGCCCGGCGATCCATTCCGGCGCGCCCGGCACGGCCTTGGTGGCCGCGAGCGGCAGCACCTCTTCGATCTCGGCCGCGTCCAGCGCGTAGCGATCGCCGTCGAGCTCGAACATCAGGAACAGCGCGTGCATGCCGCCGTGCGGCTCGGCGCGCGTCACGCGTCGACCTTGAAGCGCGACACGCTGGTGCGCAACTGGTTCGCGACGAGCGTCAGGTCGTCGATCGCCTGCGACGACTGGCGCAGCGATTCGGCCGTCTGCTGCGCGGCTTCGGACAGTTGCGACAGCGCCTGCGTGATCTGCTCGGCGCCGTTCGCCTGCGTCTGCATCCCTTCGTTGACCATCTGGAAGCGCGGCGCGAGCGTCTGCACTTCGGCAATGATCTGCGACAGCTGCCCGCCGACCTGCTGCACGTCGAGCATCCCGCGGCGCACTTCCTCGGAGAACTTGTCCATCCCCATCACGCCCGCCGACACCGCGGACTGGATCTCCTTCACCGTCTGCTCGATGTCGTAGGTCGCCACGGCCGTCTGGTCGGCGAGGCGGCGGATCTCGGTCGCGACAACCGCGAAGCCGCGGCCGTATTCGCCGGCCTTTTCGGCCTCGATCGCCGCGTTCAGCGACAGCAGGTTGGTCTGGTCGGCCACCTTGGTGATGGTTGCGACGACCTGGTTGATGTTCAGCGCCTTTTCGTTGAGGATCGCGAGCTTCGCGTTCACCGAGCCGGCCGCGTCCATCACGCTGCGCATCGTCTCGCCCATCCGCGTGAGCCCGCTCTGGCTCACGCCCGCGAGCGTCGCCGACTGTTCGGCCACGCCGGCCACCTCGTTCATCGTGCGCAGCAGGTCGCGCGACGTCGCGAAGATCTCGCGGGACGTCGCGCCGATCTCGGTGGTCGTCGCCGCGGTTTCATTCGCGGTTGCCTGCTGCTCGCGCGACGTCGCCGCGATTTCGGCGACCGACGTCGTCACCTGCAGCGACGACTGCTGCGCGCGAGCGACGAGTTCGGTCAGTTCGTCGGCCATCCGGTTGAATCCCGTCTCGAGCGTGCCGAATTCGTCGTGCCGGCGCAGGTCCAGACGACGCGTCAGGTTGCCGGTGCGCATCACGTCGTGCACTTCGACAAGCCGCGCCATCGGTACGGTCACCGCGCGAAACAGCCCGTAGCCGAGCCCGAGCGCGGACAGCAACACGATGCCCAGCGCAAGCGCGAGCACGACCTCGGTGTCCTGCACCGACTGGCGGATCACCTTCGCGGAGTTGTCGGCGAACTTGCGGTTTTCCTGCACGAGCGTGTTCGCGTCGCGCACGGTCTCGGCCCAGACGGGCAACGCCTTCGCGTATGCCGCGGCGGCTTCCTCGTGCGACGTGCGGCTCTTCTGGATCGCATCGTTCAGCAGCGGCACGTAGCGGTCGTACGCACCGCGGAACGTCGCGAAACGCTGCCGGTCATCGTCGCGAAACGTCGCGTTCTGGTAGTCGACCGACAGCGATTCGACGTCCTTCAGCGAATCGGCGATCTTCGCGAGATCGTGCTGAACGGCGTCGGGATCGGTATCGACGAACGTCGCCTGCTGCAGCAGCGAGAACGAATCGCTGACCGACGCGCGCAGCGACGCCGCGAGATAGACGCCGGGCAGCGAATCCCGTTCGATGCTGACGGCTTCGCTGTCGATCGCGCGCAGGCGCTCGTAGGACACGCCGGCGGTCACCAGCATCAGCACGAACAGCACGCCGAAGCTGAGCAGGATGCGGTTGCCGAGCGTCAGCCGGGCGGCGCCGAAGGTCGGATGCAGGCTTTCATTGGTCGCACGGGGTGTGACGGTGGCCATGTTCGTTATGGGCTTTCTAAAATCAGCGTTGAAAAAAATTCGCGCCGCCTGCGCGCCGAACGGCGTGCCACGAGCGCATCTGGGCCAGCGGACGATGCGGCGCCGGCAGGCCGCGCCGCGATATTACCGCTCCGCCTGCGCCGGCAGTCGAAGCCCGACCATGAAGCCGCGCGGCGAATTGCGCATCAGGATCTGGCCGCGATGCCGAGCCGCCGTCGCGCGGACGAACGCCAGGCCGAGGCCGAAGCCGCTGCGCGCCGCGCCGTGCGCGGATTCGAGCCGCACGAACGACTCGGTCGCGGCCGTGCGCTGCTCGGGCGCAATGCCGGCGCCGGCGTCCTCGACGCCGATCAGCCACGCACCGCCATCGTCGCTCAGCGTGCAGTGCACGTCGGTGCCGGCCGGGCCGTACTTCAGTCCGTTGTCGATCAGGTTAGCGACCGCACGCGTGAGCATCATGCGGTCGCCCATCGTCACGCACGCGGTATCCGGCACATGGGCGACGACGCGGCTGCCGAATCCGGCCGCCTTTTCCCACAACTGGTCGACGGCGTCGAGCACGATTTCGTTGAGACTCACGACCTCGTGCGCGCGTCGCTCCGACTGCGCGCGGGTCAGGTGAATGAAGCCGTCCGCGAGCGCGAGCGCCCGGCGTGCGTGGCCGGCAATGCGCTCCATGATCGCCGGCATGTTGCCGTGTTCGGCCCGGTAGACCTCGAGCAGCGCGAGGATCGACGTCTGCGGCGAACGCATGTCGTGCGACAGGAAATCCAGCGCCTCGTCGCGCTGTCGCGACATCAGGTACGAATTCGAGTGATAGCGGATCCGCGCGGTCAGCTCCATCGCGTCCGGCAGCTTCACGAGATAGTCGTTCGCACCGGCGATGAACGCCTCGCGCTTGACGATCGGCTCCTCTTTCGCCGACAGCACGATGATCGGCACGCGCGCGGTATCGGCGTCCGCGCGCCACGCGCGAACGAGATCGAGGCCGTCGATTTCCGGCATCACGAGGTCCTGCAGGATCACCGTCGGCTTCACCTCGCGCGCGATTGCCATCGCCCTGTGTGCATCGGTGCACACATGCAGGTCGATATCGTGCTCGCTGCGCAACGCGCGCCGGATTACCTCGCCGACGAACGGCTGATCGTCGACGAGCAGCACCGACAGCCCCGATTCAAGACAATCCGGCGCATTTTCACCGCTCGATTCTTTCATAAATACCGTTTCAAACGCCAAATCTCCAATTGATTCTTTCATAGGAGTTGTTTATCTGACTTGGGCGCCATCTTAATTTGGCGGCTGAGAAATTCACCCGTTGTTGCCGATCTGGCCTGTCGGCATTGCCTCACGGGGATTCGAACGCCGATTTTTCCCCGTCGACGGTCGCATTACCCCCGCGTGCTTTCTCTCAATAAAGATAACCGGCTGATTCTAAATGAAATTAGAACACAGCATCTATCTCCTTCCGGTTTAGTTTTGCCAAATATAGTGAAAGAGCGGGATACAGATAAATCAGATCATTTCCGGATTCGAAAGACGAGAACGTTTGCGCGGGCGGTGCTGCGAGGTTTGCATGCGCAGCAAGGCCGGCACGCCGGCCATATCGGGGCCGGATCCAGATATGCCGAACCGGGGAAATGATGGGGAAATGGCGCCGCGACGGTGGACATGGACGCTAGATGCGGGCGCCAGGTGGCAGCGGCCACGGCGATGGCGGCGATGCGCCAACGCCCCGTCGCCGTGCAGTCGATCGTCAGCCGCGCGCGTGCTGCGCGGATACTTCCTGCAGATCGAGATCGCGCTCGAGCGCGTGCAGCATCTCGTCGTGGATATGGCCCGAACGGTGCAGGCGCAACAGTTCCGTGCGGCCCGCCGCGATCGCGGCCAGCACCACGTCGTAGTGGGCGGCACGGGCGCTGTCCGGAAATGCGGGCTCGTCCTTCAGGCGCTCCGTCAGTTCCGCGCGATAGGTGTACTGCTCCAGCAGGCGCGGGTGAATCACGTTGCCGCTGTCGTCGCGCACGAGCGGCTGGATCGCCGCGAGCTGCGCGGCCTCGATCTGCGCCCATGCCTGCGGCTCGGTCAGGTGATGCGCGGCGCGCTCGTGGCGTTGCGGCAGGCGCAGCAGCCGGATCAGCGGACCTATGGTCGTGCCCTGCAGCAGCACGGTAACGAGGATCACCGCGAACGACGCGACCAGGATCACGTCGCGCCCGGGCAGCGCCTGCGGCAGCGACAGCGCGATCGCGAGCGTCACGACGCCGCGCATGCCGGCCCAGCTCATGATCGTCGCAGCCTTCCAGTCGGGCGCGGCGCCGCGCCGCGCGATCCCGTGCACCGGCCACTTCAGCGCCTCGACCGCGTAAATCCACACGAAGCGCGACACGATCACCGCCGCCAGCACCGCGAGCACGGGCGGCACCATCGTGGCAAGCACCTGCTCGAAACCGCCGAGCCGATACATCGCACCGCGCAGCGACAGCCCGATCAGCACGAACACCATCGCTTCGAGCAGGAACACGATGACCTGCCAGAATGCGGTGCCGCGCGTGCGCACTGCGGCCGAGAACACTTCGTGCTGGTGCCAGCCGACGATCATGCCGGTCGTCACCGTCGCGATCACGCCCGACACCTCCACCATCTCGCCCGCGATGTACGCGATCCAGCCGGCGATCACCGCGACGGTGATCACCAGATAGTCGTCGTCGAGCAGCTTCAGAAACCACACGACGATCTTGCCGACCAGAAAGCCGACCAAGACGCCGCCAAGCCCGAGCTCCGCAAAGCGTACGACCGCGTGCTCGAGACTGAACGCGCCCGTCAGCGCGGCAGCGACCGCGAAGCGGAACAGCACGAGACCGGCCGCGTCGTTCAACAGGCTCTCACCTTCGAGCAGCACCATCAGCCGGCGCGGCAGCGCGACACGTTCGAGCACCGCCTTCGCGGCCACGGCGTCGGGCGGCGACACGATCGCGCCGAGCGCGAAGCACGCGGCCCACGGCAGCGATGGCACGACCCAGTGCACGGCGAAGCCGACCGCGAACGTCGTGAACACCACCGCGCCGATCGCGAGCATCAGGATGCCGCCGACGTTACGCTTGAACTCCTCCCACACCGAGAAATACGCGCCGTCCATCAGCAGCGGCGGCAGAAACACCAGCAGCACGAGATCGGGATCGAGATTGATCGGCGGCAGGCCGGGAATGAACGCGATGCCGATGCCGCCGATCAGCAGCGCGGCCGCGGGCGGCAGCCGCAGCCGCTTGGCGATGCATTCGAGCGCGACGATCGCGAGGAATGACAACAGAACCAGCTTGAATGCCGAGACGGGGGACATGAATCGATCTCGTGAAGAATGAATGCGCACGCCTTCGGGTGTCGTACCCCGACGGCCATTTCGCGCGATTACATCACGATGCGATGCGTGCAGTCGAGCGCGTTCGGCACGCGGTGTCGCCGCGACGGTGCGCAGCAGACGACCGTCGTACCCGGATTCGCATGCCGAAATGAAAAACGGCATGCGGGCCGGCGCGATCGCCCGCGCGCGCCGCCCGTGAACGCGCTAGCGGCGTCGCACGACCATCAGCCGCGGCTCGGTCATGTCCTCGATTGCGTAGCGGATCCCTTCGCGGCCGAGCCCCGAATCCTTCACGCCGCCGTACGGCATGTTGTCGACGCGGAACGACGGCACGTCGTTGATCACCACGCCGCCCACCTCCAGTTCGTCCCACGCGCGCTGCGCATGCGCGAGTGAATCGGTAAACACGCCGGCCTGCAGCCCGAAATCGCTGTCGTTCACGCGTGCGAGCGCATCGTCGAAGCGGTCGAACTTCTCGAGGATCGCGACCGGGCCGAACGCCTCCTTCCGGTACAAGTCCTGCTCGCGGCCGACGTTTTCCAGCAGCGTCGCCTCGAACATCGCGCCGTCGACCTTGCCGCCCGCGACGATCTTCGCGCCTGCCGCGACGGCCGCGTCCATCCAGCCCGACAGCCGGCGCGATTCGGATTCCGAGATCATCGGGCCGACGAACGTCGACGAATCCTTCGGGTCCCCCATCTTCAACGAGCGCGTCTTCGCGATCAGCTTGTCGCGCAGCGCGTCGTACAGGTCCGCATGCACGAGGATCCGCTGCACGCCGATGCAGCTCTGGCCGGACTGGTAATACGCGCCGAACGCGAGACGATCGACCACGTAGTCGAGCTGATCGCGCTGATCCGAGTCGACGATCGCCGCCGCGTTGCCGCCGAGTTCCAGCACGACTTTCTTCTTGCCGGCCTTCTCCTTCAGCGCCCAGCCGACGGCCGGCGAGCCGGTAAACGACAGCAGCTTGAAGCGCTCGTCGGTCGTGAACAGATCGGCGCCGTCGCGATGCGCGGGCAGCACCGAGAACGCGCCCTTCGGCAGGTCGGTTTCCGCGAGCACTTCGCCGATGATCAGCGCCCCGATCGGCGTGCGGCTTGCGGGCTTCAGCACGAACGGGCAGCCGGCGGCCAGCGCCGGCGCGACCTTGTGCGCGGCAAGGTTCAGCGGGAAGTTGAACGGCGAGATGAACGAGCACGGGCCGATCGGCACGCGCCGCGTATAGCCGGTGTAGCCTTGCGCGCGCGCCGAGATCTCGAGGTTGATCACTTCGCCGTCGATGCGCACCGACTCCTCGGACGCGACACGAAACGTGTCGATCAGCCGCGTGACTTCGCCCTTCGAATCGTTGATCGGCTTGCCGGCCTCGATGCACAGCGCTTCGGCCAGCTCATCGAAACGCTCGCGAAAACGCGCGACGCAATGGTCGAGCACCGCCTGCCGCCTGTAGGCCGGCAACTCGCGCATCGGCTTCTCGGCGGCCACCGCCGCGCCGATGGCCGCATCGATCGCCTTCGCGTCGGCCAGCGCGACGCGCGTCGCGACCTTGCCGCTGAACTTGTCGGTCACGTCGAGATCGGTGTTCGCGTAGACCGCCTCGTTGGCCAGATAGTACGGATAGGTATCCTTCAGCATGGAACGCTCCTTCCGGTGAACTGCGGATTCAGAGTTGCGCCGACAGACGCTTGATTTCGCGGTTGAGCACGCGCTCGTTGTCCGAATAGTCGATCGGCACGTCGATCACGTGCACGCCCGGCGTCGCGAAGCAATCGCGCAGCAGCGGCTCGAGATCGTCCGCCGATTCGACGCGATGCCCGTGCGCGCCGTAGCTCTGCGCATACGACACGAAATCGGGGTTCTTCAGCGTCATCGCGAAATCGGGGAAATTCATGTTTTCCTGCTTCCATCGGATCATCCCGAACGCATCGTCGCGCAGGATCATCACGACGATGTCGAGCTTCAGCCGCACGGCCGTTTCGAGTTCCTGCGAATTCATCATGAAGCCGCCGTCGCCGCACACTGCGATCACCTTGCGCTGCGGGTGCACGATCTTCGTCGCGATCGCCGACGGCAGGCCCGCGCCCATCGATGCCAGCGCGTTGTCGAGCAGCAGCGAGTTCGGTTCGTGCGCCCGCCAGTAACGCGCGAACCAGATCTTGTACATCCCGTTGTCGAGACAGACGATCCCGTCGACCGGCAGCGCGTTGTACAGATCGTTGACGATCCGCACCGGATACATCGGGAAGCGCGGGTCGTGCTGCCCCTTTTGCAGGTGCGCGTCGAAATGTTCCTTTATCATCGCGAAGCGTTCGAAATCCCAGTGCGACTGCGGCGTCACCGCCTCCTTCATCTGCCACACCGCGTTCGCGATGTCGCCGATCACCTCGATCTGCGGGAAGTAGACCGGATCGACCTGCGCGCCGAGGAAGTTCACGTGGATCACGGTCTTGTCGTCCGCGCGCATGAAGAACGGCGGCTTCTCGATCACGTCGTGACCGACGTTGATGATGCAGTCCGCATGCTCGATCGCGCGGTGCACGAAGTCGCCGTCGGACAGCGTCGCATTGCCGAGCCACAGCGGGTGCGTTTCGTCGATCACGCCCTTGCCCATCTGCGTCGTGAAGAACGGGATGCCCGTCTTGTCGACGAATTCGAGCAGCATCTTGCAGGTCGTCTTGCGGTTGCCGCCCGCACCGATCATCAACAGCGGATGACGTGCGGCCTGGATCGCGCCGATCGCGTGCGCGACCGCCTTCTCCTCCGCCACCGGCCGCCGGCTGTAGCTGCGCGGGATCGGCTTGCCGTCGCCCTCCTCGTGCGCGATGTCTTCCGGCAACTCGAGGTGCACCGCGCCCGGGCGCTCCTCCTCCGCGCGGCGGAATGCCTCGCGCACCGCCGACGGGATGTTGCCGATCGACACGATCTGACGCGTGAACTTCGTGAGCGGCTGCATCATGTCGACGACGTCGACGATCTGGAAGTGGCCCTGCTTGCTCGACTTGATCGGCTTCTGCCCGGTGATCATCAGCATCGGCATGCCGCCAAGTTGCGCATACGCGGCGGCCGTCACGAAGTTGGTCGCGCCCGGCCCGAGCGTGGCGAGACATACGCCGGTGCGGCCCGTCAGGCGGCCGTAGGTGGCGGCCATGAACCCGGCCGCCTGCTCGTGCCGGGTCAGCACGAGCTTGATCTTCGATCGCCGGAGCGATTCGAGCAGATCGAGGTTTTCCTCGCCGGGAATGCCGAATACATACTCGACGCCTTCGGCTTCCAGCGCCTTCACGAACAAATCCGATGCTTTCATGGGGGACCTCGGTTGATGCCGCCTGCCCGGCTTACGGACGCGCGGCGTTCAGAACGCGCGCCGGCCTACGGCACGCGGACGCCTTACCTACTGGACACAGACCACGGCACGACACGCCGCGCGAAGCAGGGTTGGCAACGCGCGACGGCACCTCCGGGAGACGGAGGGCAAACGGATCCACCCGCGCGACAAACACGCACGGGCGGCAAAGACGTTTTTGATTGTAGACGGATTCGGGACATTCCGACCTCGACCAGGTGGCCGGGTCCGACGGCCGGAAAAGGTCGGCCTGATGGCCATTCCTGCGTCAAACGACGCGCGCGGCCCTACTGTAGCGGCAAGCCCACACCCTCGACTGTGAACTATGGTTGACACGCTGCAAGCCATGCCCTACAGTGCCCCTACATTCAGCATCCGGACCACCGACGTCTTCGATGCGTGGTTCGCCGGCCTGTCCGACCGCGTCGCCCGGCGCCGCATCCAGGCGCGCATCGACCGCCTGTCGATGGGCAATCCAGGCGACTGGAAATCCGCCGGCTCGCCCATCGTCGAAATGCGTATCGACCACGGGCCCGGCTATCGCGTCTACTACGTGCGACGCGCAACGATATGGGTGATCCTGCTCTGCGGCGGCGGCAAGTCGACGCAACAGGCGGATATCCGCGCCGCGCACGCGATGCTCGCGCGGCTCGACCTGGAGTGATCGATGGACAAGATCAAGACCCGGCCGTGGGATTCGGCCGAACACCTGAAAACCGACGACGACATGGCCGAGTACTTCGACGCGTGTCTGCGGGAAGCCGGCGACGACCCGGCCTTCATCGCGCATGCGCTCGGCGTGATCGCCCGTGCTCGCGGCATGTCGCAGGTCGCACGCGATGCGGGCCTGTCGCGCGAAGGGCTGTACAAGGCGCTGTCGCACGACGGTAATCCGAGCTTCGGCACGATCCTGAAGGTCATCAAGGCGCTCGGCCTGCAACTGCACGGCACCAAGGCGCACGCGTGATCCGGCCGCATGCGGCGCCGCACCGCCGGCGCCATGCCCGCGGCCGCATCAATGCAGCCATCCGGCCGCCCAGCGCGGCACCAGCGACACCAGATACAGCCCGAGCCCGATCAGCCCGCCGACCAGCGTGCCGTTGATGCGGATGTACTGCAAATCCTTGCCGATGTTCAGTTCGATCTGCCGCGACATCTCGCGATCATCCCAGTTGCGCACCGTGTCGCGGATGTGACGCATCAGGAAATCGGCGAAATCCGGTGCCATCTCGTGCACGGCTTTCTCGATGTGCTCGTTCAGCGATGCGCGCAGAGCCGGACTTTCCGCGAGCCGCGCACCGAGCCAGCCGCCGAGCGTCGTGGCGCGCCGGTGCAGCGCCGAATCGGGGCGCGCGAGATCGGCCTTCAGCCATGCCCGCAACTGGTCCCACAGATCGCGCACATACTCGTTGAACGCGTCGCCGTCGCGAATGTAGCGCTTGATCTCGTCGCCTTTCGCGATGAATGCGGGATCGTGCTTCAGCCGCTCCGTCAGCCGCACGACAGTGCGGTCGAAGCGCTGCCGCAGTTCGTGCTCCGGATCGTCGGCCACGCCTTCGAGCACACGGCTCACCGCGCTCGCCAGCACGCGTGCGCCGTTCTCGCCGAACCACTGCGTCGGCACGATCTTCTCGATCTTCGGATATTGCGTCTTCAGCCATTCGACGATGAAGCCCGCGATCACCTCGCGGTTCTCCTCCTTGTCGAGCACGTCGACCACCTGTTCGATCGCATCGTCGAGCAGCGCCTGGTGGCGGCCGTCTTTCGTCAGCGTATCGAGGATTGCGCCGGCCGATTGCGACAGATCGATCCGGTCGATCACCGCGCGAAACGCATCGTGGACGAACGACTGGATCCGCGCGTCGTCGGTCATGTCGAGCGCGAAGCTCGTCAGCTTCGTCACGTAGCTGCCGAGCGCGTCGGTGTTCGCCGGCTCGCCGAGCCAGGCACCCAGCTTCCGGGCGGGATCGTGCTGGCGGATCTGCGCGGCGAGCGCATCGGGGCCGAGGAATTTCTCTCGTACGAACACTGCGAGATTGTCGGCGATCTTGTCCTTGTTCTTCGGGATGATTTCGGTGTGGCGCGACACGAACGGGATCGGCACGCGACGGAACAGCGCGACCACGGCGAACCAGTCGGCGAGCGCGCCGACCATCGCGGCCTCGGCCACCGCCTTGAAACCGTCCACCCACGGGCCGCGCGGCAGCAAGATCGTCGTGACGAACACCGCGACGGCGGCGAGCAGCAGCCACAGCGCGCGGCGCTTGCTTCGTTTCAGTTCGAGGGCTTTGTCTGGCGTCATGGGTGACCGGTAAGGCGAACGATGCCGCCAATATGCACCGAGTCGGCGGCGGCCGCCAAATACCCGGCCCGTCCGACGGGATGGCCGCCCGCGCCGCCAACCGACCGGTCGAGCCATTCCGGTTCGACGTTTCCGCACGCAGCCGGTCCGCCTTCACGCTCGCTCCCGTCCCGCCGCAAGCCCGTCCCGACACCTCGAATCGCCCGCTCGGCCGCGCCGGCCGGACTGTCTCTCAATATCGTGTTTACCCGGATAGCACGACGTCGTCGCGTCCGCTCAGACTGTATTCACATTTCGAGACAGCGTCTCTCATATAGAGACATAAATTATGCTCAAGACACTCAGCAGCGCACTGCAACTGATGCAGCACTTCACCGCCCGGCAGGCCGCATGGGGCGTCCGCGAACTCGCGAAGGAAAGCGGCGTGCATCACGCCATCGTCCACCGCGTGCTCGCGACGTTCGCGGCCGAGGGCTATCTCGTGCAGGACGAAGCGGGGCGCTACGCGCTCGGCCTGCGCTGGTTCGAGATGGGCGAGATCGTGCGGCGTTCGCTGTCGCCGTCGCAGATCGTCGAGCCCGCGCTGCACCGGCTCGCGCAGCAAAGCGGTGAAACCGTGTTCCTGTCACTGCTCGACGGCTGCGAAGGACTGTGCCTCGACATCGCGCACGGCGACCAGCAACTGCGCTTCTCGATCGAGGAAGGCCAGCGCTTCGCGCTGCATGCCGGCGCGCACGGCAAGGCGATCCTCGCGTTCCAGCCCGATTCGATGCGCAATGACGTCTTCGCGCGTGCGACGCAGGCCGGCCAGGCGGTCGACCGCGCGGCCATCGAGGCCCAGCTCGACGTGATCCGCGAGAACGGTTGGGCCTACACGCGCGAAGAAGCCGCCGCCGGCGTCGCGGGGCTAGCCGTGCCGCTCACGGCGAAGGGCAGCCGCTCGGTCGCTGGGTCGCTCGCGATCTCGGGGCCGATGCAGCGTCTCGACGAATCGGCCGTGCCGCGCCTGCTCGATGCCCTGAGCGACGCGCGCCGCAAGATCGAAAGCGTGCTCAGCCTGATGCGCTGAGCACCATGGCGGCCGGCGAATCCGGCGCCGCCCCGACACACCACAACAAGCTACCGGCATCAAGAGGAGATACCCATGAACGCCCTGCAAGACGCGCAAGCCGGCGACCCCGCCGCGCCCGCCGCTTCGTCCGGCGCCCCGCGCGTCCGTTTCGTCGAACCCGTGCTGCTGATCGTGTCGGTTCTGCTGTCCGTGCTCGGCGCGATCATCGGCATGCAGTTGATCGTGTCGCTCGGCATTTCGGCAAACACGTCGATCATCGGCGCGCTGATCGCGATCGTGTTCTCGCGCATCCCGCACGAACTCGCGCGGCGCTTCCGCGTGCTCGAACGCCAGAACCTCGTTCAAACGGCGATTTCGTCGGCCACGTTCGGCGCGGCGAACTCGCTGATGATCCCGATCGGCGTGCCGTACGCGATGGGCATGCCCGAACTCGCAACGCCGATGCTGATCGGCGCGCTCGCCGCGATGCTGGTCGACGGCACGATGCTGTACCTGCTGTTCGGCAGCCGGATCTTCCCGGCCACGGGCAGTTGGCCGTCGGGCGTCGCGACTGCCGAAGCGATCTGGGCCGGCGACCGCGGCGGCCGCAAGGCCGCGTTCCTCGGGATCGGCGTCGCGGTCGGCGTGGCCGGCGCGTGGCTCGGCATCCCGATGTCCGCATTCGGTGCCGCGTTCCTCGGCAACCTGGCCGCGCTGACGATGTTCGGCCTCGGCCTGCTGATCCGAGGCTACTCGGTCGCGCTGACGGGCGTCGACATCGCGAAGGCGTATATCCCGCACGGCGTGATGATCGGCGCGGGCATCGTCGCGATGCTGCAGGTGTCGTCCGAGATCCGCCGTGCGCGCCGCGCGCCGGTCGACGAGGCTGGCGCCGGCGACGTGTCGCCGCTGCGCGCGGGCCGCATTCTCGGCCTCGGCTATGTCGTCTACATGCTGATCGCGCTCGTGATCGTCGGCTGCACCGGCGGCTTCTCGGAGATGTCGATCGGCATGCTGATCGTGTTCGTGCTGTATGCGGCGTTCGCCGCGTACATCCACGAGTTGATCGTAGGCATCGCCGCAATGCACTCGGGCTGGTTCCCGGCGTTCGCGGTCGCGCTGATCACGCTGACGATCGGCATCCTGATCGGCTTCCCGGCGCCCGCGCTCGCGGTACTGGTCGGCTTCTCGGCCGCGACGGGCCCGGCGTTCGCGGACATGGGCTACGACCTGAAGACCGGTTTCCTCCTGCGCGGCTCGGGCCAGGACCAGGCGCTTGAAATGGCCGGCCGCCGCCAGCAGTTCCTCGCGGCCACGCTCGGCTTCGTCGTCGCCGGCGTCGTGGTCGTGCTGTTCCACCACGGCTTCTTCAGCCGCGACATGCTGCCGCCCGTCGATCGCGTCTATGCGGCGTCGATCGAGGCCGGCTCGTCGTGGGACATCGCACGCGACCTCGCGCTCTGGGCCGTGCCCGGTGCGTTGCTGCAATGGCTCGGCGGCGCGAAGCGCCAGCTCGGCGTGCTGCTGTCGACCGGCATGCTGCTCACCTCGCCGCTCGCGGGCTTCGCCGTGCTGATCGGTCTCGCGATCCGCTTCATCGTGCTGCGCACGCGCGGCGAACGCGACATCGCCGAGATGAGTGCGTTTGCGGGCGGCGTGATCGCCGGCGATGCGCTCTTCAGCTTCACGCGCTCGCTCATCAAGCTCAGGTAATTCGTTTCACCGACAGGACTTCAGATGGACATCACTGCAATTCGCGCCGACACGCCGCTGACGGCATCGACGATCTACCTCGACACGGCCGCCGCATCGCTGCCGCCCGAGCCCGTGCTCGATACCGTCAACGACTATCTTCGCGACACCGGCCGCGTCGGCATCTACCTGCCCGCGTTCCGCAAGGCCACGTATGCGCGCGTCGATGCCGTCCGCACGCAGCTCGCGGCGTTCCTCGGCGCACGGGCCGACGAGATCGCGTTCACGAAGAACGCGACCGAGGCGATCTCGCTCGTCGCACAAGGGCTGCGTTGGCGGCCGGGCGACGAAGTGCTCGTCGCCGATACCGAGATGCTCAGCAACCTGCTGCCGTGGAAGCGGCTCGAAGCGACGCACGGCATCGTCGTGAAGATGATCGCCGCCAACGACGAAGGACTGCTCGCGTCGGACGCGTTCGCGCAGGCCGTCACACCGCGCACGCGCCTGCTCACCTTTTCGCACGTGCCGAACTCGTCGGGCGCGCTGCAGGATGCCGCCGCGCTGTGCTCGGTCGCGCGCGCCAACGGCGTGCTGTCGCTCGTCAACGCATCGCAAAGCATCGGGATGGTCGAGACCGATGTGCGTACGCTCGACTGCGACTTCCTCGCGGGCTGCGGCCGCAAGGCGCTGCGCGCGACGGAAGGCTCGGGCTTCCTCTATGTGCGGCGCGAATGCATCGACGCGCTCGAACCGGTGCTCGCCGGCTGGTGGAACGGCGCATACGACCGCGCGACCGGCGCGTTGTCGTTCGTCGCCGGCGCGAAGCGTTTCGAGGCCGGCTGCCCCATCGTGCCGGCGATTCTCGGCCTCGGCGCCGCGCTCGACTATGCGCAGCGCATCGGCGTCGCACAGATCGAAGCGTGCGTGCGCGACCTGACCGCCTATGCGATTGCCGCCTTCGCGACACTGCCCGGTTTCGAGCTGTACGGCCCGCGCGACGTCGCGCAACGCATCGGCATCGTACCGTTCAACCTGCGCGGCATCGATCCCGCGACGATCGTCGCAGCGCTGGAGGCGCGGCACTGCATCATCGAGGCCGGCAACTTCATGGCCGACGCGATCCTCGCACGCTACGGCGTATCGACGATGGCGCGCGTATCGCTGCATTACTTCAATACCCGCGAAGAAATCGACCGCACCGCCGAGCTGATCCGCGCGGCAGCCCGCTAACCCCTACCCCACAACCGGCACAGGAGCCGCCATGAACCAACGATTTCTGCTGATGAGCAGTTCCCGCAAGGACGCACTCGGCTATCTCGAACACGCGACCGAACAGATCCACGCACTGTTCCGCCACGAAGCGCGCAAGATCGTGTTCGTGCCGTATGCCGGCGTGTCGTTCAGCTTCGACACCTACGAAGGCATCGTGAAACCGGTGTTCGAGAAGCTCGGCTATACGCTCGAATCGCTGCATCACAGTGCCGATCCGCGCAAGACGATCGAGCACGCCGACGCGATCACCGTGGGCGGCGGCAATACCTTCGCGCTGCTCAAGCGCATGTACGACGCGAACCTTGTCGACGCGATCCGCGCACGCGTGCAGGCAGGCGTGCCGTATGTCGGCTGGAGCGCGGGCAGCAACGTCGCGTGCCCAACGATCCGAACGACCAATGACATGCCGATCGTGCAGCCGCCGACGCTTCGCGCGCTCGGCCTCGTGCCGTTCCAGATCAACCCGCACTTCATCAGCGGCAAGCCGGCTGGCCACAACGGCGAGAGCCGCGAGGAGCGACTCGGCGAATTCCTCGACATCAACGCGCCCGAACAGGTGTTCGCGTTGCCCGAAGGATCGGCCCTGCTGTCCGACGGCACGACGGGCACCGTGCTCGGCGAGCGCGGCGCGCTGCATTTCGCGAGCAAGACCGACGTGCGCGCACTCGCGGAACACGCAACCTTCCCGCTCGCATCGATCACAGGTCCGGCCGGCATCGACCTGTGGCCCGCGTTCCGGCAATAAGCACCGGATACCACTTTTAAAAAACATTCCCGTATCGGTTAGGAGACCTTTTCATGAAGAAGCAGCTTGCCGGACTCGCGCTGTTGGCCGGCGCGACGGGCGTCGCGCATGCCCAGTCCACCGTGACGCTGTACGGCGTCGTCGACGTCGCGATCGGTTATCAGACGCATACCAACCCGTCCGGCGACCGGACGATCGGCCTGCAGCAGGGCAACGAGGGCTTCCTGTCCGGAAGCCGCTTCGGCCTGAAGGGCAACGAAGCGCTCGGCAACGGCTGGAAGGCCGGCTTCACGCTGGAGAACGGCTTTCTCGCGAACAACGGCAAGCTCGACCAGCAGGGCCAGCTGTTCGGCCGCCAGGCCTTCGTGAAGCTCGGCCACGAGCGTTGGGGCGAGCTCGCGCTGGGCCGACAGTACACAACCGGCAACACGATGCTGTACTACGTCGATCCGCTGGGCGTCGGAGCCGCGCCGACCAATTCGTGGCAGGTCTACCTGGTCGGCCAGCGCTACGACAACGCGCTCAGCTACACCGGCGCCTACGGGCCGCTGCAGGTGATCGCCGAGTACGCGTTCGGCGGGATCGCGGGCGATACGCGCGCGCGGTCGTCGATGTCGCTCGGCGTCAAGTACGAATCGGGGCCGGTGACGTTGATCGGCGATGCTCAGCAAACGCGCGACTCGCAAAGCCGCCGCGCACGGATCTATCTCGCCGGGGCGAAGACCGCAATCGGCAGCGTGAACCTGTTTGCGAATTACCTGCACAGCGACCGCGACGCCGGTTTCGACTCGTCGAACGGCGGGACAGACACCGCATCGATCACGAGCATGGCGTCCGGCGCGCCGAGCGCCGCCGTCGCGATCAACTCGGTCTTCGACTCGCATCGCCGCGACGATTTCTTCACGGTCGGCGCAAGCTGGCGTGCAACGCCCGTATGGAACTTCGTCGTCGCCGGGATGCACAACCGTACGCTCGCCGACGGCTTCAACGGCGCACGCAGCACCGTATACGGTGTCGCCGACTACAGCATCAGCAAGCGCACCGACGTGTATGTCGCGACGTCGTACGAATGGACGCGCGGCGGCTGGTCGGGCCTGTTCGGCAACACGACGACCAATGCGGCAGCCGCGCAAGGCACTGCACTCAACGGCCGCAACGAGCAGTTGTCCGTGCTGCTCGGCCTGCGGCATTTCTTCTGACCCACCGCGCATTCGACCGATGCGGCTCGCGGCGCGGCGCACGATCGCCGCATCGGCAACCTGAACCAAGAGGCATTCGATGGCATTGAAACAGACCCTCGTCATTTTTGACGCACTCGACGGCGCGGCCGTCAACGGACAGTACATCGCCGCGCTGTTCGCGCCGTACGCCGCGCACGGCGTGACGGTCGACGTCACCACGGTCAATAACGAACCGCCGGAAGACACGACGAAGACGACCGACTTCATCACGATCGTGATCCCCGGCTCGCGCGGCAAGCAGGCCGGCGGCGACGCGCGCACGCTCGGCATCGTCGGCCGCAACGGCGCGATCGGCGCCCGGCCCGCTAAGTTCGGGATGGTATCTGACGCGGACGGCCCGATCGGCTCGCTCGCGGCCGCACTGAAGCTCGCGCAGATGAAGGCGAACGGCGACGTGCTGCCCGGCGACGTGATCGTCACGACGCACCTGTCGACCGACGTGTCGATGAGCGAGAACAACGGCGTGCCGTTCATGGGGATGCCGGTTTCATCGGCAACGATGAACCGCTACGAAGTGACGCCTGACATGGACGCGATCCTGTCGCTCGACGCGTCGAAGGGCAACCGCATCGTCAAGCAGCGCGGCTTCGCACTGTCGCCGACCGCGATGCAGGGCTACATCCTGCGGATGGCGCCCGACCTCGTGTCGATCATGGAATCGACGACCGGCATGCCGGCCGTCACATTCCCGATCTCGCTGCAGGACATCACGCCGTACGACAACGGACTGTCGCACTTCAACAGCATCATGCAGCCGCACGTCGGCACCGACAAGCCGGTGGTCGGCGTCGCGATCACCGCGCGCGCGGTCGTCGGCGGCAGCGATTCGAGCGCGAGTCACGAAGTCGATCTGGCCGAAGCCGTGCGCTTCTCGGTCGAAGTCGCGAAGCGTTACACGGCCGGAGCTTGCGAGTTCTACGACGCGAACGAGTGGCGCAAGATCCGCGACGCATATCCGGACCTGAGCGTGTTCCAGGGGTACGGCAAGTCCGTTTGACGGCTTGACGCGGCGCGCGACCGGAAGATCGGGCCGCGCGCCGCGCTACAGAAACGTCTTCAGATTGACCGCCGGATCCGCGAGCTTCACCGGATCGGGCACAGCCCCGGCCGCGATCAGCCGGCGCGATGCGCCGATGTCGCGCCCCAGGTTCGCCGCGGCAACCGCCACGATTTTCCCGTCGCCGCCGAGCCCGAACACCGTGAATGGCCCGCTCGCCGGATCGCCGCGCACGACGATCGTCCGTTCGCTGCCGAACAGCCCGAGCATCTGCAGATTGCAGTCGTACTGATCGGACCACAACCACGGCAGTTCCGCATAGGTCTCGTCCGCACCCAGCAGGTTCGCGGCCGCGACGGCCGGCTGGTTTTCCGCGACCTGCCACGACTCGATCCGCACGTGCCGGCCGAGCAGCGGATTGAAGTGCATCGTCACCTCGCCCGCCGCGAAGATCGCGCGATCGGCCGTGCGGCAGCCCGCGTCGACACGAATCCCGTTGTCGACGTCGAGTCCCGCCGCCTGCGCGAGTTCGACGTTGGGCACGACACCGATACCGACCACGACGATGTCCGCCTGCACGTCGCCGCGATCGGTCTCGACGATCGCACCGCCGTCCGCTGCGCGACGAATCGCACGCGGCAGCGTCGCCATCTGAAAATTCACCCCGCGCGCGTCATGCAACTGACGCGCATACGCGCCGACGACTTCCGGCAACGCCCGCTGCAGCAATCGCACGGCCGGATCGATCACCGTCACGTCGCAACCGATCTGCCGCGCCGCGGCCGCCACTTCGAGGCCGATGAAGCCGCCGCCGAGCACCGCCACGCGCCGCCCCGGCGCAAGCTGCGCACGCAATGCACGCGCGTCGGCAACGGTGCGCACGTAATGCGGCACGACGCCTTCGTCGACCGGCCCGCCGAACGCCCGCACCCGCGAACCCGTCGCGAGCACGAGCCGCGCATACGGCAGCGTCGCGCCGTCGTCGAGTTGTACGCGCAGTGCAGCGCGATCGATCGCCTCGACGCGCGTGCCGAGCCGCAACTCGATGCGCTCGGCGTCGTACCACGCCGCGTCACGCACGAACGCGCGCTGCTCGCCGCCGTCGCCGAGCAGCGCATCCTTCGACAGCGCGGGCCGGTCGTACGGCAGCTCGCGTTCCGCGCCGATCATCACGATGCGCGCTTCGGCGTCGCGCGCGCGCAGCGCTTCTGCCGTGCGGCGGGCCGCGTGGCCCGCGCCGACGATCACGTACGGATCAGCCGACATTGACTTCCACCTGTCCGTCGACGATCCGGATCGGATAGGTCCGGACCGGCTCGGTGATCGGCGCGCATTTCGGCGCGCCGGTGCGGATGTCGATCAGCCCCTGATGCAGCGGACATTCGACGCAGCCGTCCTCCACGTAGCCTTCGGACAGTCGCGCGTGGCCGTGCGAGCAGAGGTCGTGCATCGCGAACAGTTCGTCGCCGATCCGGAACACCGCGATCGGCTTCTGACCCGCGACGCGCGCCGCCGGTTCGTCTTCGGAAAATTCGTCGAAAGCGCCGAGCGGATGCCACTCGGCCAGCGTTGCTTCGGTCATGTCGTTTCCTTGCGTTCGCATCAGATCGGGGTGGCGAGCAGCGTCTGCACGCGCGACGTGTCGTAGATCACGCGCTTGGTCTTGTAGCGCAGCCCGTCGGGCGTGCGCACGACCGTGTCGTAATACTTGCCGGCCTGGTACACGTTCGATTCGCCGTTGCTGCGCGTCTGCACGACCACGTAGTTGCTCTCGGTGTCGATCTCGCCGTCGCGCTCCGCGACGATCGTCAGGCCCGACGTCATGTGCCGGTATGTATGCTCTTCGAAGATGTTCGCGTGCCGCAGCGACACCACGCGGTCGCGCAGCATCCGCTGGTTCGTGCAGTGGACGATCCCGACCGGCAGGCCGAGATCCGCGTTCTCCTTCGGCACGATCTCGTACGTGCAGTCCTCGGTGAACATCTCCGGCCAGTGTTCGAGCCGGTCGTTGTCGAGATGGCCGATGTAGCGGTTCTGGAGCATGTAAATCTCGAACCACGTCTTCATGTCTTCCGTCAGGTTTTCCATCGTTGTGCGCTCCCGCTTCAATAGCCCATCAGCTTCTGGTAGCCGACCCAGAACTTGCGGATCAGGCTTTCGGTAATCACCGTGTCCTGCTGGTCCGGATTGCCGCGCGACATCTCGATCACCGACGTCGCGTCGGCATCGCGCACGGTGCCGCGCTGCACGAGCTCGGTCGCCTCCGTGTCCTCCATCGAGATATAGCCGGCCGGCCCGACGAGGTTCGCCTGCTTGATGCGCAGCGCGCGCAGTTCGGGCGTGTCGTCCGCGTAGCCGAAGAAGTGGAAGATCAACTCGAAGTTGTCGGGGCCTTTCGGCAGGATCTGGCGCGCGACCAGCGTGTTGTGGATCTGCTGCACGACCAGTTGCGGGAAGATCGGCTGGATGTGATTCGTGCAATCCTCGTCGTATTCGGACACGAGATCGAGGATCGATTCGTCCTCCAGATGAAAGCCTTCGTCGAACGAGCGGATGTTCTGCTGCTTGTACGCGGCCGACGTGTCGTCGTTCGTCTTGGTCACCGTGATGATGCTGTGCAGCCCGTGCGTCGCGTCCGGAATCGAACGCGCCTTCATGCCGACGCGGAAGATGTTGAAGGTCGTGTGGAACAGGTGCAGCATGCTCGCGTGATACGGGTCCTTCACGTTCTCCAGGTACAGCTTCCAGTTCGACTTCGAATACTGGCGCGTGCAGCCGAGATATTCGATCGGCTTGTGGAAGATCCGGTCGATCCACGGGCGCATCTGCTCGCCGATGTAATCGGGAAGCGGCCCCACCGTCTCGCTGAAGGTCGCGAACACGAGCCCGCGATAGCTGTCGACGCGCAGCTTGCGCAGCCCGTGCTGCTTCGGATCGAAGTCGGCCGGCATCCCGGTCATCCCCTTCTGGCCGCGCCGGAACGGCACGCCGAGCAGGTTGCCCTGGTTGTCGAAGCTCCACTGGTGATAGACGCACGTGTGCGAACTCGCGTTGCCGCGCGACTTGCGGCACACCTGCGCGCCGCGGTGCGCGCAGCGGTTCACCCATGCGGACAGCGTGCCGTCCTCGGTGCGCGTGACGACCACCGGCGTGTCACCGACGAACGTGCTCTTGAAGTCGCCGGCGTTCGGGATTTCCGCTTCCAGCGCGACGAAGTTCCAGGTCGGGCCGCGGAAGATAAGCTCCTGCTCGCGATCGTAGACCGCGCGCGAACTGAACACCTTGTATGGCACGCGCGAGCCGTCGTCGTGCGGAAAACGCACGTCGGACGCGTCGTCGCGCGCGGCGAATACGACCGGCGATTCTGTCTGCTCCATGTCGGACTCCTTGTGGTTCCGTTTCGTTGATTGCACGGAGCAGATTTTTGAAAAGCTAATATTCCGCGTCTATCCGGAAAGTGCGATTGCGGCGTTGCAATATCCACTTTCGGCGGATTTCTGCGCTAGCATGACGACACACACGCGCCGCCGCTCGATCGCGCCCCATTCGTCCGATCGAAACCCGCGCCCATATCAAGGCCGATGCCCATGTCCCCCACGTCGTTCGAGCCGCATGCGCTACGCGCGCACCGGCTGTTCGAATCCCGCGATCTCGACGAGACGCGCGAGCGAATCTCGCGCGTGATGCAGCCGCACGCGCTGCTGCCGAGCGGCCGCGTGCGAGGCGCTTCGCACATGGATTTCGTCCGGCTCGGCGGCCTCGGGATCGGCACCATCGCATTCGGCGACGCGATGCGCGTGCAGGTCGATGCCGTCGACGGCTATTACCTTCTGATGTTCTGCCTGTCCGGGCAGGCAGAAGTCCACGCGATGGGGCGCCGGCTCGGCGTCGACGGGCAGACCGGCGTGCTGTGCGCGCCCGGCGAGCGCTTCGACGCGGTGCTGTCCGCCGACTGCGAGCAGTTCGTGCTGCGCATAGACGCGGCGACCGTCGGCTCGCTGACCGGCGACCCGCGCGCGACGCTCGACCCCGTGCTGCACGTCAGCGACGCCGCGCTCGCCGCGTGGCGCCAGCAACTGATGCTCGTCGCCCGCTCGCCGGAACTGCTCGAACGCGCGAACGCGAACCCGCGCGTCGCGTCGCAGCTCGAGCACCTGCTGATCGACCTGCTGATCGAGGGCCACCCGCCATCGGCGCTGCATGCACGGCACGATCCGGCGCCGGGCTTCGTGCGGCGCGCGCAGGAGTTCGTGAACGCGCACTACGCGCAACCGCTGCAGCTCGCCGATATCGTCCAGGCCGCCAACGTGCCGGAACGGACGCTGCGGGATGCATTCCTGCAGTTCCGCGGGATGAGTCCGATGCAATATCTGCGCGCAACAAGGCTCGATCACGCGCGGGAGTTGATCCGTGGGGCGGCGTCGAATCGGCGAATCGCCGATATCGCGCTCGATTGCGGGTTTACGCACCTCGGGCGCTTCGCGATCGCGTACCGGGAGAAATTCGGTGAGTCGCCGTCGGAGACGCTCGACGGGAAGCGCTAAGCGCGTCCTGACTCGTCGCCCTGCGCGCGGCTTGCCGGCCGCTCACGTGAGCCGCCGACGCTTGTGGTTTCGCGACGCACCCATCCCGATTCGGTTGCGGACGTTAAAATTGACCGTTAGTTGCAATTGAGCGGATGGCGAGCGATCTTCACGCCGCCGGCACGATCATCTCCCGCGCAATCGCACAGAAAGCGGTCGTCGCCGCGCTTTCGCCATGCAGCCGGCGGCTCATGATGATCGGCGACGTCGCCATGGGTTCCGGCAGCCGCCGGTAGACGACGCCCTTCACGCGCACGCCCTCCACGCTTTCGGGCACCAGCGATACACCCATCTGCGCGGCAACGAGCCCGAGTGCCGTCTGCAGTTCACGCACCTCGTGAACGGCCGCTGGCACGAGGCCGCCGTCGCGCAGCGCGGAAAGCTGCTGGTCCGCGTAGCTCGGCCGCGGCGTGCTCGGATAAACGATCAGCGTCTCGTTCGCGATGTCCGCGAGCGTCAGCGGCCGGTCCGGATCCGCGAGCGGATGCCCTAGCGGCAGCACCGCGATCAGCTTTTCATCGATCAGCGCTTCACGCACGAGCTGGTCGTCGTCGAAGCGCAGACGGCCGAAACCGACGTCGATTCGCCCGCCCTTCAACGCGCCGAGCTGTTCGAGCGTGAACATTTCGATCAGCGACAGCTCGACGGCCGGCTGCGCCTCGCGAAACGCGCGAATCACGTCCGGCAGCGCGCCATAGAGCGTCGACGGCACGAAGCCGATCACGATCCGCTCCGACAACTGCGCGAGCCGACGCGTCAGCGGGCCGAGCTCGTCGGCCTGGTCGACGAGGCGCTTCGCCTGCGCATAGAACACGCGCCCCGCGTCGGTCAGCTTCAGCGGCCGCGCGCCGCGCTCGAACAGCGGCAAACCGACTTCGTCCTCGATCGCCTGGAGCTGGCGGCTCAGCGGCGGCTGCGTCATGTGCAGCCGCTCCGCCGCCCGCGTGATGTTCATTTCCTCCGCGACGGCGATGAAGTACCGCAGCTGGCGCAATTCCATTTCATGCCTCAAAGGTATGGAAGTAGTCGGAAAGAGTGTTGGACGACGCCGGGCGGGAATTCCTACCATGTGCACCAACAGGAGGAATCGCATGATAGCAACTGCCGCCACCATCGAACGCATCGAGACGCTGCTCGTCGACGTGCCGACGATCAGGCCCCACAAACTGTCGGTCGCCACGATGAATTGCCAGACCCTCGTGCTGGTCCGTGTTCGATGCACGGACGGTATCGAAGGCGTCGGCGAAGCGACCACGATCGGCGGTCTCGCGTACGGCGAGGAGAGCCCCGAGAGCATCAAGGTCAACATCGATACGTACTTCGCGCCGCTGCTGCAAGGCATGGACGCGACGCGCCCCGGCGCCGCGATGGCGCGTGCGCGCAAGCTGTTTCAGGGCAACCGGTTCGCGAAGTGCGCGATCGAAACCGCTCTGTTCGACGCACAGGCGCGCCGCCTCGGCGTGCCGCTGTCGGAGCTGTTCGGCGGCCGCACGACCGACGCGGTCGACGTGGCGTGGACGCTCGCGAGCGGCGACACGCAGCGCGACATCGCGGAAGCCGAGGCGATGCTGGAGGCGCGCCGGCATCGGGCATTCAAGCTGAAGATCGGTTCGAACGCGGTCGACGACGACGTTGCGCACGTGATCGCGATCAAGCGCGCGCTCGGCGATCGCGGCGACGTGCGTGTCGACGTGAACCAGGCATGGAACGAAACCGACGCGATCCGGGCAGGTGCGCGGCTCGCGGATGCCGGCGTCAGCCTCGTCGAGCAGCCGATCGCCGCGACCAACCGCGCGGGGCTGAAGCGCCTCACGCAGCTCGCGCGGATTCCGATCATGGCCGACGAAGCGCTGCACGGCCCCGTCGACGCGTTCGCGCTTGCGCAGGACCGCGCGGCCGACGTGTTCGCGGTGAAGATCGCGCAATCGGGCGGCCTGCTCGGTGCAGCGAGCGTCGCATCGATCGCGTCGGCCGCCGGCATCGACCTGTACGGCGGCACGATGCTCGAAGGCGCGGCCGGCACGATGGCGTCCGCGCAACTGTTCAGCACGTTCGGCTCGCTGAAATGGGGCACCGAACTGTTCGGCCCGCTGCTGCTCACCGAGGAAATCCTCGTCGAGCCGCTGCGCTACGAGGATTTCAAGCTGTACCTGCCGGCGACGCCCGGCCTCGGCATCACCTTCGACTGGGCCCGCATCGAACGGATGCGACGCGACGCCCGCTGACCCCACACGACACGACAACCGAAACCGGAGACACTGATGAACAAGCAAGCCATCGACGCCCTGCTGAAGACCTTCGACGACGCCGCGGAAAAACCCGGCAACCCGCGCGTGCGCGCGATCGTCAATCGGATCGTGAAGGACATCTGCTACACGATCGAGGATTTCGACGTGCAGCCGAGCGAGTTCTGGACCGCGCTCAACTACCTGAACGAAGCCGGCCGGGAATTCGGGCTGATCGCCGCGGGCCTCGGGCTCGAGCGCTTCCTCGACGTGCGCATGGACGAGGCCGAGGAGAAGGCCGGCATCCAGGGCGGCACGCCGCGCACGATCGAGGGGCCGCTGTATGTCGCAGGCGCACCGGAGTCGGTCGGCCATGCGCGCCTCGACGACGGCACCGATCCGGGCCAGACGCTGATCATGCGCGGCAAGGTGCTCGGCAACGACGGCGCGCCGATCGCGAATGCGCTCGTCGAGGTGTGGCACGCGAACCATCTGGGCAACTACTCTTACTTCGACCCGTCGCAGCCCGCGTTCAACCTGCGCCGCTCGATCCGCACCGATGCCGAAGGCCGCTACAGCTTCCGCAGCGTGCTGCCGGTCGGCTACAGCGTGCCGCCGGGCAGCAAGACCGAGCAGTTGCTCGACCAGCTCGGCCGTCACGGTCATCGTCCGGCGCACATTCACTTCTTCGTTTCCGCGGACGGATATCGTAAGCTGACGACGCAGATCAACATCGAAGGCGATCCGCACATCTGGGACGACTTCGCCTTCGCGACCCGCGAAGGGCTGATCCCGAAGATCAAGCAGGCCGAGGGTGCGGAAGGCAAGCCGTATGGCGTCGACGGGCAGTTCGCGCTGATCGACTTCGATTTCTCGCTGCTCAAGGACAAGCAGGACGTGCCGGCGAGCGACGTCGAGCGAGCGCGTGCACAAGCCTGAGCGGCCGTCCCGTTCGACGAATCGACAACGCAAGGAGTGCAGGATGCTGTTTCATGTGGAAATGACCGTCCGTCTGCCGACGGACATGGATCCGGTCAAGGCGGCCACGCTGAAGGCAGAAGAAAAGGCGATGTGCCAGCGGCTGATGAACGAAGGAGTCTGGCGGCATCTGTGGCGGATCGCGGGGCAGTATGCGAACGTCAGTATCTTCGATGTCGAGAGCGTGCAGCAGTTGCATGACCTGCTGAGCCAGTTGCCGTTGTTTCCGTATATGGAGATGGAAGTGCGGGCGCTGTGCCGGCATCCGTCGTCCATTCGCGACGACGATCGGTGATTTCCGTGCGACCCGTGCCGCCGGCTATCCGGCGCATGGGTCGCCGCTTCGCCACAATTTCCCGCCTCGGTTGTATCGAGAAGCTGACGTGGCCGCATTCACTTGGGGATGTCTCCCGTCATCTGAAGTCCATTCGGCATTAATCCGATACGTAGCGGCTTATCCGGATCAAGCTTCTTTTTCTCGACGACCCTTTTCCAGTTTTCGGCGACTCCGGGAACGCGGTACAACGCGACGACCGCCACATACTCCGTCTCGCGCTGCATCGGTTGAGACAAGCTGGAAGAAGCCCCGGGGCTCACGACAGTCGACATGTCGGCTCGCAGATCCTGGACCAGCACAGTACGATCGTTCTTCAACAGATCGTCATACGATGCCGCATCGAACCTCTTTCGATCCTTCAACTGGTAGACGCGAACGGCAACCGATGTCGGTCGTCCCGCATCGTCCGGATTCAGCGCCGCGCGTGCAGTCAGGTCGACATCAAGCACCTTGACCTGCTTGAAGAACACTGCGCGGTATGCATTCGACGACGCATCCGATACCGACTGCCAGGCGCCGCACCCCGACAGCAGCAATACGGCGGCAGCAATAGCCGCACTCATTCGATAGAACATGAAGACTCCGGAATCAGATCGTGCACGGCACGAGTTACGGGTTGGGTTGCGGCACGGGAAACGCCTCGTACACGCCGAGCGCGATGTCGATCAGGCGTTCATCGGCTGACGGCAACACCGTCGTCCAGCTGAGACGCGGTGCCGGGCCGGCATGTTCAATTCCGACGACCGGATGCGGAACGAACCGTGACGACACCACCATCCGCAAATGCACATCGGCCTTGATGCCGATATACAGCTGGATGAATGCCATCACCTCTCGATGCAGCCATGCACCCGGCAACAGGTCCTGAGACTGCCGCGCATCGACCGGCCACAACGTCACGCGCACCGCCCGGCTGCGATAGGCGAGACGCCTGCCGAGCACATAACCGCCGCCGAGCCCGGTGCACTTCGCATCCGACAGCACGTCCGCATCCGGCTTCGCCGACGTCAACGGCGTCGGTCGCCCGGTACTCGTCGTTACCGGCCAGAACTCGTCGACGCGCACATCGACCCCAGGCGCGGCCAGCGCCACCACCGCGGCCAATCCTTCCGACGTCCGCGTGCGCTGGGTCAGC
The DNA here is from genome assembly GCF_003857765.1 of Burkholderia sp. Bp9016. Lineage (NCBI taxonomy): Bacteria > Pseudomonadati > Pseudomonadota > Betaproteobacteria > Burkholderiales > Burkholderiaceae > Burkholderia > Burkholderia sp. Bp9016. The sequence continues at coordinate 314,467 of NZ_QTPY01000004.1, forward strand.
AGTCCCAGCAACGCAAGCATCCGGGAATGAGGCAAACCCGCCCGCAACGGCTTGTCGCCCCATCCAAACCCCGCCAGAGACAACAGGCTCTGCGAATGATCGTCGACACCGCCGGCCCGAAAGCGCTCCGGATAGCGGTACTTCTTCCATGCGCGATACAGCAGCGTCGCGATGCGATGATTGAACGGGTCCAGAAACGCTTCGACCGCTTCGTGCCCCTCCTCCCGCAACACGATCTCGTCGATCATGTGCGACGGCATGGCCGCATCGACGCCGTAAAGCCCCATGAAGGTCGTGCGCACGGTCGGCGGCGCATCGATGTGCTCGTCGTCGAATTCGACAGCGGCCACCTCACCGGCCGGAAACCCCAACCGCGGACGCGGCCGGAACCGCACCGGTTCATGCTCCGGCGTATCGCGCGTGCCGAACCCGGGACGTTCGGGCGCACATGCCTCCAGCAGACGACAGAACTGCATGAAAGTCATCTTCTGTGCTCGCTCGAACAGCGTCGCGGCAAACGCCGGCAGTCCCTTCGACTCAGCGAATCCGCCGCCCGCCCGATCAATTGAAGCCGTCATAGGGGCGCCCGCTGAGCCTTGCTGCGCGGCCATTCCGTCTGCGACCGCGACGGCAGGCTGACGATCGCCAGCTTCGTGAACAGATTGATCTCCGCATACGCGCCGAAGAACCGGTGCAGCAACTCGCCGAACAGCATCACGTCACCTTCACCGGAAAACGCATGCGCATCGAGCGTGACCTCGATCAGCACGCCACGCTCGACCGCCCCGCCCGACACCTCCTCGATCAATTCCTGCGATACATGCAGGATGCCGGCAAGCCGCCTCCGGTTAAGTTCCTCGTTCGTCCAGTCGTACAGCGCCAAAGCGCCGCGCAACACCTCCGCGTTCATCATCGACAGGAAATTCGGCGCGAGATGCGACAGCACGCGCCACTGGAAACGATCTTCCGTCGGCGGATAAAGCGGCAACGTCGGCGACACGAGATTGCGCACGCCCGCGACGTTCGGCGTGCTGGCCGCCAGTTCGTCGAGGCTCGCTTCGCGCAGCCCCTTGAGCGGCAGCAGCCCGTTCGTGCCCGTCACGCGCAACGACAGGCTTTCCTCCGGCAACGTATCCATCGTTTCCCACGCGTGGCCGCCGAGAATCACCCACATTTCGTGGAGCCCCGATACGCCCGAGCGCACGCGCGTGTGGAAATACCGCTCGGGTGCCTCGTGCCGCAGCATGCCGCCGCGGTGCCGGAACGTCGCGAACGGCACATATTCGTATCGCTCGGCCGTATCGTGATCGAACGTCGCGACCGCATCGACCGAATACGTTTCAACATGCTCGCCCTGATGGCCGGCCGGCACGACCCGGTATTCGGTTTCGTGGTGGTCGATTTCGATCGGCTCGGCGTCCAGTTCGAACAGGTTGATCACCGGTGAACAGAACAGTCGCACGTTCCCGGCATTGAAATGCTGGTCTGGCGGATACGCGTCCTTCAGGAGGATTTCCAGTTCGAAGCGAGTCGATTTTTCGGGAAGCGTCGAGACATCCAGTCCGTACAAATCGACAAACAGAAACTTCTCACGAAACGAGAAGTATTCGAGCAGCAACTGATATCCGGAAAGCGCCGCATCCGACTTGGGCCATAGCCGCTCTTCCGTCGAAAATCCCGCCGGCTCGATCTTGACGCCCGTAAGCGGCACGGGCTCGCCATCACGTATTTCCGGAACGCGCCAGTGAATTGCATCGACCTGGCGCGTCAACGCAAGATGCATGGCGAACGCGGTCGGCAGATCGGCGTTCAGATGGAGCCGCAGCCGCGACAGATCCGTCTCCTTGCGCAGCGCCGAGCCCTGCAACGCGAAGCCGACGCGGATCACCGAGCGTCCGTCGTGTCGCACCGCCGGCCCGGCATGCGTGATCGAGACCGGCTGCAGCGCAACGGCCTGCGTCGTCCGGTACAGACATTGCACCGCCCGCGGCGCCACGCCTTCCGCGCCGTCCGGAGACGGCACATTGATCGGTGCGGAACGCACCGGCACGCCGGGTGGCACGACCACCGTCTTCTGCAGTTTCTCCGCAAACGGCGTCAATTCGACGATCGACAGCGACGGAATCATCCGCAGATAGTGCGGCCACAACAGGCTGACGAGCCCTTCGGTCAACTCGGGCAGTTCATCGTCGAGTTTTTGCCGAAGCCGGCCCGTCAGGAAAGCAAAGCCTTCGAAGAGGCGTTCGACGTACGGGTCGCGATCGCCGACGCGGTCGAGATTGAGCAAACGCGCCCGATCGGGATGCGCCCTCGCGAACTCCTTGCCGGATTCGCGCAAATAACGCATTTCCGCTTCGTAGTAGCGCAGGATGGGATCGTTGTTGTCCATGGGAATCCGTTACGAAAGGGTCAAGGCGCGAGCGGGATCGAGGACCGTGAGTTCCGCATGCAGTTGGCCGATACGGCGGACGAGTGCCGGCTTGTCGGCGTCCTTGCGGCTGCTCATCGCTTTCAATGCCTTGACCAGTTGCTGCTTGACTTCGAACGTCAGTGCCGGCTCCCAGCGCATCAGCGGTAGCGAACGGGACGTTTCGTCGAGTTCGGCAAGTAGCGCGAGCGCCGCATCATGACGGCCGGCATGATCGGCCAACCGGGCCATCACGAGCCGCTGCAAGTAGCGATGCCGATCGGTTTTCATGCCGGGCAGCGCTTCGAGCCAGGCGAAAGCCGCTTCGATACCCTCACGGGCCGCCAGTTCGCGGGCCTGGGTTTCGATCTCCGGCCAGCCGCCCGCCGCATCGTTCCCGCTATCGGCGGAAACAGGCAGCGGCGCAACGGCCTCGCCCGCTTCGAGGTCGCGCACGACCGCGTGTCGGGCAATCCATTCGAGTGTGGTGTCGTCGGCGAATGGCGTGCCGTCGCTGAATGCCAGCCGCTCGATGCCCGGCAATCGCTCGAGAAACAGCGCGAAGTCGGCGCGCAGCAATTCTCGGCACGCGCTGTACGGCGAACCGGCGTGGTCGAGTGCGACGTGCTGGAAATATTGCAGATCGAACCACAGGTGATTCACGCCTTCCAGAAACGCACCCTCGACACGCTCCAGCAACTCGTGCCAGTGCTTCTGCAAAACGAGGCGCTTCATCTGCTGACGCAACTCGCCGCGTGGCGGCGCCAGACGCGTATGCGACGCGGCATCCGCCGGTGGCACGTCGTGCAACGTATCCCACCGAACACTTCGCACGACGCGTACCGAAGGCAAGTAGCCGTTTTCCTGGTCGCGGAGCCACGCCGACATCGCGCGTGCCTGATCGAGCAGATCGCGTGCGGACGCAATCGAGCCCGCCGACGTTTTGCCCGGCGCAATCGCTGCCGGCATCGCCATGCCGGAATCGGCGCTGCGCGCCGGCGCCTCCTTTTTCTCGAAGCGGGAAACGAGCGGCTGCAGATTTGGACGGGCCGCATCGGGCCAAGCGGCCGTATGCGCCACGAGCACGTCGAGCGCGACCAACGTGCGTTCGAGATCGACCGGCGCGAAGTCGCCACGACTCTCCAGCATTTCGATCACGCGCGCCGTCGCCAGCATTTCGAGCGCGGCCTTCTTTGCTTCGTGACGGGCGGGCAAAGCCTCTTCGCCGAACCGGTCGACGAGCGCGGCGGCCAGCTCGAGTCCGTCGGCAAACCCGGCCGGGCCATCCTGTCGCAGGCGTGCGAACGCGTAGTAGCCGGCGAGCCGCAAATCCTTGCCGGTCTCCTTGAGCAGGTGTTCGCATGCGCTGGTGATCAACCCGTCATCGATTCCCGACAGCTTGCCGGCTTCGTCCTTCAGTTCGAAGAACGCGTCTTCGTAGCCGGGATCGCGTCCGTATGCATGCTCGCCTGGTATCGGTGCAACCCATGTGGCCCAGGTATCCGTCCGCACTTGCCGAAGCGAATCGATACGGGAACCACCGACGAGTGTCTTCACAAAATTGGCAAGCGTCATGGCAGGTATCAAAAAACGAATGCGTCGCCCAGCAACATCAGGGCGTGCCCGAAAGGGCTCGAGGGGAAATCGGAAAATCCCGAAGTGGCCGCCAATGGCGAACTCGCAGCCTTCGGCGCTGGCGTCCGGTTCGTTGCGCCGGGCTTGGCTGCTCGCGTTTTTGCCTGAGCGAGTTCGGGCGTGCTGCGTTGACTGACCGCATGCTCCGTCGTCGCTGGCTTAGCCGCATCCGGCAAGGGGCGCCCGCCCGGAAGCCCGGGCGGCAGCGCAACAGCCGCATGCTTCGCGGACGCAATCGCCGATGCCGGCAACGGCGGCGGGCCGATCGTCGAGACCCCCGGCCCCGCGCTCCGTGTTCCCGTCACGAAAATGCGGGACGGCAACGTGAAATTCCGCAACTGGAGAACGTCGAGAGGACCGCCGCCGGCTTCGCTGCGCAATTGCACCTTGAGCGGAATGCCCTGACTCGTGTCGGGTGTCCAGGTCAGCAGATAGCGCGCGTTGTCCTGCTGTGCGATCTTTGCGCGCTCCAGCAGCCGAACGAGACCGAAGCGTCCCTGCGAATCGAGCGCGGTGCGCAAACCACCCTGCTCCGTCTGCCATTCGATATGCGACAGGTTCTCGAGCGACTGCCCCGGCCATTCGAACGGTGTCCATTCCTGCTTCTGGTTGAAATAATGCAGTTCGCGGCCGGACAGCACGAATCGCATGTCGGTGACGCCCGGCGTCGGCTCGGCCCGCAGTTCGTAGCGCACGCGTGCGTCGCCGGACGGGAACAGCACGGTCGACGTGCGCATGAGCTTGTTCAGACCGTTGAGGAAAGCCGGATCGATCGTCAATGCGCCGGCATCGGCTCCCTGCGAAGCGACCCACCGATCGCCCTGCCGTTCGACGACACCGGCCAGTTGCGCTGTCACGAACTGCGCGATCACGCCGCTATCCGGACGCATGAAGCGCGCCATCTCGGGCAGCGACGCGTCGTTGTCGGAATCCGCAAACGGATAGCGGCCACCGAACGTCTTGTTCCAGTCGCCAAGGATCGCGGTGCGCCAGATCTCGTTCAGACTCGATGCGGCCGGCTGCACGATGACCTGCCACGCCTGATCGAACGGTGCGCGGAACAGTGCGCCGAAGCCCGACCATTGTTCGCCGAGGCTCGCGGCGACACGGCTTGCATAGTCGCGGCTGTCGGCTATGTCCGAGGTCTTGCCCTGCAACACGGCTTGCGCGGCCAGACGTGCGATAGCGTCCGGATCGGGGCTGGAGACGATCTGCGATGTCTTCAGGCGCATCGCCGTGATCCGCTCCAGATAGCGTGCCAGGCTCAGGTCGCCGGTCGCTGCGGGCGGGCTGTTCCCCTTGCCGCCGGATGGCCCCCCCGAAACGAGATCGCTACCGGTCAGACGCAGGATCGGGCCGAATGCAGCGGCAAGCGGTGCCAGTTGAGGCCTGGCTTGCTTGGACGGATCCTTTTCATCCGCGCCGACCAATTGCTGCGCCTTGCTGATCAGCGTGTCGGACAGCGACTGGGCGTTGGCGCCCGTACCCGCCTGATAGACGATCGCATTCATCAACGCGACGAGTGGCGAGCGTTGCGGATCACCCAGCAACGTCAGCTGGTCGGCAGTGGCCGACAGCGTCGGTGCCGGTTGCCAACGCACGCTGTTGAGGAAAAGCGCCCATGCCCGCGCGTAGTCGTCGAAGTAGCGCTGGCGGAGTTCGGCCTTCAATGTCGACGGCGATGCGTGGGCAACCTTGGTGTCGGAGAGCACCCAGTCGCTCGCTATATCGCGTTGCTCGCCGGCTTCGTCGATCGCCTTCGAGATCCGCTCTTCCCACGCGGCGCGCGTGAATACGCCCGGTACGGTCGCGGTCGTGCCGAACAGGCCGCGGCTCGTTGCACTGCCCGCGGAGGATTGCGAAGCCACGTCGCCGAGCAGCGTTACGAGCGATAGCGACGGGTACTTCGGTGTCGCTTCGTCGATGATCTGCCGGTAGATCGCATCGCCGGAGTTCTGGATGCCGCGCACGCCGATGATCGTCTGGCGGGTCGACGCGATCAGGTTGCCGTCCGGGACAATCGCGAGCGCGGTTCGGTTCGACGCGCCGCCGCGCCCGATGTGATTGGCAAAGAACGAGATCGCTTGCTGACGCAGGTCTTCCCAGCGGCCCTTCGGCAGTTGCGAACTGGTCGGGGGTTCGGGTGCGGACGTTGCGACGAGTTGCGGTATCAGGAAGGTGGCAACTGCCCGCTCGGGTTTGGCGAGCATCATGTAGGTCTTGAGCGTGTCGTAAGCAGCTTGTACCTGAGCATCGCCGCCGCTGGCGATTTCCGCGTCCGACAGCCAAGCGAGTTGATGCAGCCTCGCTTCGAGCTTCCGGCGGACCGGGGCGACGAGGGTACGGTTTGCGGCCTCGGCGTAGTAAGGCCAGAGGGCGTCGAGCAGCGCGTGGTCGTGGTTCAGGCCGAAACGGGCGGTCAAAGGCGCGCCGGCCCGCTGGTGGATTTCGAGCGTGTCGATTTGACGGTCTAGATCGGTCAGTGTTTGCAGCGATTGCGTCGGGTTCAGAGGCCCGGCGAGCTTTGCGACCGTCCCCGTTGCGCTCTGGATTGTCGCGAGGTTAGCAAAGCCGGACAGCAGCGTGCCGACCAACCAGCAGCCGATCAGGGTCGTCAGCATCCATGCTGCCGTGGTCGACAGCGAAAAGCCGACGCGTCGACCGCGAGCCTTACGGCTGTGGTCGGCGATGGTTTGCCAGATGGTTCGGTGTTGAGGGCCGCTCCGCTGCACATCGTCATTCACGTTATCCGATGCTGGCGATACCAGGTCTCGCTCTAGAAAGAGTGGGGCAAACAGCAAGCCATGGGCGGCGTGCTGCCAGTATCGAGACTGAGTGGTCTTCAGCATCAGACCCAGCAGGGCGTCACGTCGCTGTGAAATATGCTGCGCTAGCTCGGCTGGATAGCGATCACGTGCATCCTTCGCTAGCCGCGCGATCCCTGCATCCGAGAGGGTGTCCGACAGGTTCTGTAGCGACGCGCCGACTTCCTCGGCGTTCAAGCGCGCGCTTGTCCAGGTGAAACCAATTGCTTCGTCCAAACCTGACGACTCGCTGCCGAAATCAGTGACGTTCAACAAATACGTGGGCGCGACCCAGCGCAGCACGCGAGCATGATGCGCCAGCCGCTGGGAAAGATCATTCGCGTCGAATGGGGAATCGACTGAACTGCTGTTACCAGTCACTGCGACAATCGCGTCGACAGGGCGACGCCTGCGCATGCGACGTATGTGGTCGAGCCAGTCGATATCAAGCGTGTTGTTTATCTGCTTGGCATATAGGAGGACCGTATCACCGATGATCGCATACCCTGTCTCGGCAAGCCCCGGGGCAAGACGCTTGATGAGTGGTTCATCGCCGACCACAAGTACCCATCGCCCGCGATAGCGCCACCGCCAGCCATACCGGTCGCGAAGGCTGTTCCCCAACGCAGCGGGGCGTACCGTCTCTATTGAAGTTAAGGTCTCGTGCCGTTCAGATTGCGACTTGAACTGCCTCTCGATCCAATTCCTGACGCGTCGAACGGCTACCGCCGGGCGGGACGAGGAATCGAAGCTGAACCACAGGAACAGCACAACGAACAGGACACAAAGGACAACAATCCAAGCCGCCCTCTTTTCGGCGGAGTGCAAGCCGAACAAGATATCCCCCTTGAACCAGATCCCCAGTCCGGGCAGGACGACTGCTATGGCGATGCTCAGAATGTCGATCCGAAACTTGCTCGGCATACTCAATCAAGGTTGAAGCAGGCTGGGCAATACGAAAACTGCCACATGTCCTGCTGGTTAGTCGTCTCGTGACCGGAGCGCGCATGGCTCCGGCACCTCAGGGTTCGCTCAAACATCGACATAGGACGAATGCTGGGATGGGAGCAGACGGGGAGGCTCACTACACTTGCACACACACCGGTCGTCGCTAAGCGCGCCTTCTCTACCGTCCGGGCCTTTCATCGATAGCCGCGGCCCGGCGCACACAATGTGTCCCGTCGATTGACACGCCGGACACCAAATCTCGTCACGCTCGTAAGCCTGTTCGCGATCGCCGATCCTGTCGTTCGCATCGCCACCCAATACGGTTCCATCAGACGTTGTCTTGTCGCCTTTCAGAATGTCATAGCGCCTGACCATAATCTGCTTTCCTTATGTATGGATAAGTCATGATCTCGACATGCGGTTTTGCAAACATTCGGGATAGTCCAACCATGATTCAGTCCGTGCCGGCACTCCGTACGACAGAGAAGCACGGCCCTGTCTCGTTGGCCGTCACGACTAGTTCAACTGACCCATTCCGAGCAGCCGCTTTTGCCGCGCATGCCACGCCGAGCCATGGCGCGACCTCACCGGCATGACCGATCATGTAATCGAGATTCACCGGCTTCGGGGTGATGCCCGCCTTGACCAATGCGCTCGTTACGGCATTTCCCGTCGCGCCATCGAGCCCGCTTTTCCATCCCCTCTTAATTGCCGACTTCTCCGCTCGCCCCCATTGCAAAGCACGAGCAAGAGCAACGTTTACTGGACAGTCGTTCGTTCCGTTCGGGCGGTGCATCATAGCGACCGGTGCAAGATTGAACTTGCGGCGTACAGCCTCTGGTGCGAACAGAATCGCAACGACACTTTCCGCGCTTCCATCTGGCGGCTCTGCTTGAAGAACAGTGTTCACCCGGGCAACGACGAGAAGTCTGGCCTCCTGATCGACATTCCGTGTGACACGATCCAGCCACGCGTCGACGTACATCAGGTCGGGCAATTCCTGCAAAATCCTCGGCTGCAGCGTTCGGAGATTCGCCTTCTGCCACTGTTCGTTCCACGCGGCCGCAGCATCATCCGTGCTGGCCATATCCGGCAGCACCAGATGAATCACCAGTTTCAAACCCGCTGGTAACGAGCGGACCGTTTCAGCCACCTCATCGATAACTGCGCCGAACGCCCATGTCACGACATGGCTTCGTCGCTCATCATCGCTCTTGAACCGTATGCCATCCTTATCAGCGTCAGGCTTCTCGAACCAGCGTGCGTTCATCGGAGGCGTATCAGGCTTCGCGGCGACTCTTGGCTCAAGCTTTACCGATCCATCCAGCAATTTGGCGAACTCATCTTCCTTTGCATCGCTTGAGAACCTGTAGCTCGTGGCCAGAACCGCGAGCGGCTGACTTGCTTGCTCAAATACCTCATTCACATAGTCTTTGCGCGCCTCGTTCCATGCGATTGCGTCCAAACGTCGACCTTCGTAGACGCTATAGCGTCTCAAGACGACGAACGAAGCGACACCGGGCGGATATACGGCGACACAGACCCAGAACCACGGAGTTTGGGTCGGCTCCCCTTTAGGCCAGAAAAACAAGACCAGAAAGACACCGCCCAGCACGATCACGAAAAAAATCGTCGTCCAGGCGAGTCTCGACGGTGGGACATCCGGAACCGGCTCATCTTCTGGCAACTTGTCGAAGTCAACAGCCATGGCCCCTCCTCAAAAAGCATTCGGTCGAGGGCGGAGACTACGAGACACCGCGTCCCACAACGCAACCGACTCCCCTTCCGTGAGCGAGGATTGCGTGATCGTGTCAGCCTCAGCGAGAAAATTCGGACTCGCCGTTTCCATGTCCAGAACGATGTAAGGGGCTTGCGGGCTACCTTGGTAATTCGCCTCGAGCGAGCAATGATGACCCCGCACTTCTACCAATGTCAGCGCTGATACCAACACCTCGTCCGCCTTCATACCGTTACTCAATACGACGTTCCCGGATCGAATAATGTGGCCCTTTGCCGTCTTCAGCGCCTCCTGGACACTCCGGCTCCGGACGCGTGGCAGCAAGCTGCTGGTCGCTTGCAGATCGGCGAAGCTGTGCCAGCTGAACGACACATCTGTCTTGTCTGCGAGTACATAGCTCGTCGAAACCTCCTCTTTTTCTGAAATTGCTTTACCGGGCATGAACCCCCCGACGAAGCACGTGCCTGGCTCGGTTGGAATCATGTCCTCGGGACGACCTTGCAATTTGGCGATCAAGTCAAAGGCAAGTCTCGATTTTTGCGGCACATCATTTTTAGTTTCCTTCGCCTTGACCCACGATTTATCTCGGTCGACAGACTTGCTCCAATCCGTGCCTTCAATTCTCAGCGTAATCTGGTAACCGCGATCCCACTTGTGGACTTCGATATTTCGATGTGCGTCGCTTAATTCATTGTTATAAATTAGATACCTCGTATTCTCAACACCACGCACCTTGCCGCTTTCAAAGAAAAACTGATATCCAAGCGGGTTTCTAGCCGCCTTCAGTTCCGCCTCACGCGCATCCATATCATGCTGGAACTCTACCAATCTCTGGGCTTGTGCGTTGACCTTAATACCTTCAAATGTGGCCTCGCCGATTGGCATCGCATTGACAGGAAGATCAATCAAGTAACGCCCGACACATCGCGGAGTCGTATTTTTTGTCATTTCCATCACCGTCATCCTCTCCTGTTCCGTGAGTATCTGGTCCTTTACACGGCAACTTGCCAATAATGCTATACACAGCAACCACACTGCCTTCAGCATGACGTGTATTCCATGGATGTGCCCTTGATGTTACTCACCAAGCGCGTGATTGCACGCAGCGCGAAGAGTCGGCACGGTAGCGGATTGTATGCACCCTCGTGGTCGACCCCTTCGAAGGCGACGCAAGCCTTCGCATAGCGCGCAGGAGCGCGTCCAGACCGGATCGGAACGGTGCCGTCGCCATTTTCCTGCGCCGGCTGCAAGACGAACTCCTCGAACAATGGAAAAGGTCGCTTGGAAGGGTCAATGACACGCTGGATGCCCGTGCGAGAATCCCATTTGCCTTCGAGCTTTAGCGGCTCCGAAATAGGAGGCGGACTGTGTGAAAGCAGGTTACGCTTGGCCGGGGTATGCCGCCACACAACATCGCCCCAAGTCTTGTGCTTCTCGTCGCTTCCGTAAAAGACGTAGGTATCCGCATGGTAGCGACCGCTGATGGCGTCGTGAAACGTTCTAACCTGTTTATCCATCAAATCGGAGTATGCACTCCAGTCCCCGTCCAGATTTACCTTCTTCTTATCGAGCGGATTAATGAGCTTTTCGTCTATCAACCCCCACCACTTTCCACGCTGGGTATATATCTCTTCATAGGGATCGTCTCGTTCAGGCAAGGAGACAACCCGACTGCCATCCCGAATCTTCAACCAGCCGTTACCATAATTGCTATCTGGCAGAAGTTGCAACGGCCCCGGCGATTGTGAAAATATTGCTGTGATCTCTGCGGCAGTTTCTCCCAATACCTTCCGGCCGATTCCCTCTTCGATTGTGTTACCTGGCTCCCAACCGGCCTTGACCCGCTTGTAGGCCGTGGCTGAACCAATGGCGGGCATCACACTATGTACAATGCCCAATATCTTGTCACGATACCCTTCCACTTCTGAGCTATAGCGCGCCACCAATCCGCCCATTGAATGCGTTACAACGATGGATTTCTCACAACGGAAGCGCTTGCGATAGCCGCTCATGATTCGATCAATTTCGCGAGCAAGATACTCACCGGAATCTTTGTTCGATTTCAACCAGTTGTAGCCCACCGCATGCACGGGCAGTTTGTATTGATACGACAACTCGACCTCTTTGTCGGTCAACGTATCAAGGCCCGGCGCCACTACCTGCTTGATCAGACTGTTGCGCAAACCGCTGCGGCCATGATTGGTTCCCGCGTGAGCGTCGTCGAGCGCGTCCTGCAGCCATACCAGCCAGTCCCCATAGCTTTTCTTGGAAACCGTGCCCCAGCCTCGCGCCTTCTTTTCGGCATCGGTAAGCGACGTGCCTTTGGGGAGATCGCCTCCATCGAAGACCTTGGTATTGACTGGGTCCAGTGTCTGCTTGCGGTATGCTGCATCTTTCCAAGACCAAGGCAGCATGCCGGCGCCGCTATTGACGACCCACACTGACTGATTTTGGTTATTCATCAAATTGCTGCCCATGACTCCCGGCACGAAAATCACTGGAATCACCCGGTCAGGCACCATGTGGCAAACGGCATGACTGTCATCCGATGGAGACGAAACCGATGAATAGTGCACCGAGCCATCGTCGGCATGTTTGGCGGCAAGGATACGTTCAACAGGCATCGGGATAGCTCCGTCTAGTCGTGTAGCAACTGGTGAGTTGAGGAAATACAGGTAGACAACGATCACTCAGGGTCAATGCGCAACCGCATCCCTTCAGCGAAGAGAGTCCTTTGCAGCCCCGCCCGTCCTTCCGCGTCGGTGACGCCACGGATCACACTCCCATCATCCCGGATGATTGAATACCTGCGATTGGCCACCGGTTTTCCGCTGTAAGGCCACTTGACGACAAACTCCTCGTCGAAATTTGCGTGTTTCCAGGTATTCATCGACTCCGCAAGTGACGACGGCCCCTGGCGACTGAATGCCGCCGACTTGATAGTCCGGTTTCCTTGAGTCCCGTCTTCGATGCCGGTTGATGAGATTCGGATGTATGACCCACCGCATCGGAGGAGGAGTTCGCTTTTCGCTTCGATCGTGACCCTGCCGTTGGCGCTCGTCATCCTCATGTCCTTATCAGACATCAGATACATCTCATCGCTCTGCGCCTGAATCTCGACTTTCCCGCGGGCGGCAAAAAGCTTCATTCCCAGTTTCTGTGCGAAGAGCGATACCACCTCTCCAGCCGCGACTGTAAATCGCTTCATAACGCCGATGTCAGCATTTCCGCCCGCGGTAGCAATCAGGTTGTCGTTCGCGGTGAGTTGAAGATCGGTTCCGGAAATCAGTCCCATTCCTTCGGGTGCGCTCACGAGCACACCGGATTTTTTCAACTCCTTGAGCGTGCCATCGAGCAGTGCGCGCTGACGTTCGTAATCTGCGGCCACTGCTTGCGCCGCATTGGCCGCCTCACCAAGGCCGCGCATCTGTCGGAATGCCAGATCAAGCAATCCTTGAGCACCCTGCATCGCCAACTGGTGCCCAACGCCGCCGGCCTGCACCTCAGCTGTGACGAGAACGCCTTTTGCACCTCGGATTGCAACATGCCCGTCGGTACGTAGTTCGGCCCCCTGACCTCGTTCGTTGCGATCACCGTCGACCATATGCCCAAGATTCAGCTCACTGGCCTGAAACGGCGTCGTCAGGTGGACATGTTCGTTGCTCTCCTTGTCCTCCATCCGCAACTCATTCCGCGCAGCTGTCCGAATCAGGTTCCGCGTATGGTTCAGGTTGTTCACCAGATCCGGATGCACGCTGTCATGCATTGCCCCGATGATCACCGGCCGGTTCGGATCGCCGTCCGTATGGACGATCGCTACCTCCGCCCCGTCGATCAACGGAAAGTGATGCCCGTAGTTGTCGCCGCTATAGGGCTTCGCAAACCGCACCGGCCGGCTGGTCCCTCCCGGGCTCCATTCATCGAGATCGAACGGCAGCTTGATCACGTACCAGCCCTGCTCGGTCAGATACGCATACTTGTAGTTGCCCGGCGACGTAATCCGTGCCGGCAGAATCCCGTCGACCACCGGCCGAGAAACCCAAGCCATCGACGTGCGCCATACACGATCCGACGGAATCCCCTCGAACGCCACCCAGTACGACTCGTTCCGCCCGCCGTGCGACTCGACCGACGTCACGAAAACCCCGTGCTTCGCATCGGCCGGATTCGGCTCGATCCGCATCACTTCGCCGGCTTCGAGCCAGAACGGATTGCCCGTCCCCTTGAACGTAATCTGCCCGGCCAGATACGCTTCGTGCCGCAGCCGGGCAATCTGCTTACCCTCTTCCGGTGTCTCGTAATGCTCGCCCCAGCGATAATCGACCGCGTCCGTCGTCTTGTCGTCGCGTGCCGTGTTTTCCTCTACAAGCAACGACACCTCAGCCTGTCGATGGTTGTAGTCATGCAACCGCACCGCCTCCGGCACACGCTTCATCTCGCGCCCGAGCGTCTTGACCGCATCGGCACCGACACTCTCGAGCCCCGAGTCCCACCGATACGGCACCGTGCGCTGCTTGCGTGCATACGCATCCAGATCGTCGCCGAACACCACCACCGCGCGATCCTTCTTCTGCTCCCAGCGAAACCAGATGCCCTCTTCCGCGCAAATGCGCTGAATGAAGGCAAATGTCGTCTCGCGATACTGCGTCACGTACTCGCGACGCTTGTATTGCCCGCGCAACTGGAACTGGAAATCGACACCCGCTCGGTATCCGTAGTGCCGCAGCGTGTCGGTCACGATCTCCCCGACCGACTGCTTCTGAAACAGCCGACTGGTCACGCCACGGTCGAGATCCGCCAGCGTCGGCGCGAGCACGACCCGGTAGCGCGTCTCGTCCGCCGACGTCTCGAACTCGTCGAACTGCATGATCACGCCATGCACCGTATACGCCGCCGGCTTCGCACTGAACTGCGCCGCGTTGTCCCCGAACATCTTCCGCAGGTAATCCATGTCCGGATCGACCGGATCGGCAATGAACTTCGCCGGCCGCCCCAGCACCTGGTCCATCGGAATGCCCGCCGCCGGGCTCGTGAATTCGATCTCGTATCGATAAAGCTGGCTTACGCGGTCGAGCCCCTCGAACTTCAGGATCGAGAACGGCGCCGGATGCGGCGCCAGCTTCAATTCATAAGCTTGCGTCGGCAAAATCATCGACATGGATTCCCTCGCTTGCGCACAACGCGCCCCGCCGCCGGAACAACCATCGACGCCCCGACGGCCCACATGCAAACTTCAGATCAGTTCTTGGCCTTCGGCATCTGCGACACGAGCGACAGCCCGATATCCATCCCTTCGACCTGGAAGTGCGGGACGATGAACAGCTTGATCCTGAAGAAGCCCGGGTTGTCCTCGATATCCTCGACCATCACCCTCGCCTCGCGCAGCGGATGCGACGCCTGCAACTCGTCGCCCGGATCCTTCATCTCGGTCACGAGCCCCTTGATCCAGTTGTTCAGCTCGAGCTCGAGCAGACGACGATCCTTGGTCGTGCCGATGTTTTCGCGCTGAATCAGCTTCAGGTAGTGCGCGATGCGCGACAGCAGGAAGATGTATGGCAGCCGCGCGTTGATGCGGCTGTTCGCGGTCGCTTCCTTGGTCTCGTACAGCGCCGGCTTCTGCGCCGAGTTCGCCGAGAAGAAGCATGCGAAGTCGTGGTTCTTGTAGAACGACAGCGGGATGAAACCAAGATTCGCGAACTCGAACTCGCGCGTTTCCGGGATCAGCACTTCGGTCGGGATCTTCGGCTGGTAGCCGGTGCCGAGGTCGTACAGGTGAACCGGCAGGTCTTCGATCTTGCCGCCCGCCTGCGGCCCGCGAATCTGCACGCACCAGCCGTTGCTCATGAAACTGCGCACCATGTTCGCCGCGAACGCGAATGACGCATTCATCCACAGGTACTTGTCGTGATCGGGGCCCTTGACGGCCTCCTCGTAATTGAACGCCCGCACCGGCGCCGTGTCCTTGCCGTACGGCAGGCGGCCGAGCACGCGCGGCATCGTCAGGCCCACGTAACGAGCATCGTCGGTATCGCGGAAGCTCTTCCACTTGATGTACTCGGCGCGATCGAAATAGTTGCCGATGTCCTGGATCGCGGCGACTTCCTCCATCGACTGCTTGCCGAAAAACGCCGGCCCGACCGCGCCGATGAACGGCATGTGCGCGGCAGCCGCAACCTTCGAGATATTGCGCAGCAGCGCGACGTCCATCGGCGAATTCGCGAACTCGAAGTCGCTGATCATTGCGCTGATGGGCTGGCCGCCCGGCGTGTCGTATTCCTCGACGTACGTCAGGCGATACAGGCCGCTCTGGATCAGTTCCGGCGTATCCTCGAAGTCGCGCTGCAGCGCGTCCTTCGACACATCCAGCACTTCGATGCGCGCGTTCTTGCGGAAATCGGTGCGGCTCACGAGCATCTTCAGGCCGCGCCAGCGTGCCTCGAGCGCCTGGAATGCCGACGTATGCATCACGGCGTCGAGCTGGCGGCTGATCTGCCGGTCGAGCTGGCCGATATGGAAATCGAGCAGTGACTTGTCGAGACGGTCCACCGGCTGGCGCGCGTTCGCGACGAGTTCGAGGAATGCGCCCATCCCGCGCGCGATCCGCTCGTCGGCCGACGCGTCGGACAGCATGTCGTTGTCGCGGAACGCCTCGAGCGGGCGCGCTTCGCTGATGGGCTTCAGGTTGATCTTGCTGCATAGCGACGCATAGACGCTGTCGATATCCCCGTGCGGGGCGTCCAGCACGACGGCTTCGGTCGCACTGCTCTGCTGGGTTTCAGTGGATTTCATGTCGGATCCTGTCTGCGATCGAATCGTTACGATGTTGCGGAATGCGCTGAACGCGCGTTTTGCCCAGCGCCGCTCACGCATGCCCCTCCGGCTGCGTCGCGGCGGTCGCGATCTGCGCGAGTTCGCCGCGCAGCTTCGCGGACAGGCGGTCGTCCTTCAGCACCTTCTCGAACTCGCGGCGGAACGTGCCGTTGTCGAGCAGGTTCGATTTGAGGTCGCGCAGCAGATTGCGCATCGCGAGGAGCGCCTGCAACTCGGGAATCTGACGCGCGACCTGCTCGGGCTCGAAATCCTTGATCGACCGAAACGACAGGTTGACCGGCAGCGCCGAACCGTCGCCGGCCAGCGTGTTGTCCGCGGCGATCTTCAGATCCGGCGCGTAGTCGGCCAGCACGGCATCGAAGTTGTTCTTGTCGATGTTCACCTTCTTGCGCTCGGCGAGCGGCGCCTGCTCGCGGCCGGCACTAAAGTCACCTGCCACCAGCAGCTTCAGCGGCAATTCGACTTTCTTCTGCGCCCCGCCCGTATGCAGATCCAGGGTGATCGACACCCGGCTCTTCGGGATCTCTCGCTGAAAGCTGTCCAATTCGTTCTCCTTATCTCAGGAAGCTCGACGACTCCGCGACATGCACCCACGACCACGGATGCTCCGTCGTCCGCACCGCCCATGCCAAACCCGGCAACGGGCATCGACGAACGATCGAGTCGGATATTCGCGGCCCGATATTCGACTCAGACGGCAGAAAATATCACGCTCCCTGTCGGCGAGTAAACCTAAAACACGAATAATCGTAAATTGACGAAACCACGCCCATTTACAATAAGACCAGTCCGATTCCAACCATCTAATTTAGATACTCATATAGGCACCCGAACACCCCCATCAGTCGCTATCAAAAAAATCCATAAAAATACCGCAAGTCATTGATTTATATACATATCAATCCAAAAAATTAGAGCATAAATTCTCAATAAAAACCCGCACCATGACAGCCGCATCCAGAAAACAATTTCCACCCAATTAATCTCAAAATAAACACCTCATCCATCTCAATTTAACCGAAACACTTTCCAACAAATTCTAATAAAATTTGGTATACGGAATCAGGAAACGACGTATAGAATCGGCGCCTCATAATTCCTACATCGGTATTGACCACACCATGCGGATCGACAAACCGCTCTGGCATGAAGGGCTGATTCTTACGCAGCAGCATTTCCAGCAGCAGGAGCGCTGGAACGGGTTCGCGCTGCAGCAACTGGCTTCGGCGACCACCGTTGCGCCATGGGGAACGCTGAGCGTCGACGTCGACGAGGAAGCACTGGCTTCGCATCGCCTGAAGCTCACCCGGCTGCAATTGCGTTTCCCCGACGGTACGCCGATCGACACGACCGTCGCAGATGCGTTGCCACCCGCGCGCGATCTCGTCAGAGAAATTCCCGCCGATACCCAGCGCATCGACGTGCTGGCCGCACTTGCGCTACCCGATGCGAACGGCAGCAACTGCCGTTTCGATGAAACGGCGCTGGCCCGCCCACGCCGAACGTATCGCGAGTTCGTCCGGGTGACGGACCTGAACGGTGCAAGCGAGACCGAAATAGCCGCCGAACGCCATGCCGTCCGGTTGTTGTTCAGCTCCGAATCGCATGCGGACGACACCGTATGTGGGATCGCACGCCTGACGCGCACGACAAGCGGGCAGTTCCAGGTCGATCGCCAATATGTCCCGCCATGCCTGACGCTGTCCGGCCACACGCTGCATATCGAGCGCATCCAGCGGATGGCCGACATCCTCGCCGCCAAAAGCGCACACCTCGGTGCGCGCCGCAGCGAACGCATCGAACAGGTAGCCGAGTACGGTGTCGCCGACGTTCAGCTCTTCTGGCTCCTGCACTGCATTCACCAGGCCTGGCCGCACCTGCGCTTCCTCGCGTCGCACCCGGGGCAGTCGACCGATCGCCTGTACCAGGTACTCGCACAATTGGCCAGTTCGCTGACCACGTTCTCGACGCGCGTCTCGCTGACCGACATTCCGCCCTACGACCATGCGGGCGCCCATGACGTCTTCGCGACGCTCGAATCGCTGATCCGCGATCTACTCGACGCAATCATCCCGTCACGTGTCGTCTCGATCGGGCTCTCGCACACGACGCCGACCACCTGGATCGGCCAGTTCCGTGACGAGCGCATCGTCGAAGATGCCGCGGACTGGTATCTCTCCGTCAATGCCGCGTTGCCGGCGTTCGAGCTGATCGAGCAGTTTCCGCGTCTGTGCAAGATCGGCGCGCCGGATGACGTCGAGCACATCGTCAATTCCGCCGTGGCGGGAATTCCGCTCAAAGCCGTGCAGCGGGTACCCGGCGCCATACCGGTCCGGCTGGACAACCACTATTTCGCGCTTGACGCGCACGACGCCGCGCATGCGCGGATGCTCGCCGCGCGCGCTTGCCAGATCTATCTGCCTGCGTCGATTCCCGACGCGTCACTCGAACTGTATGCGGTGCTGCGATGATGAATGCCGCCGTCTCCATGCGTCACGAAACCGCGCTGCTTGCGCGCGATCCATCCCCCGGTCACGCCCATCGACCGTCGATGCGCGCGCTGCTGCGCGATACCGCATTGCTCGTCACTCACCTGTCGAACGGCGGCCAGGTCGACAACGCTGAAAGCTTGCGTCAGCAGTGCCGCCTGCTTGTCGCACAGTTCGAGACCGCGCTCGATGCGCAAGGCATCGCCGCGGACGTGCGGGACGACGCGATCATCGCCCAGTGCGGGCTGATCGACGAGGCCGCGCTGCGGCACTTGTCGGCTTCGGACAAGGCGAACTGGGAATCCACGCCGCTGCAGGTCGAGCGATTCGGCACGCACGACGCTGGCACGCGCGTCTACGAGCGGCTCGACTACCGGATGCGCGAACCCGCGCCGAACGTCGACCTGCTCGAATGCTATGCAGTCGTTCTCGGCCTGGGGTTCCGCGGCCGTTATGCCGCGCGCTCGGGTCCGGCCGCGGGCGCCCGCGATGGTGAAGCGAAACGTCAGGCATTGCTCGCCGCGCTGGTTGCGCAGATCGATCAATCGCGGCCGGCGATCTGCCCGGGGTTCGTCACCCATCGGTCCGACATGCGACTGATCGACCGGCTCAGGCATGTGTCTCCATGGGTGGTCGCCGGCGTGGCATGCGTCATCGCGATACTCACCTGGTTCGCATGGGATCGAATCCTCGATGCCGAACTGACCCAACTCGTTCAGAGAGCAAAACGGCCGTGAGTTCGGGCATCTCGCTCCCAATGGCAGCAACCCGCGCCGATTCCGATGCGGCACGCGCGGCCTTGTCGGGCCTTGGCTATCCGCTCGGTACGGTCGTGGCGCTGTCCGCGTCACTGGCACTGGCCGTCGTCGGGTGGGTTTTACCTGTCGATCGCGGCGTCATGTGGGGATGGATGGCGATCATCGTCGCGTTGTCCGCGCTGATCGTCTGGCTGCATAAGCGCAGCTTGGCGCACGCCCGCGAAAGAAACGTTCACGTGATTGCGCAACTGGGCGCGGCGACCGCCGACCTGCCGGTCACGCTGCGCACCAGAATGCCGCTCGCGCTCGTCGCGGGCGACGGCTTGCCCGCCCTGTTCGATCGCGATCCGGCCCGAGCGCGTTTCGTTCATGTCGGCGACGGGGCCGTCTGGTTGCGAGCCGATCGCCCTCAAGATCTTCCCCGGCTCGCCGTCGCGGTCCGCCAGTGGCGAGGCGGCCACGCGCCCGATTGTGTCGTGCTGTCGGTCGCGCCAGGCCTTCATGCGAACGACGACACGCTGTCGCAGTCACTGCGCGTGATCCGGCAGGCCGTGGCGGACGCGTCTCGCATGCTCGGCACGTCGCTGCCCGGCTATGTCGCCATCTATCAGCGGCTCTCGGACGCAAATGCCACGGCGGCGCCGACGGCTGGCGAATCGGCTGTCCGG
This sequence comes from Burkholderia sp. Bp9016, assembly GCF_003857765.1. Lineage (NCBI taxonomy): Bacteria > Pseudomonadati > Pseudomonadota > Betaproteobacteria > Burkholderiales > Burkholderiaceae > Burkholderia > Burkholderia sp. Bp9016. The sequence goes on from NZ_QTPY01000004.1 coordinate 334,745, forward strand.
TGGTATGGCATGTCGGCCAGATCGGCAATCGTCGACATGCAGTGCTTCGACACTGCCATCGACGCGGCCGAGTCGGATGCGCTCCATGCCGACGGGAGTCCGGTTGCCGCGGCACGCGCCGCCGGCGTCGCATCGATGACCGGGTGGGCCCGACGCGTCGTGTTCGACACGCTGACGGATCGACGCCAGCCCGCATCGCCCTGGCCATTGTTCGGCGCCGGTTGGGTCGACCATGGTCCGGCGACGGCTCCCGGCAAACCGTGGGAACGTGAAGTCCGCAGCCGGACAGGCATCGCACCCGCCGCACTGCCTGGGTCGCCGCTGCCCTGGCCGTTGCCGCAGCCGCTGCTCGACGCGATGCCGCGCCGATCGTGGCGGCCGCCCCGCCTCATCGCCGTCGCGCATATCGTTGCAATCGTTGCCTGCGCGGCAATCGCCGCCATCTGCGGAGCCGCGCGGAACAACGCTGCGTTGATGACACGCATCGGCGAGCATCTCGAACGCTACAACGGTATCCCGGCCACGCAGGACGCGGCCAAGCGCGACGCGCTCAGGTCTCTTGCGTCGGACCGCGATCAGCTCGACCGGTACGCGCGCGTCGGCGTTCCGCTTCGACTGTCGTTCGGCACCTACCGCGGCGCGGCGCTGCTGCCGGTCCTCAACGAGACGATCGCCTCGTACGAGCCGCCCGCGCCGCCGCCCGCCGTCATCACGCTGGACAGCATGTCGCTGTTCGACAGCGGCAAGGCACAACTCAAGGCCGGCACGACGCGCGCGATGGTCGATGCGCTCCAACTGATCAAGACCCATCCCGGCAAGCGCGTGCTGATCGCAGGCTACGCGGACGACAAGGGCCGACCCGATCGCAACCTGACACTGTCGATCGATCGCGCTTCGGCCGTACGCGACTGGCTTGTCGACGCATCCGGCATCCCGCCGACACAGTTCGCGATCCAGGGCTACGGCGATACGCGACCGGTCGCGGATAACGCTACCCCGGAAGGGCGGGCGAAGAATCGCCGGGTCGAAATCACGCTCGTGCCCGATACACCGGCGCCGGTCATCCCGACCCGCACCGTGAAGTAATACGCATTTGGGTTCCCGGGGCGACCGCCCCGGGCTTGTCAGCGCCGGAATCCGGTTCCGGCGATTCGCAGTACGAAGAAAAAGGAGAAGAAAAATGGCAGTTCCGGCCTACATGTGGCTCAAGGACGACGGTGGCGCGGACATCAAGGGTTCGGTGACCGTCCAGGATCGGGAAGGCAGCATCGAACTGGTTGCGTTCGATCACGGCGTGCACATCCCGACCGACGGCAATACGGGCAAGCTGACCGGCACGCGCGTGCACAAGCCGATCACGCTGACGAAGGAAACCGACGCATCGACGCCGTACCTGTACAAGGCCGTGACGAGCGGCCAGACGCTGAAGTCGGTCGAGATCAAGTGGTACCGCATCGACGACGCGGGCAAGGAGAAGGAGTACTTCAACACGAAGCTCGACAACGTGAAGATCGTCGCAGTGAGGCCGAAGATGCTCGACATCAAGAACCCCGACTACGAGAGACACAACCACCTCGAAGACGTGGAACTGCGTTACGAGACGATCACGTGGTCGTACAAGGACGGCAACATCATCCACAAGGACACCTGGAACGAACGTTCCTGAATGCCGACCCGCTGGCGGAATCCGTCGTGTTTGCGCGGCGGGATTCCGCCTCTCCCGGGCGCCCGCCCTCTTCCCTTCCTGATACACCACCGACATGACGCCGCCTCTCCGGGACGCTTCCCATCTCATTCGTCGCCTCAATCCCCACTGTACGCGCGCACTCGAGGCCGCCGCGAGTCTTTGTCAGACCCGGCTCGCGGATGAAATCGCGGTCGAGCACTGGATGCTTAAGCTGATCGAGGCGGACGACGGCGACATTCCCGCGCTTCTGCGCCACTACGACCTCGACATCGAGGCCGTCTCGGACGCCATGCTCGACGTGATCGACCGCATGCCCCGCACGCTGCGAGGCATGCCGGCGCTGTCGCGGCAACTCGCCACGGTGATCGAGGATGCGTGGACGCATGCGATGGCCGACGACCCCGACAGCACCATTCGCTCCGGGCATCTGCTGCAGGCCATCGTCGACGCGCCACATGTGCTGCGCACCCAGCGGGCCTGGCCGTTGCTGTCAATCCCCAGTGTGCAGATCCGGCGCGTGCTGCCCCGGCTCGGAAGACGATCTTGCGAAAACGGAGTTCACGAACCCGTATCGACGCGCGAAACCGCCGCGATCGATACGCTGCCGGGCGACGGAACGACGACGATGCCCTCCTCTGCGCCGCACGCGCCCGCGCGCGCGATCGAGCATGATGCACTCGTCCGCTTCGCGCTCGACCTCACCGACAAGGCGCGTCGCGGCGAAATCGATCCCGTCTTCGGACGCGATCGCGAGATCCGCCAGATGATCGACGTGCTCGCGCGCCGCCGCAAGAACAATCCGATCCTGGTCGGCGAGCCGGGCGTCGGCAAGACCGCGCTCGTCGAAGGGCTCGCGTTGCGGGTCGTCGACGGCAGTGTGCCGGAGACGATCCGCAACACCCGCATCCTGACGCTCGATCTCGGTTTGCTGCAGGCCGGTGCCGGTGTAAAGGGCGAATTCGAGCAACGGCTGAAGAACGTGATCGACGAGGTGCGGGCATCCGCGACGCCGATCCTGCTGTTCATCGACGAAGCACACACGTTGATCGGCGCGGGTAACGCAGCCGGCGGCGCCGACGCGGCCAACCTGCTCAAGCCGGCACTCGCGCGCGGCGAGTTGCGCACGATCGCGGCAACCACGTGGGCCGAGTACAACCAGTATTTCGCACGCGATGCCGCGCTCGAACGGCGCTTTCAGGTCATCAAGGTCGACGAACCTGACGATGAAACGGCCTGCCTGATGCTGCGCGGACTCTCGGGCCGCTACGCGAGCCATCACGAAGTCCACATTCGCGACGAAGCGATCGTCGCAGCCGTACGGCTGTCGCGCCGCTACATTCCGGCTCGCCAACTGCCGGACAAGGCCGTCGACCTGATCGATACGGCAGCCGCACGCGTGCGAATGGCACGCGATGTGCCGCCGGCGGAGCTGCAACAGGCACGTGCGACGCTGGCCGCGCTCGAACTGGAACGCGCCGCGCTCGGTTCGGACATCCGCGCCGGCATTATCGACGTAGCCGGGCGGCACATCGCGATCGACACGGAACACGCAGACGTGCGCGACACCGCCGATGCCTTGCTCAGCCAGTACACGCGAGAACGCGAACTCGTCGGCATCCTGCGTGCCCTCCGCGGCTCGGCCGATCAGGCGCCCGATCCGGTCGCTGTTTCCAACACGCTCGACGCGTTATCGACCGTTCAGGGTAAAACGCCGATGATCTCCCCCGACGTCGACGCGCAATCCATCGCGCGGGTCGTCGCCGAATGGACCGGCGTGCCGGTCGGCAATCTCGTCGAGGACGAACTGCGGAGCCTGCTCGCGCTCGAGTCGACGCTCGCAGCCCGCGTGATCGCGCAGGACGATGCGATCGCCGCCCTGGCGGAGAGCCTGCGCACCGCCAAGGCCGGCCTGAAGAGTGAACATGTGCCGCTCGGCGTGTTCCTGCTTGCAGGACCGTCCGGCGTCGGCAAGACCGAGACGGCGCTCGCGCTCGCCGACGTGTTGTTCGGCGGCTCGGCTGCGTTGACAACGATCAACCTGTCGGAGTACCAGGAAGCGCACACGGTATCGCAGCTCAAGGGCTCGCCGCCCGGCTACGTCGGGTACGGGCGCGGCGGCGTTCTCACCGAAGCCGTGCGTCAACGCCCATACAGCGTCGTGCTGCTGGACGAAGTGGAGAAAGCGCATCGCGACGTGCTCGACATCTTCTATCAAGTGTTCGATCGCGGCACGATGCGCGATGGCGAAGGGCGCGAGATCGATTTCCGCCATTGCGTGATCGTGATGACGTCCAATCTCGGCAGTACGCAAATCGACGGCGCAACCGCCGGGAATCCGTCTATCACGCAGAGCGCGTTGTGCGCAGCCATTCATCCGCAACTGGTCGCGCATTTTCAGCCGGCACTGCTTGCACGTTTCCAGACGCTCGTGTATCGGCCGCTCGATACCGCGGCGCTCGCGTCGATCGTGCGGCTCAAACTGGACAAGGTCGCGGATCGCCTGCATCGGCAACACGCAGTGACGCTTACCGGCGGCGACGACCTGATCGAATCGATCGCGCAGCACTGCGTGTCGCGGGAATCCGGCGCGCGCGGCGTCGATGCATTCCTGAACCAGCGCGTGCTGCCGGTCGTTTCCCGCGAACTGCTTGCACGGATGGCATCGGGTATCACGACATCGGCGATCTCACTGACAACCGGGGCGACAGGTGATCTGACAATCGAATTCGATGATCCGCAGACCCGACGATCACGACAAGAAAAACCGATCATGTCAGGAGCGATAGCAACACGATGACCGCAGGCCCCTCCCTCTACGACATGCTGCTCGGCCAGATCGGCGGCGAGCCGATCGGCGCTTACGACGACCGGACGCTCGAATGCCTGAGCGTGCAGCAGAACGTGCGCCGCATTCTCAATACGCGGGCCGGCGCGCTCAAGCACCTTCCCGGCTACGGACTGCCCGACCTCACGAACATCTACAAGGCATTGCCCGCGTCGGCGCATTTGCTCAAGCAGCAGATGGAAGCCACGCTACTGACGTATGAGCCGCGCATTCGTTCGATCGACGTCGGGATCGTCGACAATCGCGACCCCGGCATCCTGGTCAGCTTCGAGATGACATGCCATCTGAAGAACGCCGGGCTCGTGCGCTTCGGCACCTACTTTGAACCGCCGGGCCGCCTGCGCATCGAACGGTCGTGATCGCACCCCCTCACTGTCCGTGCGCCAGATGCGCGGCAAATCCCACCTTTTCCGGCGCGATCTCCGTCTTCAAGGTCAGCGCCGGAATCTCGTAGTCTCCCGCATTCTGCCGCCGGAACGGGATCGGTTGCACAGTCCACAGTTCGTCGAGACGCTTGCCGAGCGCCGCACGCGTTTCGTCGAAACGCACGTCGTCCATCCTTCCCGCCCGGTAGATCACGAACGGCGGCAGCACGTCGAATCCCGGGTAATACAAAATGCCGTGCTGGATCGGGAACAACACGTCGTCGATCGGCCCGTTGATGCCGCGCGCGCTGTAGTGCGATTCCCATCCGCCCGTCGTGACGATCATCATCGCGCGCTTGCCGGCGAACGAGCCTTCGCCGTAACGATCGCCCCAATGCCGGTCGGAATGCTCGCCGACGCCATATGCGAAACCGTACGCATACACACGCTCGACCCAGCCCTTCATGATCGCCGGCATCGAGAACCACCACAGCGGAAACTGCAGGATCACCGCGTCGGCCCACTTCAGCTTGTCCTGTTCGCGCGCGATGTCGTCGCGCTGCGTGCCCGTCTCGAACGCATGCTTCGAATCGAGCGCCGGATCGAAGCGCGCATCGGGCGCGCGGTCGGTCACGTCGTTCGCATCGAATGCGGCCTTCCAGTTCATCGCGTATAGATCGGTTACCTGCACGGCATGGCCCGCCGCTTCCAGATGTTCGACCGCAAAGTCCCGCAGCGCACCGTTCAGCGAGCGCGGTTCGGGATGGGCGTAGACGATCAGCACGTTCATGTTCACAGCTCCGTTGATTGATTGACTGCAGGATGCCGTCGCCGAAGGTATATTGGAAATGAATTCCAGATATTCCAGGTATAGCGATGAACAATCTCAGACGGCTGGACCTGAACCTGCTGGTCACGCTGGACGTGCTGCTCGCGGAGCACAACGTCACGCGCGCCGCCGAAAAACTGAACATATCGCAGCCGTCGGTCAGCGTGCAGTTGCAGAAGCTGCGCGACCTGTTCGGCGACCCGTTGCTGCTGCCTGGGCCGCGCGGCATGCGGCCGACCGCCCGCGCGGAAACGCTGCGCGAGCCGCTGCGGGTTGCGCTCGACGCGATCGAACACGCGGTGCTGACGGCTACGCCATTCGATCCGGCAACCGCGACGAATACCTGGCGTGTAGCCGCGACCGACTATGGCGAATCGACGATCGTCCTGCCCGCGCTGAATACGTTGCGTTCGGCTGCACCGGGGACGCGGCTCGCCGTCGTCGAACTCGTGCCGCCGCGCATCGAGCAGGAGGCGGAACGAAACGGGATCGACCTCGCGCTCCATACGACCGAAGGATCGCCGGAAGGAATGCGGCGCCTGCCGCTGTTCACGGAGCGATACGTGCTCGTCAGCCGCGCGGGGCATCCGAAGCTGAAGCGGCGTCCCACGCTCGCGCAGTTCGGCGCACTGGAACACGTGATCGTGTCGCCCGACGGCGGCGGCTTCTTCGGCGTCACGGACGAAGCGCTCGCGAAAGCGGGCGCTGCACGACGTGTCGTGCTGTCGGTTCCGCATTTCCTGTTCGTGCTGTCGGCCGTCGCCACCACCGACCTCGTCGCGATGCTGCCCGAGCGGCTGGTGCGCAACACGCCCGCGTTGCGCGTCGTGGAGGCGCCGGTCGAGGTTCCCGGCTACGAGATGTCGATGCTGTGGCACGAACGTGTGCATCGCGATCCGGCGCATCGATGGTTGCGCGAGACGATCGCCGCGTCGGTATGAATCGCTGGCCGCCGACCGTCCGAAACCGGCCGTCGCACACGTGTATTCATTCAGGGCTTGAAACCGCCACGAACACTGTATATATTTACAGTGCTTTTGCACCATTTGACCCGAATTCCGTCGGCCATGACGGACGGACTTTTGTGAGGCGACCATGTTCCAGTCATCCGCATTCGATCCCGAGCAACCCGGTTTCAACCCGGCCCATTTCGAACGTGCCGCGCAGCGGGCGGTCGTCGATCTGCAGCGTGTCGTCGGCGGCCCCGCGCAGCGCGCGCTCGGCCTGCGACGCCGCACCCATCCGGCCGCCGTCCGTACGATGAGCTGGCAGGCGCTGCTGAACGTCGAAGAGCTCGCGTTCTCGAATTCCGGTTTCCTGAGCCGCAACGACCCGACGGTCGTCGACGCGTTCATCCGGCTGCGCGACAGCCGGCTGGTGGCCGCGGACGTCGAGGAACCGGTCGACTGGCGTCGCGACGACGACGATCTGCCGGCTGTCTACCTGATCGTCAAGGCGATGCTCGAAGCAGAAGAGGAAGAACGGGCCGAAGCGGCCTGACGCGCATCGGCCGGTTGCGGGATCGCGTCGTCGCGTTGCACGGCGGCGCGGGATGTCCGTTCCGTTCTGCCGGCTGCACCGGAATGCCGATACACCGGCATGACAGTCGCGAAGCATCGCGCATGCAGACTACCGCCGCGCGACGACGCTTCGCGCCGATGCCCGAAGCAACGCCCGTTACAACCGCGCCGCGAGCCGCGCCCCCTGGTCGATCGCGCGCTTCGCATCGAGCTCGGCAGCCAGTTCCGCGCCGCCGATCAGGTGCACCGGGCGTCCGGCCGCCTGCAACGGCGCGAGCAGCGCGCGCTGCGGCTCCTGCCCCGTGCAGAGCACGATCGTATCGGCCTCGATGCACGCGGGATCGGTGCGCTGCTCGCCATACGACACGTGCAACCCGCGCGCATCGATCCGTTCGTAGTTCACGCCGCCGATCATCTTCACCTGCTTCATCTTCAGCGTCGCGCGGTGAATCCAGCCGGTCGTCTTGCCTAGCCCCTTGCCGAGCGGCGCGGCTTTACGCTGCAGCAGCGTCACTTCGCGAGCGGGCGGCGCGACCCGCGCACGCGTCACGCCGCCACGCGTCGCGGCCGGATCGGTCACTCCCCACTCGGCCTTCCATTCGTCCAGATCGAGCGTCGGCGACTCGCCGTCCTGCACCAGATATTCGGCGACATCGAAGCCGATCCCGCCCGCGCCGACCACCGCGACGCGCCGGCCGACCGGCTGCCGGCCGGCCAGCACGTCGATATAGCTGAGCACGTTCGGCCCGTCCTGCCCCGGAATCTTCGGATCGCGCGGCGCAACGCCGGTCGCGAGCACGATCTCGTCGTAGCCGCCCGCGATCAGGTCGCTCGCGTCGACACTCCGGTTCAGATGCAGATTCACGCCGGTCAGCTCGACTTGCCGGCCGAAGTAGCGCAGCGCTTCATCGAACTCTTCCTTGCCCGGAATCCGCTTCGCCATGTTGAACTGGCCGCCGATCTCCGCCGCCGCATCGAACAGGTCGACCTGATGCCCGCGCTGCGCGAGCACGGTCGAGCACGCGAGCCCAGCCGGGCCCGCACCCACCACCGCGATACGCTTCGGCCGCTGCGCACGCGTGTAGGTCAGCTCCGTCTCGTGACAGGCACGCGGATTCAGCAGGCACGACGCAATCTTGTTCTTGAACGCGTGGTCGAGACACGCCTGATTGCAGCCGATGCAGGTGTTGATCTCGTCCGCGCGACCCTGCGCGGCCTTGATGACGAACTCGGCATCCGCAAGCAGCGGCCGCGCCATCGACACCATGTCCGCGCAACCGTCGGCGAGAATCTGCTCGGCCACTTCGGGCCGGTTGATCCGGTTGGTCGTCACGAGCGGGATGCCGACTTCGCCCTTCATCTTCTTCGTCACCCATGCGAACGCACCGCGCGGCACCGACGTCGCGATCGTCGGCACGCGTGCCTCGTGCCAGCCGATTCCCGTGTTGATGATTGTCGCGCCCGCTCGCTCCACCGCCTTCGCGAGCTGAACGGTCTCGCTCCAGTCGCTGCCGTCCGGGATCAGGTCGAGCATCGACAACCGGTAGATCAGGATGAAGTCGCGCCCGACGGCTTCGCGCGTGCGCTCGACGATCTCGATCGGCAGGCGGATGCGATTCTCGTACGAACCGCCCCACTGATCGGTGCGCTTGTTGGTATGCATCGAGATGAACTGGTTGATCAGGTAGCCCTCGGAGCCCATGATCTCGACGCCGTCGTAGCCGGCTTCGCGCGCGAGTTGCGCGCAACGGACGAACGCGCGGATCTGACGCTCGACGCCGCGCGCGCCGAGTTCGTGCGGCGTGAACGGCGAGATCGGCGACTTGATCTTCGACGGCGCGACCGCGAACGGGTGATAGCCGTAGCGGCCGGTATGCAGGATCTGCAACGCGATCTTGCCGTCGTCCGCATGCACGGCATCGGTGATCACGCGGTGGCGCCGCGCACCGGCCGACGTCATTAGCGTGCCGCCGAACGGCTTGGTCCAGCCGGCCACGTTCGGCGCGAAGCCGCCGGTCACGATCAGCCCGACGCCGCCGCGCGCGCGTTCGGCGAAATAGTCGGCAAGCCGCGGCAGCGTCTTGCGGCTGTCCTCGAGGCCGGTGTGCATCGAGCCCATCAGCACGCGGTTCTTCAGCGTGGTGAAGCCGAGGTCGAGCGGCGCGAGCAGGTGGGGAAACGAAGTCGTCATGATGATTCTGCCGGTAAGCGATGCGTATCATCGTAGGCCGCGCGCCGCCTTGAACGTGAGGGGGCAAACAGCCATAATGCTTGTCATTTTCGGCCAAAACGACATGACTTCCCCGCCACGCAAGGACCACCTCGGGCTGCGCCGGCCGACGATTCCGGTCGCCTATACGCGCCTGCTCCTGCAGGCGCTGGCCGCGCGCGGCGTCGACCTGGCCGCGGTACGCGCCGGCACCGGGCTGCGCGACGCGGTACTGGCCGAACCGGATGCGCGCGTCGCGCCGTCGCAATGGGGGCGGCTCGTGCTCAACGCGATCGAGATCGGCGGCGACGCCGGCATCGGGCTCGCGTTCGGGCTGCTGCTGAAGCCGACGGTGCACGGCTTTCTCGGCTACGCAACGCTGACCGCGCGGGACATCCGCGAAGCGCTGATCGTCACGCAACGCTACTTCCGGATGCGCAACCGTCAATATCGTCTGACCTATGCGGAGGACGCGCGCGGCGCGACGCTCGAACTGCACGGCGTGCAGGCGAGTCCCGTGCTGCAGCATCACGTGATGTTCGAGTTCGTGCTGACGGGGCTCGCGCAGAACATCTCGCAGTGGTCCGGGCGCGCGTCGCCACCGATCGCGCTGCGCTTCACGTGGCCGCAACCCGACTATTTCGCGCGCTATCGCAGCCAGTTGCCGCCGGTCGAATTCGGTTGCGCGGCCAACGCGCTGTGGATCGCGCACGATGTGCTCGACTGGCCGCTTCCGCTCGCCGACGAAGTCGCGCACCGGCAGGCGCTCGTGCAGGTCGAGCGCGAGTATGCGCAAGTACGTCAGGAAGAAGGCGATCTGGTCGAGCGCGTGCGCGCGGAACTGGCGAAGACCGCGGGGGACTATTCGAGCCCGGAAGCGCTCGCGGACGCGCTGCTCGTGTCGACACGCACGCTACGGCGCCGGCTCGAGGAAGCCGGGTCGAGCTACCGGCAACTGCTCGACGAAGCGCGGTTTCGCGACGCGAAGCAATTGCTTTCGGCGTCGGATCTTGACCTGAAGACGATCGCCGAGCGGCTGCAATTCACCGACCCGGCGAATTTCACGCGCGCGTTCCGCAGGTGGGCCGGGCAAACGCCGAGCGCGTATCGGGAGGCGGCGACGGGAACCGCGCGCGAATGACAGGAAAACGTGGGCGACGCCGTACCGCCATACGCATGGTCCACCCGGCATTTTCATCGGTATGATGAATGCCACGCCAATGCGATACGGGCCACCACCCGCTTCCAGCCATGTCCAGTCACACCACCGTGATCGAGTCGACGATCGACCGTATCGATACGAACCTCGTCCGTATCGGAGTCGGCGTCAGCAAGGTACCGCTTTATCGCGTGACGATGCAGGGCATCTGCTACTTCCTCTGCGCCGACGACGTTGACGCCGACGCGTTCAAGCAGGCCGATCTGTTGAAGCCCGGGATGGCGGTGCGCACATGCGTGTTCGACGATCATGGTCGCCGCCGGATCGCGTGGATCGCCTGCAACGACCTGACGATTCCGCCCTACGACGCGCTCGCGCAGAAGGAGCGTAACCTGTCGCTGCTCACGTGGGCGTCGTGCATCTTCATGCTGAGCCTGCTCGTCGGCGGCGCCGCGCTCAAGGCCGGCTGGGCGCTCGTCGTCGCACTGACCTTGTTCGTCGGCATCGTCAGCATGCTGGGCACGCTGCTCGCGATCGCCGGCTTGTCCGAACGGGTGTTCCGGCCGCAACGGCGCGAAGCCCAGGAAAAGTGGCAAGGCCAGCCGTCCCGTTTCACCGCCGAACGGAGCAACGCATGACCGATCGCATCATGCAGACCGCGTCGGGCTGCGTCACATCCGTCAGCCAGAAGACGATCAGTACCAAAGTCTGGAGCAACAACCTTGGCTGGACCACGCAGGGCATCGAGGAGATCGCGCTTCGACTCGACACGCTGGATGCGCCGCTCACGCTCAGGACAAACGCAACGCGCAACCTGTTCATCGTCGCGGGCGACCGGCTGAAGGTCGCCTATACGGAGCGCGGCGATCACCTGGCGGTCTACGGCATCCGCAACGTGACCGACGGTTCGGTGTATCTCGTTCGCCCGGCCCGCACGCTGAGCGCCCGAATCGATGTGATCGTGACGATCGGCGTCCTGATCGCCGCGGCGCTTGCCATCGGCGTCATGTCCGCGGTGGCACGCAGCACGGACGGGATGCTCGACATCTTCGCGTGGTTCGGCGCCACCGCAATCGGCCTGTTCGTGCTGAGCACGATCCTGCGCGCGGTGTTCGGACTGGTCGTCTGGCCCGAAATCCGCCGGCTCAACCAGCCCGGCGGCAAGCGCGAAATGGATGCCGCCCGGCACGCGCTGTCGCTCGCGCGCGCAGATACGCCGCACATTCGCTTCATCTGAGCCGGCGCGCGCATCGCATCAGTCGCCGATGTCGATCCTCGCGCCGCCGTCCCCATCGTCTGCCTCGATCCGCACGTCGCCGGTCGCGGCGACGATCGCGTCATACACGTCATCCGTCACGCACACCACCGGCACCGCGATCGCATACAGCTCGGCCGCGACGATCGCGCCGATCGAGATGATCAGGTCGCGCTCCTTCAGCACGATCCCGACCGGCCCCGTGCCGTTGCGCACGGCTTCCGCCAGCACGCTGCTGCTCGAACTCGAGCCCTTCGCGTGCGGCATCACCATGATGCGGCCGGCGAGGCTCGCGCCCGTCTGCGGATGCCCGCGATCGACGATCCGCCCCGCGCCCGAATCGTAGCCGCCCCAGAAACTGAGCGGCTTGTCGAGCACGATCGTGCGTGCGCATGCGCTGCCCGGCACGAGCGTGTCGCCCGTGAATCCCCCCACCATTGCTTCAGTCATCGAATCGCACCTTTCCTTCGAACGCGGAGCGCACGCACTCGCGCATGCTGCCGTACGCCACCGTGACGCCGATGTTCGCGGGCGCATACGACGCCCACTTCCCCGAGTTGGTCATGACCAGGCCCGACAGTTGCTTCATCACCGGCGTGATGTACGTGCAGGTATCGACGACGATCTGGACGCCGCGGGCCTCGAACTTGTCCGCGAGCCCGAGCTCGCCCAGCTCCCACAGGATGAAGCGGCTCGTGTTCACGTAGAAATCGCACATCGGCTTGCCGTCGAATCGATCGAGCAGCGCGTCGAGCGTGCGGAATTCGGCCAGCGAGAAATGCGGCGTGCCGAGCGCGACCGCGACGAGCGCATCGCCGTCAGCGCCGTGGTTCAGCGTGTGGCGGATCTCGTCGAGATCGGCCATCGCGACATCGACGGTCCGCTGCGCGGCGCGCCCGTGCAACGCGGCATCGAGCGTCGGCGCCTCCGGCGTCACGCCCACCGCGTGGAACAGCGCGACCGCGCCGCTCGATGCGGCGGCGGCGCCGAGCGCCTTGAGTTCGTCCTCGGTGGTGTCCGCGGGCAGCCCGACGATCGCGGGCACGATCGCGCCGGCGATCCTGCCGATCAACAGCCCGAGCGCCGCGAAATAGATGTCGCGCGACGGGCGGCTGCCGAAGTCCGGCGCGTTGAACACGATTTGCGCGGCGCGATTCGCTTCGACGTGCAGGCCCGCATACGGCGCGCGCCCGGTGATCGCGGCGGCCAGATCGAGAAAGTCGCCATAGCGGCTGGTGCGCGCACCGAGCACCGAATTGGCGAACACGATCGCATTGGATTCGGCCCACGCGATCTGCTCGCCCAGACGCGGGCGGTTCTTCAGCTGATACGGCGCGCACGTGAAGCTCGATTCGCAGCCGAGCTGCAGGTGCGCGTCCATCAGGCGCTGCGCGTCGCGCTGGATCGCGCGGTCGCCGTGATACAGCTCGGGATGAATCAGGTCGAGCGACCCGACGTTCAGGGTGGTCGGCACCGCGACTTTCGCGCCCGTGTCGACGAAATACTCGACGAAGTCGAGGCTGGTCTGGCCGTGATAGAGACAGCCGTCGATATGCGCGGACGTGATGTCGATCAGGTGCGGCGCCGACATCACGCCGGCCGTACGGGCGACGATCCGCATCGCGCGTGCGACGCCGTCGCCGAATGCGCCGCGCAACATCGCCTCGTCGCGCTCGCTCAACTGCAGCATGGGGTGCTCCTCGTGTCTCGTCCGGTGGATCCGGATCGCTTTTGTAATACTACCGCGCGCGCCAGGGCCTGTTCACGCTGATAACGGGCTTGCGGACGAGCCTTTCCGCCCGTTCCGCAAGGGGACTTCCTCCGGGCGCGTGCAAGGAGAGAGGAGGCGCAATAGCCCTGGCTATGTAGCATTTACAACGACGAGCGGCGCAGCCATGCGGGCGGAAAGGGTTCCCCTGTTTTGGCCGGCGCAAGCCCGTTATCAGCGTGAACAGGCCCTATGCGTCGCGCAGCGCCGTCAGGCTGAACAACTCGTCGCGCAGCGCCCTGGCCCGGTCGCGGCCGAACTGCGTCTCGAACTCGTCCTGTGCAGCCTGCCATGCGACTTTCGCGTGCGCGTACGTGCGCTCGCCGAGCTTCGTCAGGCTGAGCGCATGCGCACGCGCATCATGCTCGGATGCGGCCGCGGCGACGAAGCCGTCGCGCTGTAGCGGCTTCAGCGCGCGCAACAGCGTCGTGCGATCCATCACCAGCGTATCGGCGAGTTCGCTCATCATCAGGCCGGGCCGGTGCGACAGGTTCGCCATGATCGAAAACTGCGCGGGCGTCACGCCGACCGGGGCCAGATGACGCTCGTAAAGTTGCGTGACGAAGCGCGCCGCCTGACGCAGCGCGAGGCAATTGCAGGCCTGGACCATCTGGATATCGTTCATGATCGGCAATTTATATGTGCATATGCATAAAGTCAATGTACACTCCGCCGTAACGGTCGGCCGCGTGCCTTCGGCACGCCGTCATCGCCCCGAGGAGACGGACATGGACTACATCGACAAGCTGCGCATTTTCCGGTCGGTGGTCGAGATGCGCAGCTTCACGCGCGCCGCCGACATGCACGGCCTCGCGCGGCCGGTCGTATCGCGGGCGGTCGCGGATCTGGAAGCGCGTTTCGGCAGCCGCCTGCTGCACCGGACCACGCGCCAGGTCTCGCTGACCGAAACGGCCGAGCGGATCTACGAGCGCTGCGCGGCCGTGCTCGACGAACTCGACTCGCTCGAGGCGCAAGCGCAGTCGCACACGCGCGAGCCGGAGGGCCTGCTGCGCCTCGTCGCGCACACGACCGCCGCGCTGAACCGGCTGGTGCCGCTGATCGCCGGCTTCAAGGCCGCGCATCCGAAAGTGCGCCTCGACGTCACGCTGACCGAACGCCCGGTCGATCTCGTGGGCGAAGGCTACGACATCGGCATCGTCGTGCCGTACATGCTGACGAGCGAGACGACCGTCGTGCGGCTGATCGAACGCATTCCGGTGGTGCTCGTCGCAACGCCTGCCTACCTGCGCGCGCACTCGCGCCCTGAAACGCCGGCCGAACTCGCCGACCACCCGTTCGTGCCGCTGTCGCCGTCGCTGCGCCGGCCCGCGCTGTCGTTCCGCGTCGACGGCAACACGCTCACCGTGCCGTTTCGCTTCGACATCTCGTCGAACAGCCCCGTCTTCAACCGCGAAATGGTGATGCACGACTTCGGCATCGGCGTCGTGCCGAAAACGCTCGTCGATGCCGAACTCGCGTCGGGCGCGCTCGTGCAGTTGCTGGAAGACGCCGATCTCGTCGATGCGTTCGTGGAAATCAAGCTCGCGTACGCGAATCGCGCGCTCCTGCCCGCGAAGGTCAAGGCGTTCATCGACTACACGGCCGCATATAGCAACCGCGAAGGCCGGATCGTTCCGGCGGCGGCCTGACCCGGCGCCCGAGCGCGCCGGCCTGCCGCCGATTGGTACAGCCACGACACCAATCTGATCCCGCCCCGCTGCTCGCTTCGCGCCGTCTCGCCGCCTAACATGTGCACATGCACACGCCAACTCTCACCGATGACGATTGCTTCGCGGTCCGGCAAGCGGCGCGGCGGATCTCGCAGTTCTACGAGCGCTATCTGTCCCGGGCCGGTGTCACACCGTCGCAGTACAGCATTCTCGCGCTGCTGCGGGAGCGTCCGGGCCTGACGATGGCGACGCTGTCGGCCGTGCTGGTGATCGAGCGCACCGCGCTGCTGCGCGCACTCAAGCCGCTGGTCGCCGCGGCGCTGGTTGCGGGCCGGATCGAGCCGCCGTGCCGCCGCCAGACGTTCGCGCTGACCGCGCACGGCGAAACGAAGGTCGCCGCTGCGCACGTGCACTGGCGCGCCGCGCAGGAAGCGTTCGAGCGGCGCTTCGGGCCGGCGCAGGCGGCCCGCCTCAGAGACGAATTGTTCCGGATCACGCACAACCTGCCGGAACGTTAGCCCCTTCCCCGATCGACGACGCCCCGTCGCCGGTCGCCTCAATAAGTGCATATACATAGGTGAATCGATGGATACGACCCAGACCGCTGCCGCATCACGCGAGGCAGCCACAACCGATCGGCCCGCGAAGCAGCGACGCCGCGTGCCGTGGATGCGGATCGCGGTGGCCGTCGTGGTCGTCGCGGTCGCGGCCGCCGTGCTCGACTGGTTGCTGGTGCTGCGCTTCCAGGAAAGCACCGACGATGCGTACGTCGGCGGCGACGTCACGGTGCTCGCGCCGAAGGTGAACGGCTTCGTCGACCGGATTCTCGTGACCGACAACCAGCGCGTGAAAGCTGGCGACGTGCTCGTGCAGCTCGATGCGCGCGACTACGATGCGAAGCTTGCGCAGGCTGCCGCGGAAGTCGACAGCGCGCGCTCCGCCGTGGCCGAACTCGAGGCGAAGCAGCAGTTGCAATACGCGGTGATCGGCCAGCATGCGGCGGACAGGCAGGCGTCGTCGGCCGAACTCACGCGGGCCGCATCCGATCGCGTTCGCTACCGCGAGCTCGTGAAATCCGATGCGGTGTCGAACCAGATCGTCGAGCGCGCGGACGCCGACTATTCGAAGGCAGGCGCCGCCGTCGAGCGCAGCGATGCCGCGCTGCTCGCGTCGAAACGGCAGCTCGACGTGCTCGGCGCGCAGCTCGCCGATGCCCGGGCGCGCGTGAACACCGCGCTCGCCGCGCAGCGCGTCGCGGCGCTGAACGTCGAATACACGACGATCCGCTCGCCGGTCGACGGTTACGTTGGCAACCGCACGGGCCGGGTCGGGATGCTCGCGAACGTCGGCGTGCCGCTGCTGACGATCGTGCCGGCGTCGGGGCTGTGGATCGATGCGAACTTCAAGGAAGACCAGTTGCGCAAGATGCGCGCGGGGGATCGCGTCGACGTCGCGCTCGATGCGTCGAGCACGCGCCTGCATGGCCGCGTCGACAGCCTGGCGCCCGCGACCGGCGCGACCTTCAGCGTGCTGCCGCCCGAGAACGCGACCGGCAACTTCACGAAGATCGTCCAGCGCGTGCCGGTGCGCGTGCATCTCGATCCGCAGCCGGGCATCGAACACGTGCTGCGCCCCGGCCTGTCCGCGGTCGTGACCGTGCATACCGATCGCGCGAACTGAGCGGGAGCCGACGATGACCACCGCATTTTCCGGCGACCCCGCGTCGCAACCGACGAGGCAGCGCGTGTTCGCGTTCGCGCTGATGTGCGTCGGCTTCTTCATGGCGACGCTCGACATCCAGATCGTCGCGTCGTCGCTGCGCGACATCGGCGGGGGCCTGTCCGCGAGCCAGGACGAGCTGTCCTGGGTGCAGACGGCGTACCTGATCGCCGAGATCATCGTGATCCCGATGTCGGGCTGGTTGTCGAAAGTGATGTCGACGCGCTGGCTGTTCGTCGCGTCGGCGATCGGCTTCACGATCACGAGCATGCTGTGCGGGCTCGCGTGGGACATCAATTCGATGATCCTGTTTCGCGGGATGCAGGGTGCGCTCGGCGCCGCGATGATCCCGACCGTGTTCACGACCGCGTTCGTCCTGTTTCCGGGCAAGCAGCGGCTGATCGCGTCGACGACGATCGGCGCGCTCGCGTCGCTCGCCCCGGCGATCGGGCCCGTGATCGGCGGCTGGATCACCGACCAATGGTCGTGGCACTGGCTGTTCTACCTGAACCTCGTGCCGGGCATCGTCGTGGCCGCGCTGGTGCCGCGCTACGTGCATATCGACGAGCCCGATCCCGGCCTCGTCAGCCGCGGCGACTATCGCGGCATCGTGCTGATGTCGGGCTTCCTCGGCTGCCTCGAATACGTGCTGGAGGAAGGCCCGCGCAAGAACTGGTTCGGCGACGATGCGATCGTCCTCTGCGCGTGGATCTCGGGCATCTGCGGCTTCCTGTTCATCGTGCATGCGCTGACCGCCGACGATCCGATCGTCGACCTGCGCGCGCTCGCCGTGCGCAACTTCGGAATCGGCAGCCTGCTGTCGTTCGTGACGGGCATCGGGATCTTCGTGACCGTGTTCCTCACGCCGCTGTTTCTTGCGCAGGTGCGCGCGTTCAGCTCGCTGCAGATCGGCATCGCGCTGCTGTCGGTGGGCGCGTTCCAGTTGCTCGCGCTGGGCGCGTATGCATTCGCCGCGCGCTTCTTCAGCATGCGCGCGTTGCTCGTGTTCGGGCTCGTCTGCTTCGGCCTCGGCTGCTACCTGTACACGCCAATCACGCACGACTGGGGCTGGCGCGAGCTGCTGCTGCCACAGGCATTGCGCGGGATCGGCCAGCAGTTCAGCGTGCCGCCGATCGTGACGATGGCGCTCGGCTCGCTGCCGCAGTCGCGACTGAAATCGGCGAGCGGCCTGTTCAACCTGATGCGCAATCTCGGCGGCGCGATCGGCATCGCGGTGAGCGCGACGATGCTCAACGACCGGGTGAACTTCCACTACCTGCGCCTGAACGAGCACGTGAGCGCCGGGGAGCCGCAGGTCGCATCGCTGCTCGATCGCCAGGCCGCGTACTGGACATCGGTGGCCGGCGACACGCTGAATACCGCGCAGGCCGGTCTCGCGAACCTGCACCGGCTGATCTATCGCGAAGCGCTGACGCTGACCTACGCGGATGCGTATTACGCGCTGTCGCTGTGCTTCGTCGTCGCGCTGGTTGCCGTCGCGTTTTCCAAACCCATTACCCTGAACGCGCCGCCGCCGGACGCGCACTGAGCCGAGGTCATCGTCATGAAAAAGCTACTCGTCGCGCTGGCCGTCAGCGCATTCGCCGCCGGGTGCGCGGTACAGCCCGCGCAACACCCGGCGCTGCACGACTCGGTTCAATCGCTTGCGCCCGCCGGATGGGACACCGACGTCCCGCGCGGCGGCATCGACGCCGCCGCATGGTGGGCGCAGTTCCACGATCCCGTGCTCGACCGGCTGATCGCGACCGTGCTCGACGGCAACCTCGACCTGCAGGCCGCCGCGGAACGCGTGAAGCAGGCCCGGGCGCTGACCGTGCAGAAACGCGCGGCGCTGCTGCCCGAGCTCGACGCGACCGCGCACGCGGCCGACGCGCGCCAGAACACGCCGCCGCCGCTCGGCTACGTGCGGCAGGCCGGCGCAGGGCTCGCACTGAGTTGGTCGCCGGACGTGTTCGGCGGCGAACGGCTCGATCTGCTGGCCGCGCAGGCCGGGCTGGTCGGGCAACAGCATGCGGAAGACGCGATGCGGCTCGCGATCGCGGCCGATACGGCGTCCGCGTACGTCGACCTGCGCTGGGCACAACAGGAACTGAAGATCCTGCAGGACAACGCAACGATTCGGCAGCATGCGCTCGAACTGACGCGCAAGCGGCAGGCGTTCGGGCTGTCGACCGAGCTCGACGTCACGCGCGCACAGAACCAGCTCGATGCGCTCGGAGCGCGGATTCCGCCGACGCGCGCGCAGATCGCACACCAGCTCAACCTGATCGCCGTGTATTCGGGACGCACGCCGGAATCGATCGACCGGCTCGTGCTCGCGCAAGCCGGCGAGATCCCCACGCCGCCGGCCGGCTCGCCCGATACGCTGCCTTCGCAGGCGCTCTTGCGGCGGCCGGACGTGCTCACAGCCTATGCGCAGGTCGAACGGCGCGCGGCGCAGGTCGGTGTCGCGAAAGCCGAGCGGTATCCGAAGTTCTCGCTGAACCTGACGGACGGGATTCTGGCGGCATCGTATCTCGGGCTGCCGACGCTGACCGACAATCTGTTCAGCGCGGCGCTGAGCGCGACGAGTCCGATCTTCAACGCGGGACGCATCACCGCCGATATCACGCAGAGCGAGAGCCGGATGCGCGAATCGGAACTCGGGTTGAAGCAGACGATGCTGCAGGCGTTGCGGGAAGTCGAGGATGCACGAGTGAATCTCGTCAGCAGCGATGAAGCGACGCGGCGGCTCGACAGCGCGCTTTCAGCGTCGAATAAGGCGCTCGGGTTGGCGAACCAGCTCTACAAGGGCGGCGCGACGGACTTTCTCGACGTGTTGTCGGCGCAGGAGGTGTATCTGCGCGACTCGGATTCGCTCAACCAGGTCAAGCGCGAGCATGCGCTGGCGGCGGTCGCGCTGTATCGGTCGCTCGGGGGTGGGTGGAGCGGCAATGATGCCGCGGGCGGGACGGAGGTGGACGCCGTGGCGAAGAATTGAGCCGGGAGCGCGACCGCGATACGACGCCGGCTTCGGCACTGGCCGGCGTCCCGCTCGTCAACCGCTCGCCCCGGAGGTTCGGTCGACGGCAACGCGATTCACGCCGTTACCGGTCCAGCGCCAGCTTCGCGCCGAGCCCCAGCAGGATCGTCCCCATCACCGCGTCGATCGGCTTGCGCAGTTTCGCGTAGCCGACTTGCACGCGATTCGTCGAGAACAGCACGGCGACCGTGCAGAACCACGTCAGCGACACGGCGACCACGACGGCCGGCTCGCGGATGCGGGCTGTTGCGCGGACTGGTGCAGGCTCGACAGCGACTTGATGCCGAGATAGATCAGGTACGCGGCGCCTGCGATGCGAATCGCCTCGTACAGCCATGCGAGCTTAGCGACGATCAGCCCGAGCCCGAAAATCGCCATCGCGGCCCAGACAGCGTGCGACGACGCGATGCCCAACGCGGCCAGCAGCCCGGCGCGGCGGTTGCCGAGCGCATGGGACGACACGGCGATCAGATCGGGGCCGGGGCTGACGCAGGCCAGCAACATCACGCCGCCGACGGCGGCGAGTTGGGGAAGATAGCTCATGACGGTTCGGGCGGATTCGGGCAAATTCGGATGAAGAAGGCAGGCCGGCTCACTGTAGCATGCCGATCTTCGCTGCGCGCGGGCCGCCGGACGCGCCGTGCGGGGGCCGCCGACGTACACGGCCCCGCCCGCCGCATGGCTGCCGGCGCGCCTTACAGCGGCGGCCGCTTCAGCTTCACCCAGCGTTGCACCGACGGCCGCTCCCACTGCGCACACGCATAGTCGGCGAGCCGCTGCGGCACCGGATCGTCGTTCAGCACCAGACGGTTCAGCATCACGGCCAGGTCGACATCGGCGATGCTCCACGCGCCGAACAGATTCGCCGCGCCCGGCGCAAGCAGCTTGTCGGCGGCGGCGAACAGTTTCTGTGCGGCGGTCTGCGCGAGATTCGACAGCGGTTCGCTCGACGGACCGTAGAACAGCACTTCGGTCGACCGTTCCGAGCGCACCGGCATCAGGTCGCTGCGCAGCCACGCCTGCACCTGCCGCGCCCGCGCGCGCTGGCGCGGATCGGCCGGATAGAGCCGCTCGCCCGCAAAGGTATCGTCCAGATACTCG
Source organism: Burkholderia sp. Bp9016 (assembly GCF_003857765.1). Taxonomy (NCBI): domain Bacteria; kingdom Pseudomonadati; phylum Pseudomonadota; class Betaproteobacteria; order Burkholderiales; family Burkholderiaceae; genus Burkholderia; species Burkholderia sp. Bp9016. Next base: position 355,915 of record NZ_QTPY01000004.1, read on the forward strand.
GTAATCGCAGACGATTCCGACAGCGCGAAGTCGTCGTGCACGAGCGTCGGCACGCGTTGCGTCAGCGACGTCGCCGCGTAGTCGGGCGCGAAATGCGCGCGGTTGCCGAGATCGACGGTCACCAGATCGTAGGGCAGCGATTTTTCTTCGAGCGCGACGAATACGGACATCGCGTAAGGGCTCGTGTATTGCGCGTCCGCGTAGAGACGGAGATTACCGGTTTGCACTGCAGGCTCCTCGTGGGTGGAGAGTTCGGGCGCCATGACCTGGCGTGCCGGCGAACTCGGGATGAATCGATACGGACGGTGCGTTCAGCCGGCGTCGGGCCATCGGTATCCGAGCACCTCGCCGACCGGATACGCAAGCTCGCGCACCGCTTCCAGCTGATTGCCGCCGAACAGATGCACGTGTGCGTCGTCGTGGCGCAGATAGAAGCCGACGTGGCCCTTCCAGCTCGCCGGGTCGTCGCGCGTCAGGACGGCGATGCAGCCGTACACCGGACGCTCGAGCGGGCGCCCCCATTCGAGCCACGAACGCGCGAGCGCGGAACCCGTGCCGCGAATCCCGGCATGCGTCATGCACCAGTTGACGAACGACGAACACCACGAAATCTTGTCGTCGTAGCCGACGAGGTTCGTGTGGCTGTTGTATTCGACGATGCGCGGATTGATGCTGCCGGGCGGGAAACGGCGGATGCCCAGTTCGGCCAGCGCGACGGGCATCCACGGCGGGTGGCCGGCTTGCGGGTTGCCCTCGGGGTTCGATCGGATCACGACGGTCTCGATGGAATGCGGGTGGAACGTCGCTCAATCTTCGCACGAATACGTGCCGGCCGGCAGCGCCTTTTCCCGCATGCGGTTTCCGGCACGTACGCCCGTATCATGCGGGCAGTGCCCTCGACCGTCACGCCCGCCACGCGCGTCACGCCCCTGCCGCCCCTTCAGTGCCTCGTCGCGCTCGAATCCGCCGTGCGGCATGCGAGCTTCACGAAGGCCGCCACCGAACTGCACCTCACGCAAAGCGCGATCAGCCGCCAGATCCGGTAGCTCGAGGCATTCCTCGGTCGCTCGCTGTTCGTCCGGCGTCGCGGTGCTGCGGCTCACGCCGCGCCTGCCCGGATTCCGCGCCGCGTATCCGGACATCAAGCTGCGCGTGATCGTGCGCGACGGCCTGGCGTCGATGTCGCAGGCGTAATTCGACGTCGTCGTGCTCGACGAAAATCCGCTCGACGATATCGGCGTCGTCGCGGGTGAAGGCGAAAACGTCGCGTACGTGATGCTGCGCGGCACGATCATGAAGGCTCGCACGGCCGCATTGACCGCTTGCGCGGGCCGGTCGGCAACCGTCGGCCGGCCCCGTTCCCGTCACTCGACCGTCACCGATTTCGCCAGGTTCCGCGGCTTGTCGATATCCGCGCCGCGCTGGCACGCGGCGTGATACGCGAGCAACTGCAGCGGCACGACGTGCAGGATCGGCGACAGCAGCCCGTAGTAATCCGGCATCCGCAGCACCGACACGCCTTCGCCGTTGTCGATCCGCGTATCGGCATCGGCAAATACGTAAAGCTGCCCGCCCCGCGCGCGAACTTCCTGCATGTTCGACTTGAGCTTTTCGAGCAGCGCGTCGTTCGGCGCGATCGTCGCGACCGGCATCGCGTGCGTCACGAGCGCCAGCGGCCCGTGTTTCAGTTCGCCCGCCGGATACGCTTCCGCGTGGATATACGAAATCTCCTTCAGCTTCAGCGCGCCTTCGAGTGCGATCGGGTAATGCAGCCCGCGCCCGAGAAACAACGCGTTCTCGTGCCGCGAGAATTCCGCGGCCCAGCGTTCGATCTGCGGTTCCAGCGCGAGCACGTCTTCGAGTGCGGCGGGCAGCCTTCGAAGTTGCGTCGCGTAGCGGGCAAGCTGCGCGTCGTCGACGTAGCCGCGCAACCGCCCGAGCGTCACCGCGAGGATAAACAGCGCGACGAGCTGCGTCGTAAACGCCTTGGTCGACGCGACACCGATCTCCGGGCCGGCGCGCGTCAGGAACCGTAATCCGGTCTGACGCATCATCGCGCTGGTCGGCACGTTGCAGATCGCCAGCGTGTCCATATGGCCGAGCGCTTGCGCATACTTGAGCGCGGCGAGCGTGTCGGCGGTCTCGCCGGACTGCGACACGCTGACCACCAGCGTGTTCGGCAACGCAAGCGCATCGCTGTAACGGTATTCGCTCGCGATCTCGACCTGCGCCGGCACGCGCGCGATCGTTTCGAGCCAGCGGCGGGCGGTGAGCCCGGAATAGTGGCTCGTGCCGCACGCGAGAATCAGCACGTTGTCGATCTGCGCGAATGCGCGCGCGGCATCCGGGCCGAACGTCGCCGGATCGAACAGCCCCGCATCGGGAATCGTCGCGGCGACGGCCTGCGGTTGTTCGAAGATTTCCTTCTGCATGAAATGCCGGTACGGCCCGAGTTCGACCACGCCCTGCGTCGATGCGACGGTCTGGATCGGGCGCTCGACCGGCGTGCCGCCGCGTGCGAGCACCCGCACGCCGCCCGGCGTCAGTTCGACGATGTCGCCTTCCTCGAGAAAGATGAAGCGATCGGTGATGCCGGCCAATGCGAGCGCGTCGGACGCGAGAAAACACTCGTCGTCCTTCAGACCGACCACCAGCGGCGAGCCGGCGCGCGCGCCGATCAGCCGCTGCGGTTCGTGCTTGCTGAACACCGCGATGGCGTACGCGCCGTGCAGTTGCGACGTCGCATCGCGTACGGCGGCGAGCAGGTCGCCGCGATACTTGCTGTGGATCAGGTGGGCGACGACCTCGGTGTCGGTCTGGCCGTCGAACTCGTAATTTTCGTCCGATAGTTGCCTGCGCAATGTCTCGTGATTCTCGATGATGCCGTTGTGCACGAGTGCGATTTCGTCGCGCGAGAAGATCGGATGCGCATTGCAGGTGGCCGGCGCGCCATGCGTCGCCCAGCGGGTGTGCGCGATGCCGGTGCTGCCGGCCAGTCCAACGCTGCGCACGTGGGCGTCGAGATCCGCGACGCGCGACACGCTGCGTTCGCGGCGCGCCTGACCGTCGACGACGGTCGCCACCCCGCACGAGTCGTAGCCGCGATACTCGAGGCGGCGCAGACCTTCAATCAGAATCGGAACGATGTTCCGTTGCGCGACCGCGCCGACGATGCCACACATGACACGTCTCCTTCCCTGTGTTCATTGATCGACCGTGCGCCGTCGTGTCGGCGCGATCCGGTCACCGTTGGAGTTGCCGCCGTGTCTCCTCATCGAGTGTGAGCGAGCGGCGACAACGGCCGATGCACGCCCGAACATGAACCGCGAAGCGGCTGGATATCGCCCGGAAACGGTGGCGCTTTCGTCGTGCAAGTACGGCCGTGTTCCGCACCGGGTGCATGTGCGGCCGTGCCTTCCCGATTCGTTGTTCTGGCATCCATGTGCTTCTGCCGCCGTTCCGGTGCGCGGAGCGCGCCTGTCCTCATGAAGCAAGCAAGCGGTGCGCCATAGGCGGCCTCGCCCCATGCTGCAAGGGCCCGTGAGCGCGCGACGAATACCCCGCCAAGCGGATCGTGTGTTTTTGATTCACCGGCGAATCAGCGTTCTCCCGCCACACGAACGCTGTGAGGAAAAGGCGCGCACACACCGCGACGCGTATCGAATAACCGCCGCGCAGATCTGCGCCGCCCCGTTGCGAACGAACGTTACAGATGCGCAACGTTTCACACGCGCCGAGGCGGACGACGAATGCGGTGCAGTGCATCGGGGTAATCATTCACGTGCGATCAGTGCCTTAGAAGCGCCGGATGAACGCACATTTCCCAGACAAAATTCGCATATCGAAACGATTAAAGACACCAGCAATGATGCATGTTCACCGATCGATGACGGCAGGCAACACGACTCGCCATTCTTCGGACGACGCGGCCCGATCGAGCGCGTGAACGGTCGGACGTATCTCTGCGTCGCGACAATCCTTCGACATATGCCCCGTAGCAATTGTGAAACGTTCCGAGGCGATCCGCGTGCGCGGCGCGAACCGGGCCCGGTCACAGGGCCGCTGGTTTGAATATTGCTCTATCGGTAGCAGGGACGGGTGCCTGAATGCGCCGCGATGCGGCGACGAACGCAGCGTGACCGACAGGCGTGACGATCGACGCAGCGAGGGACACTCATGACGTGATTGACGAGGTGCAAGAAGTCGGCCGTGGTCCGACGATTACCCGGCGAAGACCGGTCAGACAAGAGCGGAGCGATCGCCTCGCAACACTGGTGCATGTCGCGCGGCCGACGCGACCGCATGCGGGGCTGCCGAGGTCGGCTGAATGCCTGCTTGCGCGAAATGCCGGGTCTTCCGGCGCATGGAAGTCCAACGAGGATAACGATGAAAAAGATCTTGCTTGTGTTCGGCACTCGGCCGGAAGCCATCAAGATGGCGCCGCTCGTCCGCGCGCTGAAGGCGCGCAACGACGTCGATGCCAGGGTCTGCGTCACGGCCCAGCATCGGGAAATGCTGGATCAGGTGCTCACGCTGTTCGACATCAAGCCCGACTACGACCTCAACCTGATGCGTCAGAGCCAGACGCTGACCGACGTGACGACCGGCATTCTTCAGGCGATCGGGGTGGTCTTCGAAGACTTGCGCCCGGACGTCGTGCTGGTGCACGGCGACACGACGACGACGCTGGCCGTCAGTATCGCGGCGTTCTACCGTTATCTGCCGATCGGGCATGTGGAAGCGGGCCTGCGCAGCGGCGACATCTGGTCGCCCTGGCCGGAGGAATTGAATCGCCGCGTGACCGACGCGGTCTCGTCCTGGCATTTCGCACCGACCGGGCAGGCGCGCGACAACCTGTTCAGCGAAGGCGTGCCGGTCGGCGCGGTCGTGCTGACGGGCAACACCGTGATCGATGCGCTGCACGACGTCAAACGGATGCTCGATCACGATGCCGCGCTCAACGACCAGGTCGCCGCGCATTTTCCGTTCCTCGACCCGTCGCGCCGCGTCGTGCTGATCACCGGCCATCGCCGCGAGAGCTTCGGCGAGCCGTTCCGGCACTTCTGCGAAGCGCTCTGCACGCTTGCGAACCGCTATCGAGACGCGCAATTCGTCTATCCACTGCACATGAATCCGAACGTGCGCGAGCCGGCGCGCGCACTGCTCGGCAGCATGCCGAACATTTACCTGATCGAACCGCAGGAATATCTTTCGTTCGTATTCCTCATGTCACGATCGTATTTCATCATCACCGACTCGGGCGGAATCCAGGAGGAAGGGCCGGCGCTCGGCAAGCCGGTTCTCGTCACGCGCGACACGACCGAGCGGCCCGAAGCGATCCGGGCCGGCACCGCGCGGCTCGTCGGCACGGATCAGGAGCGGATCGTCCGGGAGGCGTCGCGCCTCTTCGACAGCCAGAGCGCGTACGACGAAATGTCCCGGGCGAGCAATCCGTATGGCGACGGCCATGCGAGCGAGCGGATCGTTCATGCGTTGATGCATACGCCGGGGGCGACCGCAAAACCGACGAGCTTCTCGATGGGCGCTGCGGAGATGCCGTTCAATGCGCTCACGCTGGGGTTGCAGGCGCTGCGCTCGCGTTGACTTCGCCCGACGGGAGGCGACGCGCCACGCCGCCTCCCGTCCTTCGTCCGGCGCCAGCTATCGCACCACCGCATCGGCCATCGATTGCGCCTGCGCGACCAGCCGCTGATAAATCCGCTGCGATACCACTTGCCTGGCGAAACACGCCTGTCGCGCGTCCTCGGGCACGCGCGCCGCGCTGCACGCCGCGATCGGACGAAGCGTCACACTCTTCCACAGAAAATACACGCGTGCACCCTCCCGGACCGACACGGCGAGCGTGTTCGGCCCGTCCGGCACGCCGTCCTGGCTTTCACCGAGCAACCATGCCTTCACCACGCCGTCGGCCGGCTGCCGCTTGACGGGCAACTCGGCGAAGCGAAACGCGGCGGCATCGTCGCCGAATACCTCCGTGTAAAGCGTTTCATTGTCGAATATCGCGGCGACGTCGTCGGCCGGCTTGATGCCCGCGTCCGCGGCAGCGGCCCAGGCCTTCAGCAGCGGAACCGTCGTCACGACGAGATTCGTCTTGCCGTCTTCCGACTTGAAGGCCAACCCGTCCGGCCCCGGCTGCATCCCGTCGACGGGGCCGACGCTCTGCACCGTGCCCTCGGGCGTCGCGGCAAACCCTCTTGCCCGGACCGGGCCGATCAGCTTGGCAAGCCGGGCATTCACGTCGGCCGTGTACTGTTTGTCGAGACCCGCCTGATCTTCCGTCCGGGCCGCCGCCACGGTCGCCGCGACCTTCTTCCGGTAGGCGAGATACGAATCGGACGGCGATGCGATCACCTTCACCCCGACCCCGGCGAGCACCGCCGCCACCACTGCTGCCCCCACACCGGCCTTCAATCGTGAAATGCGCTTCATTTTTTTCATGACGTCACCGAATCCCGCGCCGATAGCTAAAGCGGCTGCCGCGAACCCGCGGCAGCCGTCCCTCGGAAACGCGTCATTCTAACGTCGCGCGGAATTCACTCGTCCACCTTGAACGCCGACACCAGTCGGGTCAGTTCCGCCGCCTGCTGCTTCAGGCTTTCCGCGGCCGCCGCGCTCTCCTCGACCAGCGCCGCGTTCTGCTGCGTCATCTGGTCGAGCGACTGCACCGCGTCGCCGATCTGGTCGATGCCGGCGCTCTGCTCGAGGCTCGCTTCGGCGATCTCGCTCATCATCGCGCTGACGCCCTGCACCTGCGACACGACATCGCTCATCACCCTGCCCGCCTCGCTGACGAGCCGCGATCCGGTGCTCACGGTTCCCGCGCTGTGCTCGATCAACGCCTTGATTTCCTTCGCCGCCTGCGCGCTGCGCTGCGCGAGATTGCGCACTTCGGATGCCACGACCGCAAACCCGCGCCCCTGCTCGCCGGCGCGCGCCGCCTCGACCGCCGCATTCAACGCGAGAATGTTGGTCTGGAACGAGATGCTGTCGATCATCACGATGATCTCGGAGATCCGCTGCGACGCGTCGCTGATCTGCTCCATCGTGGCCACGACTTCGCCGACGACCCGCCCGCCGCGCGCCGCCGTATCGGATGCGCCGGTAATCAGCTTCGCGGCCGTCGTCGCCGTCTCGGTGTTGTTGCGCACGACGGCCGTGATCTCCTCCATCGACGAAGCCGTGCGCTCCAGGTTGCCCGATTGCCCTTCGGTGCGTTCGCTGAGATCCGCATTGCCTGACGCGATCTGCGCCGAGCCCGTCGCGATCGACGCGGAAGCCGCGCGAATCCGGTGAACGAGCGTCGACAGCGACGATACGAAGCGGTTGAACGCATCCGACAGTTGCCCGATCTCGTCCTCGCTCTCGACCTTCATCCGGCGCGTCAGGTCGCCCTGGCCGCTCGCGATCTCCGACAGCAACGTCGCCGCACGCCGGATCGGCGCGGCAATCGCGCGGCCGACCAGCCAGATCACGATCAGCGCCACGCCGAGACCCACCACCGCCGCGACCAGCGCCGCGCTGCGAATCGCGCGCGTCACCGGGCCGAGCAGTTCCGCCTGCGGCACCTCGACGACCACGTACGCGTCCAGCTCCGGGATGAACGACGTCGCGATGAAACGCGCGCCGCCGGCGCCGTCGTAGCTCAGGTACGCATACGGCTTGCCGGCCAGCAGCGTCGACGACGCATCGCCGGGCAGGCCCGGCTCGTCCTTCAGGAAATGCCTGCCGTCGATCAGCGACGTATCGCGATGCATCATGATCGCGCCGTCGGGGCGCACGAGATACGCGAACCCGGTCTCGCCGATCCGGTACGCGGCGATCCCTTTCGCGAGCGCATCGACGGACAGGCTCAGGCTGGCGGCGCCGACCGGCACGCCGTCGAGCTCGACACGGCTGTTGATGAACATCATGTAACCGCCGACGGTGACCTCGTGATCCATGTTCACGTCGAACGGCTTGCCCGACGCGAGGAAGGTGGTCAGCCACCGGTCCTCGTCGGTGACCTTGCGCTGCAGGCCGGCTTCGTTGTAGTAGTTGCCGCTCTTCACCGACACCCACTGCACCGACGCCGCCTTCTGCTCGTCCTTCACGTTCTTCGCGAGCTGGATCCAGTTGCGCGTGCCGGCGTCGGGCTCGCCGTCGGTTTCCCACTGCAGCAGGAACGCATCGCGCGCGAGCATGCGCGATGCCGCGATCGGGCCGGCCATCTGCCGCTGCACGTCGGCGCGAATGCCGTTTACGGCGGTCGGCAGCTCTTCGCGCACGACGCGATCGCGCACCGCATCGCCGATCAGACGAACGCTCAACCCGCTCGAAATTGCGACGAACACGAGCAGGCAACTCGTCATGCTGAGAATCAGCTTGTTCTGAATGGAAAGCTTGCGCCAGAAATGCATGGGGTACCCCTCGATAACCGCTCGGCTGAGTCAGTTCGGGTTATCGGCACGCAAGCGCGGAAACCGCATCGCTGATTCCGGATATTCGTCATACCGGGCTCGATATATCGTTGATGGACAGCGCGGGAAACCGGCGCCGGCTCGTCAGGCTCAGTACGCGACGAAGATCGCCACGCGCCGGTTCCGTGCGCGCGCGGCGGCATCGTCGCCCGCGACGAGCGGTTGCGTATCCGCGCGGCCGATCGCCGCGAGCCGGTGCGGCGCCACGCCGCGATCGGCGAGATAGCGCACGACGCTGCCGGCTCGCGCGGACGAAAGCTCCCAGTTCGATTCGTATTTCGCGTTCGCGATCGGCACGCTGTCGGTATGTCCTTCGACGAGAATGTCGCCGGTCGCGTGCGCGCCCAGCGCCCGTGCGATCTCGCCCAGCACGGGCGCCGCATCCGGCAGCAAGTGCGCATCGCCGACGTTGAACAGGATCTTCGCGTCGATACCGATCTCGATGCCGTGCGGCGCCTTCACGAGCGAAATGCGACCGCTTCTCTTCAACGCATCGAGCGACGCCAGCCACGCGGGCGCGACGCCCTGCGCGGCGGCATCTCGCGTGCTCGCGGCACCGCCGTCGCGCCGCGCAAGCGTCTGATAGCGCGCATCGAGCGCGTTGTATTTCGCGAGCTGCAGCACATACAACGCGAGAAACAGCACCATCAGCGTCGTGATGAGGTCGGCAT